>NZ_PYHV01000019.1:0-354255 GCF_004766475.1 Pseudoalteromonas sp. KS88
TAAAAAAGACCTGGCGCTTTCGCACCAAGTCTCTCATTAAAACCGTCAACCTATTTCAGGACGGGACAATTAAAGGAGAATTACCAACCGCATTGTCGTTCTTGATTTTGCTCATCTAAATATTTTTGCAATGGTGCAAAGTAATCAAGTAACGCAGTGGCGTCCATTTCTGTTTTGCCCGTTACAGTGGCAAGTGCTTCTTGCCATGGGCGGCTTGAGCCCATTTCAAGCATGGCATTGAGCTTTTCACCCGCCGCTTTAGAATTGTAAACTGAACAACGGTGAATCGCTTCTTCGTTACCAGCAATTTCACACAGACTGCGGTGGAAATCAAATTGAAGAATATGTGCTAAGAAGTAGCGAGTGTAAGGTGTGTTGCCTGGTACGTGGTATTTTGCACCTGGATCAAAATCAGCTTCTGTTCTAGTTATGGGTGCTTGAATACCTTGATACTTCTGGCGTAAATCCCACCAAGCTTGATTGTAATTTTCAGCTGTTACTTCACCTGAGAACACTTTCCAACGCCATTGGTCCACTAATAAACCAAATGGAATGAAGGCCACTTTATCCAGTGCCATTTTCATTAGTAAGCCAATGTCTTTAGATTCGTCTGGTACTTGCTCTAATAAACCAATTTCTTTTAAATAACCAGGTGTAACAGAGAGTGCAATTGTATCACCAATAGCTTCATGGAACCCATCGTTAGCACTTTCTTGATAGTAAAGTGGCTGTGTATTGTACGCACGCTGATAAAAATTATGACCTAATTCATGGTGTATAACTGAAAATTCTTCACCTGTACGTTGAATACACATTTTAATACGCAGGTCGTCTTTACTATCAATGTTCCACGCTGATGCATGGCATTGCACATCACGATCTTTGGGTTTGGTAAATAGTGAACGTTCATAAAACGTCTCTGGGAGAGGCTCAAACCCCATTGAAGTGAAAAACGTCTCAGCACCTTTCACCATTTTTAGTTCATCATAATTATGCTCAGCGAGTAACGCTGTTACATCATAGCCTGGATCTGCATTTTCAGGGGCAACAACGTCATAGATATTGCCCCATGTTTGTGCCCACATGTTGCCTAATAAATGTGCAGGAATTGGTTGATCTTGTGGTACTTTATCTTCACCATATTTCTCGCCTAGCTTTGCACGTACATGACAATGCAATGAATCATAAAGTGGTTTAACTTGTCCCCAAATGCGGTCAAGTTCATTTGCAAAATCATCTGCAGGCATATCATACTTACTGCGCCACATCGCGCCGGTATCAGCGTAACCAAGCTCTTTAGCACCTTCATTTGTTAAAGTTACTTGTTGCTCATAAAGAGGTCGCATTGGCTTAGAAACTTGACGCCAGCCTTGCCATAGATCAAGTAATTCATTGTAATCACGACTTGTGGCCATCTTTGCTGTCATATCGCCTAAGCTTAAACAATTGCCATTTTCTTTGCAGTACTTACCTTTGCCGTAGATACCACCAAGCTCTGCCACTAACTGCGATAGTTTAGCTGTTTTTTCAGCATCTTGAGGCGCAGGCAATGTGAGTGCTAATTTTAGCTTATCTAATTTACGTCGGGCATCGTAATCAAGGTCTAAAGAATCAAACTGAGCCGCTTCATTTGCAAGGCGCACAACCGCTTCCGTCATCTTGCGGTTTACTTCTGCTGAAAGCGCAGCGGTATCATGCGTAATAAAGTTCGCATAAATCCACTCTGCGCGGCTTGATTCTAAATAGAGTGCGTTAAGTTCTTGTTCCGTTTTATCTATAAAGTTTCGTGCATCAGCTGCGCTTACTGAAGTGCTAACAGTAGTGTGTTGTTTTTCAGAAGTGTTTTGGTCACAACCTGATAGTGCTAATGCACTCGTGGCCATTAATACGCTCAGACTAAGCTTAAAATGTGGAGTAGTCATATTTACCCTTATATTTGTTATTTATCGCTATGGATGATAGCAGTGTCTCAAAGCATGGCAAAATATATAATTCCAATCTGTAACAGTACTTAATCATTTTGCGGGGATAAACGTGTGGCTACCTGCGTTAAAAAACTCTCATTTAGAGCAACTAGATAGCAAATTTTTTGCCTTGCTATCAACATTTTTTTCTATCCTCAAAATAGAGCACTTAATTAAGCGAATTGATTTAAGTTTTTGTTTGCATATGTGTAACCAGAGAATGATGGTTTTATTGTATTTATAAAAGGATCGGTCATACTTAAAACAATTAGTTTCCATCAATTGAAAAGGATCGTTTCCATGTCAGTGTTCATTTTATTACTGGTTTTGGTGATAGTTGTATTTGCTGTAAAAGATATCCGCATCAGCTTAATTAGTCGCCCAGCCTTTAAATTTTTTAAAAAAGTATTGCCGCCTTTGTCACAAACAGAACGGGAAGCTATGGAGGCTGGCGATGTTTGGTGGGATGGGGAGCTGTTTAGTGGTAACCCTGACTGGAAAGTTCTTCATAGCTACCCTAAGCCAGAATTGAGTAAAAAGGAATGTGCATTTTTAGATAATGAGGTAGAAACATTACTAGCAATGCTTGATGACTACCAAATTGTTCAAAAAGATAAAGACTTGCCTAAAGAGGTTTGGGATTACCTCAAAGTAAATGGTTTCTTCGCAATGATTATTCCTGAAAAGTTTGGCGGACGTCAGTTCTCAGCGATTGCAAATTCTACTATTGTGGCAAAAATTGCGACTAAAAGCTTAACTGCTGCGGTTACCGTTATGGTGCCAAACAGTTTAGGTCCAGGTGAGTTATTGCTTCACTATGGTACTAAAGAGCAGCAAGAACGATGGTTGCCAACTTTAGCAACTGGCGAAGATGTGCCTTGTTTTGCCCTAACAGGGCCTGAAGCTGGCTCCGATGCGGGCAGTATTCCTGATTCTGGTGTGGTGTGTAAAGGTGAGTTCAATGGTGAAGAAGTAATTGGACTTCGTTTAAACTGGTCTAAACGTTACATAACATTGGCACCTGTGGCCACAGTGCTTGGGCTTGCGTTTAAAATGTACGATCCCGAGTGCTTGCTGGGTAAAGAGAAAGAGCTTGGTATTACTTGTGCGCTAATACCCACAGATCATGAGGGTGTTAAAATCGGCGAGCGTCATTATCCGCTTAATATGGCGTTTATGAATGGAACGACCTACGGTAAAGATGTATTTATACCACTAGAGTGGATTATTGGTGGTCAACAGGGCGCAGGCAGAGGTTGGCGGATGCTCGTTGAGTGCCTTAGTGCAGGTCGTGGTATTTCACTTCCTGCATTGAGTAGTGCTACAGGGCATTTATGTTCACGCATGACATCAGCTTATGCTGTGGTAAGACAGCAGTTTGGTGTATCAATAGGACAGTTTGAGGGGGTCCAGGAAGCGTTAGCGCGTATTGGTGGCTTAACTTATAGTTTGGAGTCTTGCCGACTAATGACCGCAGGTGCAATTGATTTAAAACTCAGCCCATCGGTTGTCACAGCTATTGCGAAATACCATATGACAGAGATGGGGCGAACCGTAATGAATGATGCAATGGATATTCACTCAGGTAAGGGTATTCAAGTAGGGCCAAATAACTATTTAGCTCATGGATACATGGGGATCCCGGTTTCTATAACCGTAGAAGGCGCCAACATATTAACACGTAATTTAATGATTTTTGGACAAGGCGCAACACGTTGTCACCCATTTGTACTTAAAGAAATGGAAGCGGCTGGCATGGAAGATGATGAGCTTGCTTTAAAGCAATTTGATGGGTTGTTGTTACAGCATATTATATTTGCCAGTACCAATGCAGGCATGGCGTTTGTACATGGACTGACTCGAAGCTATTTTGCTAAGTCTCCTGTGAGTGGCGCAACAACGAACTATTATAAGCAGTTAGGCAGAATGAGTCGCGGATTAGCATTTTGCACTGATGTAGCTATGCTTATTTTAGGCGGAGAGCTGAAGCGAAAAGAAATGATTTCTGCACGCTTAGGCGATGTGTTGAGCCACCTATATATTGCCTCAACTGTTCTCAAACGGTTTGAAGATGAAGGCCGACAACAAGCAGACTTAGCATTTGTTCAGTATTCAGTGGAGCGAAATTTATTTGAAATTGGGCAAGCGTTTGATGGCTTCTTTAAAAACTTTTCAAATCCATTCGTTAATTTTTTACTCAAACGAATAGTTTTCCCACTGGGTAATCATTACCATCGTCCTAGTGATAATATAGCTCAAACAATATGCGAGCATATGACTAAACCGGGCGTTTTCAGAAATCGATTAACTCACTTATGCTATGTCGATGATAATGCAGGTACAGGTGTAATGGAGCAAGCATTTGCAGCAATGAATGACACTGCTGATGCATTCAAACGTATAAAGAAGTGGCAGCGTGAGGGCGTTTTAAATCGTAATGCATCGGTCGAAGTAGTAATTGATGAAGCAGTTGAAAAACAACTGATTACAGAGCAAGAGGGTAGGCGTCTACAAGACGCAAATGAGCTTAGGAAACAAGCCATAGCGGTAGATAACTTTGCAAAAGGAACACTTTAAAACGAAAAAAGCCTTTAAAATAAAGGCTTTCAGTATTTAATATCAATATGTAATACATCTCATAACCAGAGCTTAGGTTATTGAAAATTATCTGGCAAATGGGTCTGGGTTTATTTTATCCACGTACCATTTGCCTTTCTTACGCACCATTTTAACACTGCGCATATCATCAACCTTGTTACCATTAAAGTAACCGGTAAATATAAGGTTTATATTAGCCTTATCACCATACTGCTCTCGAAGGCTCATGTTTGTCATGTCTACTTCAATAACTACTTCGTCATATTGCATATTAACTAAATTACGAGCGAATTGTTTAGAAGTACCATATGACTTCATTATTCTGCCTAATTTAGGCGTAGCCATTGTCATCGCCTTATTGAGGTCTTTCGCATTATACAAGGCATCAAAATACATAGTCGCACCTTCCCCTGGTGTACTTGAGTCACCAGAAGTAGACTCTTCACTACCACAGCCTGATAGTGAAAGAATAGAAATGAGTGTAAAAAGCGTTAATAAATATTTCATTTTAAATTGTTTTACAGATTCCAGATGATTCAAGTGTGAGACGAATTAATAAAGATGTAAAGTTTAATAGCAGTAATAATTAGATTTAGTGACATTTTTTAGTACTAAAAGCGTAGTTCATGTTATTGCAATTAAACTAATGATAATAAACTTTAAGAAAAAGCGAGGCAGACAAATCAAAACGGCCCTTTAAATCATACTAATGAACTACTAAAGACAGATTTTTCTCTAATGATCTGCTCTTAAGCTGTTTAGCCATTGTTCAGGGTCGGGCAAAAGAAACTCGATATTATGGTTCTGTTTGGTCGTAATCTTAATGCCGCTTTGTGTTATTGGAATAATACCAGCGGCTTTTCCTGCACAGCGTTCAACACGACTAATGGTGTTTAATTTTATTGTGTATGAACCTAAATTTAATTGTTTATTTAGTGATTCAAAGTGAAGCAAATGTTCGGTCAACGTTAATCGGCCATCAGCTTTTGCTGAACCAAGTTGCAGTGTTGCGTAGCTGCTTTTTAGCTGCGTAACGTCAGAAAATAGCATACCCATAATTCGCTCCATGATTGATTAAACAAAATATTATGCTGTCAGTTGGAGTGTGTCAAATTTGTAAATAAAACTTTGCTTTATTGTTGTAAAACTGCCGTTACAAAAAGTACCTGTCTTTGTTATGTTTCTTTTGGTGTTTACTTACAGAAACAAAAACTAAAATTGCGACCAACATTTGTATAAATAGTGCAGCTAGCATGATGATTAAATCCAACCGACTATTGATAATATTTATGTTGCTTAACTCTATTAACCACGCGAGTAAAAGCATTCCAAGCAACGATATGTGGATAATTTGTTGCAACTTAACCTTAAAAGAAAGGGGCTTATATTGGCTAAATACCAGTAATACAGTGCTCACTATGGGGGTCAATACTATACTGGCGTAGATAAGTGTTAGAATCGGACCCCAATGAAATCCATTAGTATTTATTGACTGAGCTATTTTTGTTTCACACCCAGCAAGCATAATTAAAGCTAATAACAGGACTGAGGTCCTTAATAAGTAATTCTTCATAAATTCTGTCTAATTTTATAGTGGCTTAAAATGTTTAAATAAATCGGGCACGCAAAGTTTAGCCATGAGCAGAGATAAGCTCTTTGGCATTCGCTTTGGCCATTTTACTAATGTTGTCACCAGCGAGCAGCCTTGCAATTTCGTCGATTCTGCCGTCTTTATTTAAGGGTTTCATATGGGTAAATGTTTCACCGTTTGCAATTTCTTTGGCTACAAAAAACTGTTGATGACCAGAGCTTGCCACTTGAGGTAAGTGTGTCACACAAATGACCTGTGTTGACTTGCCTAGTTGGCGTAATAATTTTCCTACAGCAGATGCCGTAGGGCCAGAAATACCCACATCTACTTCATCAAAAATAAGTGTTGGCGTTGTTACTTTTTGCGCAATAATGACTTGTATGGCCAAGCTTATTCGTGAAAGCTCTCCACCAGATGCAACTTTTGACAAGGGTTGTAAAGGTTGTCCTGGATTTGTGGAGACTAAAAAAGCAATGCAGTCATAGCCTAGGTTAGTAGGTACGCGTGATGGCTCTTGGCTAAGTGCAATCTCGAATTGCCCATTCTCCATCGATAAGTTGGCCATGCTTTGGCTAATCAGTTTATTTAAATCACTGGCAGCTTTTATCCGGCTATTACTCAATACACAAGCGGCTTCTTTATAAAGATCCAAGGACAAAGTTATTTCAGATTCTAACTGTTCTAACCGTGATGAATTATTGCTAATTGATTCCAACTCGCTACTGATTGATTGATGAAAATCTACTAGTTCTTCAGGTTTTATATGATGCTTACGCGCTAAATCTAAAGCGCCACTCAAGCGCTCTTCGACTTCAACAAGCCGGCTTGGGTCTAGCTCTGTTTGATCAGCATAATTTCTAATCTCGCGACTGGCTTCTTCTACTTGCACAGCGGCTTCTTCTAACAAAGTAGCGACACTCGTTAAGCTATTGTCGTAATGCGCTAACTCAGCAAAGCGTTGAGCACTATGCTGTAATATTGAGCAAGCATTTTGCTCATCACTTTCGTATAAATGCTGTAGCTCACGTTGGCACGATTCAAGTATCGTCTGGCTGTGGCTTAACTTATGGTGTTCAGCTTCAATCTGTTGGAATTCATTTTCTTGTAAAGCAAATTCGTCAAGTTCGGCTACTTGGTATTCTAACAGTTGTTTTTGCGCCGCCTCTTTCAGTTGAGACTGCTCGAGAATGGCATACTCTTTTTGCAAGTTTTGGTGTTCGCGATAGCGTTTACGCACATTAGATACTAAATCAGTGTGTCCTGCGTAGGCATCTAACAAATTAAGTTGATGGTCTGCTTTCAAAAGATATTGGTGCGCATGCTGCCCATGAATCGAAATTAGGTGTTGTCCTAATTCTTTTAGCTGTGTGGCTGTTACAGGACTACCATTAATATAACTCTTACTACGACCGTTTTTACAAATGACACGTCTTAATAAACATTCGTTTTCATCATTTGTTAATAACTGTTGTTGTAAATAGTCAGTAGCATTAGGCAGATTAGCAATATCAAAGTGAGCACTTATTTCCGCGCGCTCTGTACCAGGGCGCACCGCTGCGGCATCAGCACGTTCACCTAAGCAAAGTGATAATGCATCTATTGCAATTGATTTACCTGCGCCAGTCTCACCTGTAATAGCGGTCATACCGCTATGCCACTCGGTGCTAAGATTATTTACAATGGCAAAGTTTTTAATTTCGAGTCCGATTAACATACTGTTCATCCATCCAGTCAATTAACTGTTAATTTATACAGTGTTTTGTTTTTTTGCAAATAAAATTTCTATTTTGTTCGGATTACAAAGCAGTAGATGTAACGAGAAAAGTTGATATGACGTCGGGAAAGGGCTTGAAATGCAAAGGTTAGGGTGCAGAAGCACCCTGTGATTTAACTATTAGTACTTAATTGTTGTATAAAAGACTGAGTATTTGAATCATCAGATTCTTGTTCTTCATCTACCTCTACCTCGGGTACACCTTGATCACTGGCGATATCCGGTGATTCTAATGTTTTAATTAATGAAGGTAGTATTTCATAATAAAAATCACGGTTATATTCAATTCCCGCATAGGGTAATTCAGCAACAAAAAGAGAAAGTTGCTCAGCTAATTTGTCACGCTCACCGGTGACAAACGATTTAGTCAGTTCGCTATTTACTGTTGAGATGAAAGATTCGACAATTCGTTCTAAATACAATAGGTTTTCATCACTATGGGGTTGTACAACAAAAAAGTTGCTAGCAATGACTTGTAATCGCGGGATATATTTAGGCCTAAGTATATGAGCTTCAGAAAAGTAATTTAATTTCCCTTTTAAATTGCTCGTTACTTCTGCTACACGGTTATTAAACAGCTTTTTTTCTGCCTCTCGTGCATTACGGCGGTTATTTTCAATTACAAGGTATGTACCTAATAACGTTATTAATAACAAAATAGCAAAAAATACAACGTAGGTCATCGCTAATAAACATTCCTGATTTATGTGATTATAAATTTCTTGATATTTTGCGCTAAAGTATGAGTTAGCGCAATATAATTAATACAAACGACTACCCCAATTTAGCTTTGTACGTAAAACATGATAGTAAGAGTATTCTTTTGGATGAATAAGCCGAAGTCTTTTATCAGCCTTTTTTATCACGACTTCATCACCAGGCAAAACGGCCAACACAACATGACTATCACAGCTCACTTGTAAGCTATCCGTATTTTCTAAACTTAGTTTTAAGCGAACTTCATTATCGGCATCGACGACCAAAGGACGACTTGATAGGGTATGAGGAAACATTGGGACCAGCGAAATAGCGTTCAGCTCAGGGGTCAAAATTGGTCCGCCGCCAGATAGTGAGTAAGCTGTTGAACCTGTGGGAGTTGAAACAATTAAACCGTCAGAACGCTGAGAAAAGACAAATTCATTGTTTATAAATGCTTCAAATTCTATCATGTGAGCAACTTTATCTGCGTGAAGAACTGCTTCGTTCACAGCCGAATTTGCACTTTTGAGTTCAGCATGACGATAGACTTCAACTTCAAGCAGAAAGCGGTTTTCTTCGATAAATTGCCCACTTAATACTTGCTCCAAGCTTGCTTCAAAGCCATCGGGGTTTAAGTCTGTTAAAAACCCTAGGTTCCCTCGGTTCACTCCAATAACAGCAACATTAAAGCGAGCAAGTACACGTGCGGCACCTAGCATGTTGCCGTCGCCTCCAACCACAATTGCTAAGTCAGCTTTTTCACCAAGCTCAATTAATTTGACAAGTTTGTCTTTAGGTATATCGTCTATTTGCTGTCCAGTTCGTTGCTCAACAATAACAGAAAAGCCTAATGCATTTAAAAAAGTGTATAAGCGTATTAATGTTGCGGTTGCGCCATCGTGATTTACTTTTCCAATTAAGCCTATGGTTTTAAAAGGTGATTCCATGATATTCACGCAAATAATTATAATAATGCTAGAGTACTTAAAAATGAGTGAATTGAAAACCTCAGTGCCTTGAAATAACCTCTCTTTGCCCCGATATATGCTTTATGCACCAAGATGTAGATAATATGAATATAAATCCTCGAGATCAGCAAATATTTTCCGCCGTTATGAGTTTGTACTGTGATGGTGAAGGCCTGCCTGTGGCATCAAGCAAAATTGCAAAGCAAAAAGGTATGGCAGTGTGCTCGGCCACCGTGCGTAATGCCATGTCTCGGCTTGAAAAAGTGGGGTTATTATACTCCCCCCACACATCTGCTGGACGCGTTCCGACTAATGCCGGTTTTGAGTACTGGTTAACGGAGTTTTTTGCATTAAATGAGATAGCTCAATATTGGCACCCAGCGCAGTCAAAACTTGTAGAGTTAGCCCACGATTTAAGTCAACGTTTTAAAGTGTGTTGTTGTGTTGGCTTGCCTCAAGTCCGCTCTCAGCATGTTTTTAGAGTAGAAGTACTTGATTTCGATAGCAATGATTGGCTTATTTTATTGATTGATAGAGCTGGGCAAAGTCATAATATTTGTATTCACAAACCGTCTGATTCATCAGACGCTGTGCGATATCAATTTGCGACTTGGCTGAACACGGTATTTAGTCAACAAACGCTGATGGAAGGCTTGTATCGTATGCAGGCAATGGCAAATACAGCGCCACGTAATTGCCATGATTCATTAACACAGTGGACCCGCGAACTAAGCCAAAAGCTTGGTTCAGACAACAGTATTGTGGTAGGGGAAAACTACTTATATAAGCAAATGGATTGTCAGCAAAGTTTAAATATTGGCGTGTCATTTTTAAATTATGTGGAAGATAAACTGGCTTTTAAAAATGGTGTTTCTGTACTTAACTCAGAACAACTACCATTTGCAGATTGCGCTGAGTTAATGGTGATAAGTGTGCCGTATTTTCAAAATCAAGAATATCAAAGTCGTTTTTGTATTATTTGTCCAAAATCGGCGCAAATTGAAGCAATCATCCAAGAATTTAAACTAATCGAGTCATCTGACTCTTGAATCTTTTTATTCAATCCCCATAATTACCGCAATTGAAAAGAATTGGAGTACGTTTATTATGTCTGAGCAGACAAAATCACCAGAGCAAGAAGTAGAATTAAATGAAGAGTTAGAGCAAATGCAAGCAGACGTTGAAGCTGCGGTAGAGGCTGCTGATGCACATGAGGCTGAAGAAGTTAGCCCGGAAGCTGAAATCGCCATGCTTTACGCAGAGCTTGAAGCGGCAAAGCAAACAATCAATGATCAAAAAGATGGTGTTGTTCGTGCTGCAGCTGATGTTGAAAATATTCGTCGTCGTGCAGCTCAAGATGTTGAAAAAGCGCATAAATTTGCTTTAGAAAAGTTTGCTAACGAACTACTTCCAGTGATTGATAACCTAGAACGTGCAATTGAATTCTCAGACAAAGAGAACGAAACACTTAAGCCGTTACTTGAAGGCATTGATATGACAGTGAAGAGCTTTAATGATGCCGTTGCTAAGTTTGGTGTTGAAATTGTAAACCCACAAGGTGAACAGTTTAACCCTGAATTTCACCAAGCAATGTCTATCCAGCCAAGTAATGATGTATCACCTAATACAGTACTAGCAGTAATGCAAAAGGGTTACACTTTAAATGGTCGTTTACTTCGCCCTGCAATGGTGATGGTGTCAAAAGCCGCTGAGTAATCTAAAATATTCTAGAAATGCCCGTTAATTACGGGCATTTTTTTTGCTTTGTATTCGGTGCCAAACTTGAGCAAGCAAAGTTAGCACTAACGCACTGAACATTAAACTTGAAAAGGGCACGGCACTTTGCGCATGCATTAATGCGAGTATTGGCCCAACAAGTGCACCGCTGCCAAAGCGTAAAGTACCAATGACGGCGGTTGCCGTTCCTGACTTTTCTTCAAACTGCATCAAAATAAGTGCATCTGCATTACTGGCAATAATACCTAGGCTCATCATAAGAGGTGCAATAGCCGCAACTATATAGTACAGCGATAAATGAAACACGCTAAATGATAGCAACGCGCTTCCCGACATAAACCCTACAAACAAACCATAATAAAGCATCTTTCGAGAACCAATTCGCGGTACTAAACGCGTGTTTAAAAAGTTACCAAACATTAATGCCATCACATTAAACGCAAACAATAATCCAAATAGTTGTTCAGATACAGCAAAGTAATCAAGGTATACGAAGGGCACAGCAGTTAAAAAGCAAAAAAAGCCAAAAGAAACAAACATTGAGCTGGCTATGTCTGCGCGCGCATTTTTATTTTTAAATACGGTTTTATAACTATCAAAAAAAAGTGCAAAACCTGAAAGAGGGCTTTTAAATATTGGAATATCAATCAAGTATCTTTGAGTTAGCGCTAAAATAGTAAAGCTATAACAAGCGAGTACGATAAAAATCGTCTGCCAATGAGAAAGCCCCATTATCATTGAACCAACAGTAGGCGCCACGAGAGGAGCCACCATCATGATCATAGACACATAAGACATGCCTTTAGCCGTGTCCTTTTGATAAATGTGACGAATAATACCGGGCACAACCACTGTTGCTGCCGCACCAGTGAAAGCTTGAACAACACGCAAAAACCAAAAAAGGTGTATGTCATTACAAAATGCTAAAGCAAGGGAGCTTAATCCAAATAAGGCTAACCCGATCTTTGCGAGTATTCGCCGTCCTATTTGATCGGCAATCGGGCCGAAGAAAAGCATGCCCAGAGCATAACCAGCTAGGTACAAACTGAGTGATATTTGTACATTAGGCATACTTGTATTGAGGTCGTTTGCAATAATTAGCATTGCAGGTAAATACATGTCGATTGCGAGGGGGGTAATAGCAACGATACTCGCTAAAAGAGGCAGTAAGATACGCTTGTTAAGGAGAGATGATTGAATTTGCATGCGCTACTCGTGAACAGAATTTGGTGCGCATTGTATACCCAAGCCACCTCAAGATGCGAGCGTCGTTGGAATTAAAAACGATTTAGGCAAGGCAATGATTGCAAATAATGGTTGTTTCCTCGTTAAAATCAATAACGCAGTATAAATCGCTTTTAAACCAACCCGCTGGGCGTTTCACTGGCACTTACTCTCATCGTTGTTCCTTCTTAAAAGGGAGTGCCATTCTTGCAAAGCAACACCTTGATATTAAGTCACTGTGAAGCGCTGAATTGTGCATCTTGAGGTGGTTTGGGTATATCTGCGAGATTTACAATGCGATAGCCAGTGTATGGGTTAGTTTGTGATTAATTTTGTCAGCGTGCTTAGGGGGGTCAATAGTAATATTATGTTAAGGCGTTATTTGCTATATTGACAAAATATCAATAAACGGAATGTTAGTTGGGGAATACAATGAAAAAACTAGTTTTAGCAGTACTCGCAACAGCCGTGTTAGCCGGGTGTAAAACATCACCAACGGGTCGGACACAAATCGCTTTGTATAGTGATCAACAAATGAGCCAAATGGGCCAGCAAAGCTTTGCTCAAATGAAAGAAACCCAAAAAGTAAATAAAGATCCAGCTGTAAATGCGTATGTTAAATGCATTGCCAAGGATGTAATTGCTGTTTTGCCTCAACAATACGCAAGCCAAAATTGGGAAGTGGTCGTCTTTGAAGACGATTCAGCCAATGCTTTTGCATTACCAGGGGGCTATATTGGTGTTCATACAGGATTACTCAATGTAGCTAAAAACCAACACCAACTTGCAACAGTCATTGGTCATGAAGTGGGTCATGTTATCGCGGAGCATTCAAATGAACGTGTATCACAAAGTTCACTGTTGCAAACAGGCATGCAGGTAGGCAGTGCAGCACTTGATATAGGCGATGTAAAATACCGTAATGAGATAATGCAAGGACTCGGTTTGGGTGCGCAATTTGGTATTATTTTACCCTTTAGTCGCTCTCATGAATCAGAGGCGGATATTATCGGCTTAGACTTAATGGCTAAAGCAGGGTTTAACCCGAAAGAGTCAGTCACATTATGGCAAAATATGAGCCAAGCTGGAGGTGGAGCAACACCTGAGTTTATGTCGACTCATCCAGCACCTGGTAATCGTATAAAAGAGTTACAAGCAAACATGTCAGGTGCGGTAGTAGCAAAGAATAATGCTAACAAGTCAGGAAAAACGCCAGCCTGTAAGCTCTAGTTTGCCGCCATAGTATTTCTAAATAAATTTAAAAAGGCACAACATGCAATGTTGTGCCTTTATTTTTAGCTTCGCGAGGGAGAAGTTTTAGGCGGTCCTTAAAACGTCCACTCAATATGTAATTGTGGTACAGACTCTGTGGTATCTGTGCCAAGTTTGTTGTGCCAATATTGCCACTCAATTCCTAGAAGTAAGGTGTTCTCTTTCATGCTAATCGCATTACCTAAATCCCACGTTATGATAGGTTGTGCTAAGACCCAAGCTTTAACATCTTCGCCAAACTCATTTTCACGTGCGGCGATATACTCAATGTGGCCTGTCACATTAAACTTTTGTGTGCCAATCGAAAACGGATAGCCCCACGCAATATCAAGCATCCAGCTATTGGTTTCAATAGGAGCTCCACCACGTAATACACCTTCATTATCGTCGATGTATGCTGTGACTAGCGTTGACAAAAAGCTAAACCCCGGTGCTTGCCAATTTACCTTTACGCCAGGTAAGTACTTTAATACTTTAGAATCGCCAGCGGCGTTAAATCCTGCCGTTAAGCCAATATCCGCAATTGCACCATAAGACATGTCGCTACCCGATATTTTGGATAAACTAAAAGTAGAGTACCATTCACCATAAAAGTCTTTGTCTTGGTAGCCATCGTCAGTGGTATCATTTATATAATCAATAAAGAAGAAGTTATCACCATAATCATAGCCAGAGGCATGTTGTAGTGAAGCAATCGTGGTGGTTGATTTTTGTCCTGTGAAAGGGTTTTTAAAATCACCTTTATTAAGGTGTAACGCAGTAGTGCTCCAATTAGCAGCGTGGCTTGAAGCGCTAGCCATGAAAATGGCAGTAAAAACGATTGTTTTATTCAATGTAGGAATCTCGGATTTAAATATTTACTTTTTCTAACCGAGATTATAGCAGATACCCCTAGAATTGAGCGTATCTGCTATTAAAAAACGTTAAATCTCAGTTTTGTTGCGTCTGAGGCAAATAACAGTCACTGCTGTAAACGCCAATATAAAACAGTAATAAGAAGATGTAGATACTTCCCAAGGGCTAATTTTGAAGGTTGCGCCAAGTAATAATGCTTGAGCGCCGTAAGGCAATGAGCCTTGAGTAACACAAGCGAATATATCTAATAAACTTGCTGAGCGTTTACCGCTAATTTCACCATCTGTTGCTAGCTTTTTAGCCACAGGTCCCGCGACAATAATTGAAACTGTATTATTCGCAATACACAGGTTACTAGTCATCACAAGCGCTGCAATCCCAAGTTGATCAGCTACTTTTCTGTGCCATTTAGCAATGATTTTTGTTATTGCTTGAATTTTGCGTGCTAAGTAGTCAAGACCACCATTAATGCGGATAAACTCAGACAAACCACCAATAAACATCGATAGCAAGAAGATTTCTTGCATGTCGGTAAAGCCTTTGTAGATATCTTTTACAAAGCTTGCGCCTTCGTAGCTGCCTGTAAAGCCCATCAACGCAGCAAAAATGATTCCGCTAAATAGAACAACAAAAACATTGAAGCCCATTACCGCAAGCACGAGTATAAAGGCATAAGGTAAGACTAATAACAAATCATACTCTTTCGCTTCAACTGCCTGTGATGCAGGTGTTAAAAAGACAAGTAACGCGATAGTAAGTATTGCAGCGGGAAGAGCGATTTTTAAATTTTCACGAAATTTATCCTTCATTTCACAGCCCTGAGTTCTTGTGGCTGCGATTGTAGTATCTGAAATAATTGATAAATTGTCGCCAAACATCGAACCCGATACGATAGTGCCTGCCATTAAGGCCGGATCGATACCCGTTTTCATTGATACCGCATAGGCAATCGGGCCAATTGCTCCGATAGTTCCCATCGATGTACCCATTGCAGTTGACACAACCGCGGCAATTAAAAAGAGGCCAGGCAATAGTAAAGCAGGGGGGATAAGTGATAAACCCGCGTTCACAACCGCATCAACACCCCCTGTTGCCCCTGCAACAGCAGAAAATGCACCTGCAAGTAAATAAATTAAACACATGGTAATGATATTGTTATGCCCAGCGCCTTTTATAAAGGTCTCTACACTGTGGTTAATGGTGTTTTTATTTAGGATAAACGCCAGCATAATCGCTGGTAGAATGGCAACAGGAGCGGGCAGTTGATAGAAAGCGTAATCAACACCTTGCGATTGAAGATACAAACCAGCGCCTAAAAATAGGGTTACAAAGGTAAGCAGTGGCAGCAAAGATAACTTTGCTTTAGTTTTATTAAATGATGGCTGCATCATATTCCTCGTTAGATAACTCATAAACAACTACTACAGCCAAAATATCCTTCTTTTAGCAGCATTTCGTTGTTCTCTTATCAAAGTGATAAGTAATTCAACAGCGCCCGCAAGCCAAAGACCAAATCGGCGCAAAGAAGGAAGTTTAAATGTATAGACGGCTAAAGTCTATGGGTATCTATTATTATTATTTTTAAAAGAGTTTTCTGACTATTACATGAGTTTAAAATAAAATCTAGTTCACTTATGTCCGCAAAGATAAAATTATAAATAGACGGTACTACTTTGGTGGTAATCAATTGAATAAAATAAAACATATTATAAGCCGCGTTAGCGGCTTATAATTTCACATCAAACCGTTGGTTTTAAAAATTGTATTGATACGTCAAAGCGAAGCTTCTTCCGCGACCTTTATGGTCATAAAGTGCTTCTGGGCCATATTTAGGGCTGTAGAAGTAAATGGCTCGTTTACCCCATTGTGTTGTGTAAGTTTTATCAAGCACGTTATTGATAGAGAAGTATACTTGGCCGTGTTCTAGCGGGTAGCGCGCTGTCAGGTCTAAAAGCGTATAACCATCAATTTTTTTATCCGCATCATCTTCTAAATCAAACATTGTTTTGCTTTGTAAGCGAAGATTAAAGTCCGCTTTTTGCCAACTAATATAACTGGTTAGTTTTGAGCTTGAGGCTTGTGTAACCGTGACCTTTTCCCAATCACCTTGCGCGTTTTCAGCTTCTTTTGTTATTAAATGCGCAGAAAATCCCGCTTGCCACGCGTTCTCAAATTCATAGTCTAGTTGTGCTTCAACCCCTTTTGTGCGGGTTTTAGAGTCTGATACAGAGATAAGCAATGTCTTAGAGTTATATGAAATTTTGTGATCTGAAGTGCTGTAATAGGCAGCCAGTTGTGCACGTAATGCTCCGTCATCAAAACGCCAACCAAGTTCCATAGAGTCGGTTTTAATACCTGAAAGCGCAGAACTATTTACATCAACCACACTGCCTTCAACTAATGTTAATGCAGTTGTGTTGGTTGATTGCTCATAACTGCCTTTGCCATAGTATTTTGCTACATTGGGTAGCTCAAAAGCTTCAGCTGAGTTAAACCACATTTGTTGGTTATCGTTTATATCGAAGATGACACCTAAATTAAATAGTCCAACGTCATAATCTGTGCTGCCGCCTTTGATGGCTTCAGCTTCTGACGCAACCCCTGTCTTCACTTTAATTGCAGCGCTAGTACCAACAAAATCATTTACAGTATTATCCATTGATTGTCGGCGGTAGCCTACAGCAAGGCCTAGATTGTCTAGTAGCTGATATTGTAGTTGAGCGAACAAAGCACGGGCATCAACTTTAAAGCCAGGGTAGCGGTCAACCCCGTACAGTTCATTCATTACCAACCCGCCCGAACTTTGTGCAACCTCAGTATCGTAATAAGTTTGTATAGCCTCAAACTCCTCACTATCATAGTCAAAGCCGTAAGCGTAAGTCAGTTTGTCTGCTTTTCCAGACATAACCACTTTAAAGCCGTGCGCATCGGTGTTCTGCTCTGAGCTTGAGAAACTTGAAATCGCGTTGCCTTTTAGACGGGGGCGAGGATAAAAATCAAAAACCTCTTCGCGCATAAACGCTTGTATATTTAAAGTTTGTGAGAAAAGATCTTTATTTACATAGTTGAGATTAATCAATGTGCGTTCTGTTTTTGGAATATGGTCAGATTCAAGCCCTTTTCTAATTTCAACACCTGCCATATCACCAAATAACGCATTAGCGTTTGGACCAAAATACAAACCATGCTCACCATCACTTTGGTTTTCATATTTTTGCACCATGGCAGATAGTGATTGGTTTGCTGTAAATTGATGAGATATCGACGCCATTAAATCAAGACTTTCAGAGTATTGCAGGCCACTTTGAGTTGTATCCATTATTATGGGGTTACTTTCACCGTCATACATGGCGTCAGTTTTATTATAGGCAATTGAAACGCGACCTTTAGTGTGTTTGTTAGCAAAGCCATATGCTCCGGCTAAGTTTGTGTCAAAATCATCACTGCCAGCAAAGCCAGAAACAAAACCGACTTTAACAGCATTGTCTTCGGTGCCTTGTTTAGTAATGATATTAATTACACCACCGGTGCTGCCACCCCCATATATAGCGGTTGCCCCTGAAAGTACTTCAATTCGTGATATGTTAAATGGATCAATAGCATCAAGGTGGCGGCTAATACCACGAGAAGAGTTTAAAGACACGCCATCTATCATTACCACCATTTGGCGACCACGCATATTTTGGCCATAGTTAGTTCGGGTTGTACTGGCTAGATCAAGGCTTGGAATTAGTTGCGCTAATGACGTTTTAAAATCATGGCCTGCATTGATTTGTGCTTGCAGTTCTTCAAGATCGACAAGCCACACAGTGCCAGCAATATCTGATATTTTTTGCTCTGTTCGGTTAGCCGTTATAAGGATTCGGTCTAACGGTTGCTGCACTTGCGTTTGTGTTTGTGAGGCCGCATATGAGTTAAATGCACATAGAAGGCTAGAGGCTACTAATGTAAGAGTATACTTTTTCATGTTAATTTAAACTGCCGTTGTTAAAGGTAAAAAATGAGATGAGTTGGGTAATGTCCAGTCGATAAAGCTTTGCGTTTCACTGAGATCAAATAAAGTTTTGTTTGCTAAATGGTTAATAATTGTGGCACTTCGCCATGCCATTAAACTCAGTTGAGGTTCGGCGATGCCATGGCTATCAAGGCCAGCATTGACTGCGTATATTTGGTTTTCGCTTTGGTGCTGCCATTTAATATTAAAATGACTATCTAGCTGAAGTCCGCTGTCTTCGTTTAAGTGAAGTAGTGGTTTTAGTGGTTCAAGGTATGTGGGTAATTTAGACTCAAAGCCTGTAGCTAAAATAACATAATCAGCATTAAGTACTTCATCGCTTTGATTCAATGTATTATGGCACTTCACAGTAAAGCCGTTATTATTAGGTGAGATAGTTTGCGCTGTCCGATTGGGGAGTAAATGAACCCACTTTTCTTCACCTTTGACGTCAAAGTGTTGATATAAATATTGATAAATTTGTTTTAAGCATTCTGTTGTAATACCGTCACTTGCAAGCTTTTGGGTTTTAATCTCGCGTTTTTTGCTTAGCTCAGGTAAATCAAAGAAACACTTAGTATATTGCGGAGTAAAAAATTCGTTTGTAAAAGTAGCTTCATCAAGAGGCTGATAGTTAGGGCGACGGGACACCCAATATAACGAACTCGGTTTGCCCCAATATTCCCCTAAGGCATTAAGTACAATGTCTGCACCTGTTTGCCCCCCACCAATAATAGCGACGCTTTTATTTGTTAAATCAATATCACGTCTCATAATCTCCGCTGCGTGAAATACTTTATCACCCAGTTGCGATACGAATTCATGGGGAATGTATGGCGCTTTACCAGTTCCCAAACAAATGTTTTTCGCAGTGTATTCGCCACTATTCGTTGTAATGACAAACTGACCGTTGGAATAGTTGATTGCTGAGACTGCATCGTTAAAATTGAGGTTCTTTAATTTGCTTGCTGCCCACGCCATATAGTCAGAAAATTCGGTTCGGCTTATCATGGCAATATCAGTTGATAAAAATCGGTAAAACCGCTTTTTATCAACTAAATAAGACAAGAAACTTACGCGACTGGTCGGTGCAACGGCAGTTACCAAGTCTTTTAGATAACATGTTTGCATGTGGGCATCGGGTAACAGTAAACCTGGATGCCATGCAAAACTGGGTTTGTTATCAAAAAAACGATAATTAAGCTCGTTGGATTCGTTCAAAAGTGCGGCGATGCTTAAATTGAATGGACCAATTCCGATCCCTGCTAGATCTAACATTGAAAATTCTCCTTGTAGAATTTAACTTTTTCGATTGATATAAGCGCAGCACGCTTATGCGGGAACTCAAATTCATATTCCTTTATAAATCCAAGTTTATTGATTTGATTGAATAATTTTTGATTGTCGTGTCTTGGTTCAAGGACAATTTTTTGTGTCATGGGGCAGTCTAAAAATATAAAATGACTAATAGCTTTACACCATGCTTTAAAAAAGCGCGTGCCCCTATATGCATCATTACCTACTAACAGGTGCAAGCCTCTGTCGTATGCTTGCCATGCGTAGTAGGGCGCGATCCTATCTTCAGCAGCCCAATAAACTTCAAAATAGCCAAATGCTTCGTCGTCAAAGTAACCAATTAAGGGCAAGTTAAACGGGGTATTAAATTTATCGGTTAGATAGCTTTTAAGTTCTTCTTTGGGTAAGTCCATCTCCCAAAACTCACTAACACGGGGGTGGTGCATCCACTGGTGAAAAATGCCTATATCTGCATCAGGATCCGCTACTTTAAAGCTTATGAATTTGCCTAGCTCGTTATCAAAGCGACGATAAACTTCTTGCGTTAAATTAATAGGGCGCTTAGGGCTCACTCTTTGAGAATCGATGTGATTAAACAGTGGTCTTTGTGTTTCATTTAAGCCATTCAAAGGATGACTATAAAATTCGAACCGTGACAAGCTCTCAGTGTTAAAAGCCTGAACCAACGCTTGCCATGGTTTAGATTGTTGCCATTGTTTTTTTGGCAATTGAACGTGTTTGATATGATCGTTTAGATAAAAAAGGGCATCAAGCAGGCATAGCAACTGTGTCAAGGAATGAATGTTTTCATCATATTCAGCAACAAAGTTATAACCAAAGCAGATTTCACCCTGAAGCGATATATTGTTGTAATGATCAACCACACCTGAAGGAGATTTTTCAATGGGAAGGTGGTGCTTTAATAACATGCTAACGCTCCTGTTGGTCGGTTTGAGCGACTAAATTAGGCATGTCAAAATAGATGATTGCAGGGTCTTCGATGGTATTTTCGTTATCACCTGTTAAATAGCAGTAAAAATTGCCTTTACATTGGAAATGAGGTTGTTGGAGTACTTGTTGAAGGCAGATTGGATCGATTGCAGAATTCGCGATACTGGCTAATGTGCTGTGTAATTTGTTACACCAGGCTTGTTCATCACCAAACCCTAACATCGAAAGTGCAGCGATAAGTGCGTAGCTACTGTTTATAATGACGTAATAAGGAAAGTAACGTGATATTTGATCTTGACTCCAGTGGTGTTCAATTTCACCGGAAATGTCTTTACAGTATGCACTAAACTGCTCAACCCCCAATGTAGAAAAGCCAATGCCTTGGCAGTCACGAATAAAGGTTTTGAAAGGAAGTCCCTGGTTAAATTCAATAACGATATTTTGCTGGTGGGCAAGGCACACTAAGCCTAAATTTGCTTGCAAATCAAAGAGTGGCAAGATGACTTGCTCACTAAACTTTTTAAACCAAAGCTCAGCAGCCTCAGGTAATGTGACCTGCTTATTTAGGCTTACCTGTTTAAGTTGCTCAAGTAATAGGTGATGTTCATCGTCAATTGGCAATTGACAAAGTGTGGCTAATACGAGGCTTTCATTTTTATGATTTAGTTGTTGGTTCTCTCTGAATAAGAAAATGCTTTGCTCGATCACCTGGCCATTAAAACTCAAGCCACACCAAGCAGGCTCTTGTAGAACATTAAATTCAGGGTACTGTGCTTGCCATTTTTTATATTTGTTAGTCTGGCATGCATCAAAAACACGTAGCCCACGTTTACATTCTTTGACTGATAAGGTTCTAACAGAGTTAGTCAATTTAATATTTAAAGAGTATTTCAGCTGAAATGTGACGTCGGGTTGACAAATTGCGCGAACAGATGAGGTGGCCGACCATGCTAAACCATGCTCGCCTAATTCAATTATGAGCAAGTCATTTAACAGCATTTGAATAGTAGAAAGCGTTTTTAAATGCTGCCATTGCCATGGATGCATCGGAATTACTGCATATTGATCATTGTGTTTGCTCAACAGTTGAGGGGCACTTTGAGAAACAAGCTCAGATAAGTAGCCATCAAGTGAGTCGCCATCTGATTCACCAACCACTATACTTTTTGAAACGCGTAACCACACAAGTTTAAATTTTGCTGCAAATTCGGGGCTATATTTAGCCCATAAATCATCGGTGAGTTGTTGTCGGCTTTTTGCCGCAGGATGAAAGTTGTGTCCCGCCAGAAGGCCTTGTTCAGCCTCAATAAAGTTCAAAGGACCCGTTTTTAATTGTGCAAGCCTAGGGTGATTATCTAAAGATTGAGCAATGAAGCGTTGACTTTGAAGCACTTGGGTAATGAATTCATCAATTTGGGATTGTGAAAATGCAGCGCTTTTATCAGCTCGAGGCATTAATAAGCGTATTGCTTGTTCAAATTCAATGCTGGTTTGCGTGTTATTGGATTGTAGGAGCACGTCACCGGTAAAGCCGTGGACTCCTAAATTTGAAAAATAATGAAGTGGTAACAGAAGGTGATGCTGCTCATCAAGGCGAATGCTAATTGCTTTAAGCCCCTCAGTGTGGGGGGTAACATCCCAATTGCTATTTTCTCGCAAGTAGGCGTTGGCAAAACTCGACCAACAGAAACTTTTATTTAACACTGTCTGAATCCTTAGAACAATAAAGTTATTGCGAATGATAAGGGTTTGCATTACTGTGTCAATGAAAATTTGACCCTTTTTTGAGAACTTATGAAAAATCGCGTTATTTGGTTGGTTGTCGGTGGTGGATTGTTAGGTGTGAGCCAACAGATTGCGTTAGTCGTGTTGCCGCTTTTAGCTGATGTAATGCAAACTCCCTATGAGACGCTTGTTAATTGGCAGGCTGCTGGTTCATTTCTATTTTTATTTTCAAGTGTTTTTTGGGCTAAAGTGGTCGCTAATAAAGGCTGTAGCTTTGTTATAAAAGTGTCATCTGCAGGATTTATTCTCAGCAATTTACTCCTGATGTGTGTGTGGTTAGTACAAACAAATTATTCAGTCGAATTAATGTTAACCCTGTTTATTTTGAGTCGCATTATGCACGGGATATTCAGCAGTGGGGTTGTGCCTCAATTGCAAATTAGTGCTTTGCAGATTTTTTCAAAAAATAGTATTGGTGCTTTAGCAAAGGTCAGTTTAGGTGGCACTTTAGCGAGGTGCCTCACACCCATAGTATGTTTAGGTTTATTACTTGTTTCGCCAATATGGGTATTTGCACTGCCGATCATATTGGGTGTGTTCGTATTATTGGCAACACCGGTAATACCTCATTGTGATATAAAAGCTCATGAACCAGCAAAGCCCAATCAACAGTGGGGGCTGCTGGCCGTTGCATTTATCTGTTCATTTAGTCTTTGTTATGGGCAATTCAGTCTTGTGCAAGTACTGTCTAAAACCCTCACAGATAATAGCGTTGCAGTCAGTCAGTGGGTGGCAGTAAATCTCGCATTAACAGCGGGGCTGAGTACATTTTTTCAATTATATTTTATTAAAAAACAAAAGATTGATTCAGAGTCCTTGCTTGTTTTAAGTGTCGGGGCTGCTCTTTTAATGGCTTTGATTAGTTCACTAATGAGTTCTATTATGGCGCTTTGTGTGTTTATTGCATTTACATTCGTTGCACTCAATAGTGCAACGCTAGCTTATACCAATATCATTGTTTCAAAGGCAGGGAAGCAGTTCACAAACTATATTGCGACACTTCATACCGTGGGTTATGCCGTTGGCGCTTTATGTGTCAACTTATCGTTGAGCATGCCTTATGGTTTAGTCAGCGCTGCATTAACGGCAGCATTTAGTTTTATTTTGTATCGATTTATCGCTCATGTTCATTCAACGCGAGCGAGCTCTATTTAAAAAGTGGTAATGATTGTTCAATGGTATTTGTAGTAATATGCCAAAATTCACATAAGACACGAGTGTCGTTGGGATTAAAAGCGATTTATCCAATGCAGTGCTTATGATGCCACGAAAGTCGACATCACGATGGATGCGGTATAACAATAAAAATTTGAATGAGGATTCACTATGACAAAAATTGCTGTTTTCGGCGCGAATGGCCGAATGGGTAAAGTATTATGTGAAGCAGCCAATGCTTCAGCGGGTAACGAGTTAGTGGCTGCCTACGTGCGTGAAGGAAATGATTTGATAGGTACGCACGTTAAAAGTGTCGTTAATTGTGTTGATTCAAATATCATTTATACACAAGAAGATTCAGGTTTTGCTCATGTTGAGGTAGCGATTGACTTCACGTTGCCTGCGGGTATGAAAAACCACTTAGCTTTAGCATTGAAAAATAAAATCCCAATGGTTATTGGTACAACCGGCCTCAATGGTGAAGATATGCAAGAATTAGCCGATGCAGCAAAACATATCCCGATAGTTTTTGCGCGTAATTATAGCGTTGGAGTTAATTTACTGCTTAACTTAGTACAAACTGCCGCCACTAAATTTGGTGACGATTTAGACATTGAAATATTTGAAGCGCATCACCGCCATAAAATCGATGCCCCATCGGGCACTGCGTTAGCTATTGGAGAAGCAATTGCCCAGGCGAAAGGGTGGGATCATGATGACGTTGCTGTTTACGATCGTAGTCAAGTTGAGCAAGCCAAATCACAAAAAGAAATCGGCTATTCAGTGCTTAGAGGTGGCGACATAGTTGGTGAACACACCGCATATTTCGCAACTTCTGGCGAAAGGCTTGAATTAACTCACAAAGCAAGTTCTCGAATGACCTTTGCATTAGGTGCTGTAAGAGCTGCAGGCTGGTTGAAAAACAAACCAGCTGGACTTTATGATATGCAAGATGTGCTTGACTTGAAGTAGTTAAGGTGCCTTTTTGGCGGTTTGACGTGTTTTCCAGCTAATAGCGCTTATTTTTACTATTTAATGAATTACCGTTAGACCTAAAGCGTAAATTACTATAGAATAGCGCCAATTTGCCAAAAATTCATAATTGCGTGTTTCCAATCGCTATAAACGGGTAGTAAAGCAAATGACTTTACGCCCGTTTTTTACTGTTAGGAGGTTAACTTGACTAAATCCGCTCTGTTAGTTCTAGAAGACGGCACAGTGTTTCGCGGTACTGCAATCGGCGCTGACGGCATGTCAGTCGGCGAAGTAGTATTCAATACGTCTATGACTGGTTATCAGGAAATCCTGACTGACCCTTCATACGCGGAACAAATCGTAACTTTGACGTACCCACATATCGGTAATACGGGTACTAACAGCGAAGACGAAGAAGCGGGTCACATTTGGGCGAAAGGCCTAGTGATCCGTGATTTGCCACTGCTAGCAAGTAATTTCCGTAACGAGCAATCGTTAGATGATTACTTAAAACAACGCAATATCTTAGGTATTGCAGATATCGACACTCGTAAGTTGACTCGTATTTTGCGCGACAAAGGTGCTCAAAACGGCTGTATTATTGCAGGTGATGATATCGATGAAAGCAAAGCGCTCGCAGCTGCGCAAGCCTTCCCTGGCTTAAAAGGCATGGATTTAGCAAAAGTAGTCTCAACCAAGGAAAATTTTGAGTGGCGTGAATCAAGCTGGACATTAGGCGCTGGGTTTAAAACCTTAGACGCGGCTGATGAAAAGTTTCACGTTGTAGCCTACGATTTCGGTGTAAAGCGTAATATCTTACGTATGCTAGTAGACCGTGGTTGTAAACTAACCGTTGTACCTGCACAAACCTCAGCAGCGGACGTGTTAGCACTAAACCCAGATGGTATCTTTTTATCAAATGGTCCAGGAGATCCAGAACCATGTACCTACGCAATTGATGCAATTAAAGCGTTTTTAGAAACAGAAACGCCAATTTTTGGTATTTGTTTAGGGCACCAATTATTAGCATTAGCATCGGGTGCAAAAACCGCAAAAATGAAATTTGGTCATCACGGCGGTAACCACCCTGTGAAAGACTTAGACCGAGATGTTGTGATGATCACGGCGCAAAACCACGGTTTTGCTGCTGACGAAGCAAGCTTACCAGCTAACCTTCGTGCAACGCACAAATCATTATTCGACGGTACATTGCAAGGTATTCATCGCACAGATAAGCCAGCGTTTAGCTTTCAGGGTCACCCAGAAGCAAGCCCAGGCCCGCATGATGCAGCCCCATTATTTGACCACTTCATCGACCTGATGCAAGCGCGTAACAACTAATTAGACTGGAGTAATAATGCCAAAACGTACCGATTTAAAAAGCATTCTTATTTTAGGCGCTGGCCCGATCGTAATCGGCCAGGCCTGTGAATTTGACTACTCTGGTGCTCAAGCGTGTAAAGCACTTAGAGAAGAAGGTTATCGAGTTATCTTAGTTAACTCTAACCCTGCAACAATTATGACTGACCCTGAAATGGCTGATGCGACGTACATCGAACCAATTCATTGGGAAGTTGTTGAAAAAATTATTGAAAAAGAAAAGCCTGATGCAGTCCTTCCAACTATGGGTGGTCAAACTGCATTAAACTGTGCGCTAGACTTAGATAAGCATGGTGTACTGGCTAAGCACGGCGTTGAGCTAATTGGCGCAACGGCTGATGCAATCGATAAAGCAGAAAACCGTGAGCGTTTCGATGTTGCAATGAAAAACATCGGCTTAGAATGTCCACGTGCTGAAATTGCTCACTCAATGGATGAAGCTCGCGACACTATGACGCGCATTGGCCTACCATGTATCATTCGTCCTTCTTTCACCATGGGCGGCACCGGTGGCGGTGTGGCTTACAACATGGAAGAATTTGAAGAAATCTGTGAGCGTGGCTTAGACCTTTCACCAACCAGTGAATTATTGATTGATGAATCATTAATCGGTTGGAAAGAATACGAAATGGAAGTTGTTCGCGACAAAAAAGACAACTGCATTATCGTTTGTTCTATTGAAAACTTTGACCCAATGGGTGTGCACACAGGCGACTCAATCACCGTTGCACCAGCACAAACATTAACCGACAAAGAATACCAAATCATGCGTAATGCCTCTATGGCAGTACTACGTGAGATTGGTGTTGAAACCGGTGGTTCTAACGTACAGTTTGGTGTTAATCCTGTTGATGGCCGTATGGTTATCATTGAGATGAACCCTCGTGTATCACGCTCATCGGCGCTTGCTTCTAAAGCAACGGGTTTCCCAATTGCTAAAATTGCAGCAAAGCTAGCGGTAGGTTACACCCTTGATGAACTTCAAAACGATATCACTGGCGGTAAAACACCCGCATCGTTTGAGCCGTCAATCGATTATGTAGTAACAAAAATTCCTCGCTTTAACTTTGAAAAATTTGCCGGTGCAAACGACCGTCTAACAACGCAAATGAAGTCAGTGGGCGAAGTAATGGCGATTGGTCGTAACCAACAAGAGTCATTACATAAAGCATTACGTGGTCTTGAAGTTGGCGCAACGGGCTTTAACCCGATAGTGGCACTTGATGACCCGAAAGCGAAAGAAAAAATCATTCGTGAATTACGCGAGCCGGGCGCAGAGCGCATTTGGTACATTGCTGATGCAATGCGTCACGGTATGAGTGTTGATGATGTATTTGAACTGACTAAGATTGACCCTTGGTATTTAGTACAGATTGAAGATATCTTAAAAGACGAAGCAAAAATTTCAGAAGTAGGCATGGCAGGCTTAAATGCCGACTTCCTACGTAAATTAAAGCGTAAAGGTTTTGCAGACCCACGTATCGCTGAAATTGCCGGTGTATCTGAAGCTGAAATTCGTAAAAAGCGTCATCAATTAAACATCGTGCCAGTTTATAAGCGCGTAGATACCTGTGCAGCTGAATTTAGCTCTGATACTGCTTACATGTATTCATCATACGATGAAGAGTGTGAAGCGAACCCATCTGACCGTGATAAAATCATGGTTATCGGTGGTGGTCCTAACCGTATCGGTCAAGGTATTGAGTTTGATTACTGTTGTGTACACGCAGCGCTTGCGCTTCGTGATGACGGTTATGAAACAATCATGGTTAACTGTAACCCTGAAACGGTTTCAACTGACTATGACACCTCAGATCGCTTGTTCTTTGAGCCAATTACGCTTGAAGATGTACTAGAAATCGTCCGTGTTGAAAAGCCAAAAGGCGTTATCGTGCAATACGGTGGTCAAACACCACTGAAACTTGCTCGTGAGCTTGAAGCTAATGGCGTGCCAGTGATTGGTACATCACCAGATGCAATTGACCGTGCAGAAGACCGTGAGCGTTTCCAGCAGTTAGTTGAACGTTTAGACCTATTACAGCCAGAAAATGCAACCGTGACTTCAACAGAAGAAGCGATTGCAAAGTCTGCTGAAATTGGCTTCCCACTGGTTGTACGTCCTTCGTACGTACTAGGTGGTCGCGCGATGGAAATCGTTTATGACGAGCAAGACTTACGTCGTTACATGACTGAAGCCGTATCTGCATCAAACGAAGCACCAGTATTACTTGACCGTTTCTTAGATAACGCGATTGAAGTTGACGTTGACGCAATTTGCGACGGCGAACAAGTCATTATCGGTGGCATCATGGAGCATATTGAACAAGCCGGTGTTCACTCAGGTGACTCAGCATGTTCATTACCTGCGCACTCATTAACGCAAGAAGTACAAGACGTTATGCGTAAGCAAGTAACCGATATGGCACTTGAGCTTGGCGTAGTTGGTTTGATGAATACTCAGTTTGCTGTTAAAGATGGCAAAGTGTACTTAATCGAAGTAAATCCGCGTGCAGCGCGTACTGTACCATTTGTATCTAAAGCGACAGGTGTAGCACTTGCAAAAGTAGCGGCACGTTGTATGGCGGGTCAATCACTTGCAAGCCAAGGCATCATCAAAGAAGTTATCCCACCGTATTACAGCGTAAAAGAAGTTGTACTACCGTTTGCTAAGTTCCAAGGTGTTGATCCAATCCGTGGCCCAGAAATGCGCTCTACGGGTGAGGTAATGGGTGTTGGTGATACTTTCGCCGAAGCATTCGCTAAAGCACAATTAGGTGCAAGCAATACTTTACCACGCGGCGGTCGCGCGTTACTATCTGTTCGTAATAGCGATAAGCCACGTATTGTAGAACTTGCAAAAACCATGACAGACCTCGGTTTTGAAATAGATGCTACAGGTGGTACAGCTGCAGCCCTTGAAGACGCTGGAATTACCGTTCGTCGAGTAAACAAAGTATTTGAAGGTCGCCCGCATATTCTTGATAGAATCAAAAATGGCGAGTATAGCTATATCGTGAATACCACCGAAGGTCGCCAAGCGATCGAAGATTCGAAGGTGTTACGTCGTGGTGCATTGCAACACAAAACTAACTATACCACGACCTTGAATGCGGCATTTGCTAACTGTACTGCAAACCAAGCAGACGACCGCAGCAAAGTGACGTCAGTTCAAGAACTACACCAGCGATTGAACTAAGGAAATGTGCCAAGGCCGTTATTCGCGGCCTTGGGATTAAGTGAGAAAAGTATGCAAACAATTCCGATGACAGTTCGTGGCGCAGAGTTACTGCGTAAAGAGCTTAACGAATTAAAAACAGTTACCCGTCCTAAAATCGTTGCTGATATTGCTGATGCGCGTGAACACGGTGACTTAAAAGAAAACGCTGAGTATCATGCTGCGCGTGAGCAACAGGGTTTTTGTGAAGGCCGTATTCAAGAAATTGAAGCGAAGCTTTCAAACGTACAAATTATAGATGTAACAAAATTACCAAATACAGGTAAAGTTATTTTCGGTACCACTGTGACAATTGTAAATGTTGAAACAGATGCAGAAGTAACATACCAAATTGTAGGTGATGATGAAGCGGATATTAAAAACAATCGTATTTCGGTCAATTCACCGATTGCTCGTGGCTTGATTGGTAAGCAGGCAGATGATGCTGTTATTATCAAAACGCCAAATGGCGACGTTGAATACGAAGTAATCGAAGTTGAGTACGTTTAAATACTTTACTGACTTTGCGTTTAAAAAAAACCGTTGATATTCAGCGGTTTTTTTATGCCTGAAATCTGCATTAGAAGATTTAACTGAGCACAGTTAAAAACTCGACATCTGTAAAAAATTTAGGTACGTTGGGCTTACGGAACCCATTATTGATGGGATATTTTTGCATTTAACGTCAGTACAAGGAGATTTATGGAGTCAATAATTTTCCCAGCGCCTCTAAAAGGAGGTGACAAAATTGCCATATGTGCTTTTTCTAGCTGTGTTGAAAAGCCTTATCATGTTCGCTTAGATGCAGTTATTCATGGACTAAAGTTACGTGGTTATCAAGTTGTTGAAGGAGAGTGTCTTCGACATTTAAAGTCAGCGAAAGAAAGAGCCGATGAACTAACTCGTTTTTTACAGGATGATTCAATTGCTGCCGTTATGCCACCTTGGGGGGGCGAGTTGGCAATGGAAATCCTGCAGTATATTAATTTTGATGCCATTAAATCTTATCGCCCAAAATGGATTGTTGGTTTTTCTGATGTCAGCACTTTTATGTGCATACTAACAGCGCGGTGCGGGTGGGCTACATTACACACTGCAAATTTGATGCAACAGCACCCTGATGAAACAGACCCTCATTGTTTGCAAGTATTTGATGTGCTAGCGCTTAACAAGGGTGAGCAGTTTGAGCAACTACCCGCCGAGTATTACCAAGACAAAACAATCAATTATGCAACAGAGCCTAATGCATTATTTAATCTTACGCAGCCTAGCCAATGGCGTTGTTTAAATTACAAGGATGTCAGAGACATTGAGCTCACAGGGCGGTTGTTTGGTGGCTGTTTAGACAGTCTCAATGTTTTACTTGCGACGCGATACCTTGATTTACATTCATTTAAACAAAGTTATGCGCAAGAGGGTTTGGTGCTTTATCTCGAAAATGCAGAATTGTCTCCTACGGCTGTAGCGCGTAGCTTAATGGCATTGAAGCTCAATGGTGTTTTTGCAGACATCAATGGTATTGTTTTGGGGCGAAGTGCCTTAGTAAAATCACCTTACCAAGATATTGATTATTATGATGCAATTGAGCTTGCCCTCGGTAAATGTATTTTCCCCGTAATCATTGATGCCGACATTGGTCATGTTGCACCCAATATGAGCTTAGTTAATGGTGCTTTTTGTACTTTAAAAGCGAAAATTAATAAAGGACTAGCCAGTGAAGTGAGTGTAACAACTTCATTAAAATAGACTGAGTAGCCCATGCACAGGCATGGGCTTTACTATTTATAATAGTGTTATAACATGCTCTTTTGCTAAACGAGACTTAGGCAATTTAGCATTGTAGTCTTCTTCACTTTCATGGTAGCCAATAACTACGGCTACATCACAAATATAACCATCCAATTCTTGTTTAAATTCTTCACCGATAAGCTGCGCATCAACACCTTCCATTGGGGTGGAATCAATACCTAAACGTGCCGCTGCGTGCATAGCGTTGCCTAAAGCAATATAAGTTTGTGCTTTGGTCCAAGTGGCATTGTTACCAGCTTCGTCAGTATTTAAATCTACAAACGCGTAAGCGCCAAAAGCTTGTTCGCGGTTTTCACTTTTAGTGCGGCCATTTTTTATATCTGTATCGATTACTTGCGCATAATCATCACGGGTATATGTTGGGTTGTAAGCAAATAAAATAGTGTGCGAAGCCGCTTTAATATGGGGTTGATTGAATTGAAACTTGTTTTCAAAAGTTCGGTGCATCCGATCTTTTGCTTGATCTGATTCAATTACAATAAACTTCCATGGTTGAGAGTTGATCGATGAAGGAGAAAGGCGGATAGCTTCAATGAGGACAGCTAAATCTTCAGCAGATACACGTTTAGTTTTATCGTATTTTTTAGCCGTATAGCGTGTTGTTAAATCAGTAATGATTGGGTGTGTCATAATGGGTTCCTGTATAAATCTTTTACAATTGCTTGCCGTTGCACGAATATTAACGCTTGCATTAGGGTTAATAAACAGCATAATAATTGAATCATTATCAAATATAATTAGATAATATGCAGGTTGATGATCTAAAGCTGATATTAAAAGTTGCTGAGCTTAAAAGTATTACCTTAGCTGCAGCAAAACTTGATATGCGCGCTGCAACAGCCAGTGCAGCCATAAAACGGGTTGAAGCATCTTTGGGTACTGAGCTTTTTGTACGCACCACTCGTCATTTAAGGTTATCTGCAGCCGGTGAGCGCTATATCCCTCAATGTGAGCAGGCGATTGCGGTGCTCGAAATTGCAAAGCAAAACCTCAAAGGTGAACACGATGAAATAGAAGGGGAGTTACGCGTTGCGCTTTCATCAGATTTGGGGCGCAATTTAGTGATCCCCTGGATAGATGAAATAATAGATAGGTTCCCTAAGGTCAGCTTACGTACCCACATAAGTGATAGTAATATAGACTTTTATCGTGATTCTGTAGACATTGCACTTCGCTATGGTTCGCCTAGTGATACAAACGTATATGGCTTTAAAATTTGCAATGTTCCGCGTTTATTATGTGCAACTAAAGCGTACATCCTTGAGCATGGAAACCCACAACACCCGAACGATTTACTGAACCATCAAGGCCTTTTTTATCAACTCCAAGACATAATCAATAATGTATGGGAATTCACGGACGGTCAAAACAAATACAAAGTAAAAATGCAAGGTAGGCGGGCATCTAACGATGGCGATTTAGTAAGGCGTTGGTGTGTTGGCGGTAAAGGACTTGCCGTAAAATCGGCGCTGGATATTGCAGATGATCTTATTAATGACAGAGTAATTACACTCATGCCTGATTACCAACATACCTGCGGCGAGCTGTGGCTTATTTGCCCAACTAGACAATCAATTACACCTGCGGTGAGGTTGCTTCGCGATGTATGTCGCGAAAAAGCAAAAGCAAAACTTACGGCATTAATAGATAAAGGTATACTCGATGAGAGTGTGTTGAAGGACTAAATTGAAACGCGCTTGAGTAAAAACAAGCGCATTTTTTATTTTAATTAGTCGCTTACTGGCTGTGCTTTTTATCTGTTCGCAACTGATTAATAGCCTGCTGAGCGCTTTCACTGTTCGGGTCTAACTCAAGCGCTCGTTGGTAGCTTTGTAAAGCAAGTGAATATTTTTTTGCTGCCATATATGCTTCACCTAAACTATCATGGGTATTGGCTGAATCTGGGTATTTAATAGCATTTAGCTCAAAGATAGTTATTGCAGCCTCCAGCTCTTTCATTGCCATCAATTCATAACCAAAATAATTAATGCTTCTTTCTCTAAGTGCGATATTTTGCACATCCAACTGGTTATACTTGCTCTTTAGTTTTGCAATGCCGCCAGTTTTCAAAGCATTATAAAGTTGGCTATCGACATTTTCAGTTGCAGGCTTATATGACTTGCCATAAAAAATATCAGTCAAACCTCTGCTCATAGGTGTAAGTGGAGCACCGCCGGTATTATTAAGAATAACGACCAATAATTGGTCTTCAATGATTCGGCTGATAAATGCATTAAATCCATCAATTCCTCCGCCGTGCTGAATTTGTGTGAGGGGTTTACCATATTTATTAGACTCTAACTGATTTACTTCCCAGCCAAGAGCATAATTACGTTGTTCCGATACCGTATACATTTGGTTTTTTAGTTCTTCATTTAATAATACGTTTGTGTAAAGAGCCTGATCCCATTTAACAAGGTCCCGTGCAGTTGAGTACATAGAGCCCGCAGCGTAGGGGATTGACATATCTAAGTAATCAGCATTTTTATAACCATCTAAATTATTGCTATACCCTGATGCACGCTGTGGGATTATTTTTGTGTGTGAGTCGTAACCTGTATCATGCATATTTAGCGGGGTTAAAATACGCTGTTGTAATACATCTTGGTAGCGCTTTTGAGTGACCGCTTCAATAACCGCACCTAAAATAAAGTAGCCTGAATTGCTATAACTAAATTGTGTACCCGGTTCAAAGAGCAGGTCCTCGCTACACAATAATTCAATAAACTCATTAACTGTGTATGGATTACGGCTAATTCGTGCTCTAAAGTCTTTTGTCCGAGTGTAATTATCAAGCCCTGATGTGTGGTTTAATATCTGCCTTATCGTAATTTTATTACCAATATCTTGACGGTAGCTTGGCAAGTATGTGCTTAAAGGCGCATCGAGTTGTAATTTTTCTTGCTGTACTAATTGTAAAATAAGCAGCGCAGTGAACTGTTTAGTAATTGAACCTATTCGAAACTTTGTCTGGGCGGTATTTTTAATATCCCATTCGAAATTAGCATGGCCATAACTTTTCTCAAACAGAATATCGCCTTGCTTTGCCACCAACACATTGCCGTTAAATTGTTTTAACTGATGAAACGAATTGACAAAATTATCCATTTCTTTGGCAACTGAGTTAGCCTTTACTGCCTGTGCCATGGTCAGCAGTACAATCGTCAGCAAGATAAAATAAAGAGTAGAAACGGTGACTTTCATGTTTATCCTTTAATAAAACCGTTTATTTAGTGAACTATTGTTAGCGCGGATAGTTGACAAAGTAAATCTATATCGTGTTGATTTATTGTGATTAAAATATGCATTATTGCTTTTTAGAATATAAAAAAGCCCGCGCTGTAAACAACTCGGGCTTGTTGGTTGGTATGTCAGTTTTTATAACTGGGTAGGGTTAGCCTTGTTGTCAATAACACCATTCTTTGCACAAACATCAATGACAGGGTCTTTACCGCGAACTTTACGAATGACACGCTTTAAGTCCTCTAGTGCTACATATTGGCACGGAATTAAAATCAGGGTAATTACTGTGGCAAACAGTACACCAAACGCAAGCGATACAGCCATTGGAATAACTATTTTTGCTTGTAAGCTGGTTTCCATAATGATTGGAAGTACGCCAATAAATGTAGTAATCGAGGTGAGCAAAATAGCTCTAAAGCGACGTGCGCCTGCTTGCATAACAGCATCTTTGATTGAAACACCATCAGCGCGGGCTTTGTTAACAAAATCAACCATAACTAATGAATCGTTCACAACAACCCCCGCTACCGCGATGATGCCAAAGATTGATAAGCCGCTCATGGTCATACCTAAAACCATATGACCAAACATAGCGCCAATTACACCGAATGGGATCACTGACATAATGATTAATGGCTGTGAATAAGAACGTAGTGGTATTGCTAATAATGCAAATATAATCATCATTGAAAGTGCAAAATCGCGTACTTGCTCAGCCACACTGTCCATTTCTTCTTGAATACGTCCAGCAACACTACTTTGCACGCCTGGGTAATTCTTCAGTAGGGAAGGTAAGTATTCATCACGTATTTCTTGTGCTATTGCAAATGGTTCAACTTGTTCAGAATTAACCGCTGCCCAGACATTAATTGTACGTTTTGAGTTTTCACGGCGAATACGGTTAACACCATCAACTAGATTTACTTGCGCAATTTCTGCCAGTGGCACTTCAGCACCGCTTGGTGTAATAATGCGCACACTTTCAATATCACTGATTGAGTTACGTGCTTCTTCTGGATAACGGATCATGACCTTGATTTCTTCGCCATTACGTAAAATACGTTGTGCTTCAAGACCGTAATAACTAAAGCTAACTTGTGATGCAACATCTGACAGTGTCAGCCCCATGCTGTAAGCAAGTGGTTTAAGGTCAAGTTGTACTTCGTCAGTAGCGCTTTGCATTGAGTCATTTACATCACCCACACCTTCCATGCTATTTAGCTTTTCTTTCAGCTTGGCCGCAACCTCTTTAAGTTGCTTAGTATCCTTACCTTCTAAACGGAAGCTAATATCGCCATCATCCCGACCGCCATTCATTATGCTGTCTTGAATTGTTAGCGTTTTAACACCTGGTAGAGGTGGCATTTGTTCACGCCATAAGGCGCTAAGCGCAAACGTATCGATAGGGCGTAAGTCTGGCTCGATCAATACCGCCATGATGCTCGCATTGGTGCGCCCACGCAGGCTCACTGATAAATCGCGCACCATCGCCGTGCCATACTGTTCTTTTAGTTGCTTATCAACATTTAAAATCACTTGTTCAATTTGTTGTGCCGTTGCTAATGTGGCTTGCTCAGATGACGCTAAGTTCATTTCCACAGAAATGCGTGGAAAATCATGTGGGATCTTAGGGTTGGCAACAAATTTAACTAAGCCACCCGCGAACATACCGCCACTCACAATCAGTACACACACAAACCCCATGATGACGGCATAACGATAATGAATACAGCGAGCAATAAACGGTGTGTAGTAACTTTCAACAAAGCGTTTTAACCCGCCATCCATCACTGTACGTAAGCGATGAAGTGGATTTTTAGGATTTGGCTTACGCACTTTCATAGCAGCTAAATGCGCAGGGAGTATCAGCTTAGACTCAATTAATGAGAAAATTAAGCAGAGAATAATAACCCCACCAATGGCTTTGGAAAACGCAGCGCCAGGGCCTGTCGCTAATGTTTGTGGTAAGAAGGCTGCAATGGTCGTTAACACCCCAAAGGTTGCAGGCATTGCGACACGTTTAACGCCGCGCACGACGTTATCAAGAGAGTGGCCGTGCTTTTCAATTTCAGCACTGGCAGACTCACCAACAACAATGGCGTCATCAACCACAATCCCCAATACCAGTATGAATGCAAATAATGAGGCCAAGTTGATAGTGATATCTAAAAAGCCCATAGGCATCATTAAAAAAGCGCCCAAGAACGATACAGGTAATCCCATCATTACCCAAAATGCCAAGCGTAATGGTAAAAAGAGTGCCAGCACGACCATAACTAAAATGCCGCCCCATACCATGTTGTCGATCATCATATCTAAACGCCCTTCAAGGTAGTACGTTAAATCAACAATAGGTGTTAATTTTACGCCAGCAGGAAGAGTGTCAGCTTTATCTGCTAAGTATTGCTTTAACACTTTAGCAACTTTGGTTATGTCTTGATCTTTGGATGCATTTATTTCGAAAGAGAGGGAGTTCTTGCCGTTATACTTAGAGTATTGTAAACCTTCTTCAAAGCCGTCATTAATCGTGGCTACATCTCCTAAATAGACTTGTGCGCCGTCAGGTAATAATATCAGAGGCAGTTTTTCAAACTCATTACCACGGTAGGCTTGTTTTTCAACACGCATCGAAATATAGCCATTTTCAGAGCGTATTTGCCCCGCTGACATATTCGCTGAAAAGGCACGAACAGCGCTTGATATATCTCTGAAGGTTAAGCCATATTCACGCAGTTTATCTGGGCTTACTTCAATTCCTATTTCGTAGTCTAAGCCACCGTTAAAATTAACGAGGTTAATTTGTGGCAGTGCTTGCAGCTCATCTTTTATGTTGTTACCCAGCTCTTTAAGCTGATAATTACTCATATCACCGTATAGTGCGAGTATCATTACTTCTTGCTCGAACTTATTGTGACGAACAATAGGGCGCTCCATACCTGCAGGAAAGGTATTGATAGCGTCAACTTGCATTTTTATTTCGTCGAGTACTTCCTTGGTATCGTATTTTTCATCTACTTGAATCCACGCTTGTGAAAAGCCACGATTTGAATAGGTGATTTTACGTTTTAAGCCTTCTAGCCCTTCGAGGCCTTCCTCAACTTTAATTGTTATACCTTCTTCGACCTCTTGAGGCGCTGCGCCAGGGTAGACTGCTTGTACGCTGATCCAGTTATTTTCAAACTGTGGAAACATTTGTTTGCGTATTGAAAAGGCCGTTAAAATACCGCCCACTAAGATAAAAATCATAAGTAAGTTTGCAGCAACTGGGTTGCGTGCAAACCAGGCTATTAAGCCTTTTTCACTGTGAATGGTCATGGCTTATTCCTCTTTTAACGCAAGCTGTGTTGCGCTTTTAGGAGACGCTAAATCATTTAGTTTTACTTGCATCCCTTCGGTAGGGAACTCCAACGCAGAGGTGATTAACTGCTGACCTTGATTGAGCCCAGCACTGGCGATAACCATGCCATTTTGTTCGCGGACAATGTTGAGTGTTTTGAATGATAAAGTTAAATCATCATTTAAAACGGCAATTTTGTTGTCTTTAACAAGGTGATGAGGAACAACAATCGCATCATTCAGTGTTTGGCCTGTAATGTTGGCGTTAATGTATGAGCCAAAACGCAGAGGCTGTTTACTTTGGTAAGGTGTATTTACTTGAGCGACCAAATAGCTCATACGGCTCTTTTGGTCGATAACCCCTTCACTACGGACTATTTTAGCTTGCCATGTTGTTGGTTTGCCAGCATATTCAGCCGTTAGCGTTGCAGTTGCGCCAATGCCTCCATTTTCTAAATACTGGAGCTCTTTGTCGGCAACGGGTAAACGGATTTCAGCAATTGATGTAGAGCTTAATGCACCAAATTGGCTACCAGGATTAACAACGCTACCTAAGCTAATATCACGCGCAGCAATAATGGCATCGTAAGGTGCTTTAATATAGGTGCGTTCTAAGTTTCTAACAGCACGCTTTTCAGCAGCTTGAGCAGCACGATAGCGCGCAAGTTTTTCAGCCAATTGAGGTTTGCGTAAATAAAGATTAGAAGGGATTATTTGGTTAGAGTCATCTTTTATACGATCCCATTCCGCTTTTGCTACATGCGCTTGGGCGCGTTCAATTTCTAAGTCAGCGCTTGCTTGTGCTAAACCAGCTTGTGCTTCAATAAGTGCAGCTTCATAATCATTTGGGTCAATTCGTGCTAAAATGTCGCCTTGGCTAACAAATCCACCTTGTACAAATTGTTCTGATACATAGACAACTTGACCACTTACCTGGGCAACTAACTGTGTATGATCTTTGGCTTTAACGACACCATAAGATTTTACATCTAAAGAAATGGCATCCAGGTTTACTGCATCAGTAGAGACGAGCGGACGAGTATCTTGTTCTGGCTTTTCTTCTGGTGGCTGTTTCATTGATGAGAAACCAGCTGCCAGTGCTATGCCGCCGACCAGTACGGCAATAGGTAGAATTATTTGTTTTTTAGTAGCCACGGGGCTTTCCTCATAATTAGGTGACAGCCTAATGATAATGAATAAAGTATTTATATGTCGTGTGAAGATGTAACAAGTCATTACATAATTAACAAAGTGGTGGTATTGGGTAAAAAGGGGTGAATATGAAAACACAAGCTATGAACTGTCGATTGGGGTGCGGAGCATGCTGTATTGCACCGAGTATTAGTTCTCCAATTCCTGGTATGCCAAATGGTAAAAAAGCCGGTGAACGATGTATTCAATTAGATAACAATAACTTATGTAAGTTATTTGGTGATGCAAGCAGGCCAAAAGTGTGCAGTGATTTTACTGCTACCTTAGATGTGTGTGGGCAAACAAATGAACAAGCGTTAACTTTAATTACAGAATTAGAGCAAATGACGTGATTTTTTGAGCTGAAAAAATTAAAAAACCGCGTAATAAACGCGGTTTTTTTGACATATCTTTTTTTGCTCTTTACCAACTGTATGTTGCACTGAGAGTGTATTGTTCACCGCGACCCGGTGTACCGGGTATTTCTTCAAACGATTCGCCCCATAAGTTATCAGCAGCAAGCGTAATAAATAAATTATCAACCCCTGTAGGTGTTAGTTTTACGGTTAAGTGGGTAAATAGCGCCGAATCATCGCCACTGCGTAATGCATTTTCATGTTGCTTTCGCCATTCGTTATCAATGCGAAACTCTAACATATCTGTAGGCGTCCAAACTGCGCCAAGGGTAATGCGATGATCAGGAAAGTTAAGTGCGTAAAAGCTGGCATCAATATCTTGTGTGCTATAGGTTTCTGACTTGTGCAAGTAACTATAACTGCTGATAAGCTCGAGAGTATCAAAGTGTTTGGTTGCTAAGAACTCTACGCCTGAAGTGTCAATATCAACGGGGTTGGCAGCACGGGCAAATACGGAGTCAAAGCTGTAAGTCCAGTCAGTTAAGTTTTCATCTTGTCGATAAAACAGCGCTGAGTTTAGTTGCCAAGTTTGCTGTTCAAGTAACAAACCAAGTTCTAGATTTTGTGTGGTTTCGCGCTCAAGGTTGTAATTACTTCTGAATAACCCACCGGAATCACTACCGCCAATGGCTGTGTAACCTGCAACTTGGCTTGCTTGTGCAAACGATAAATAAACAGTGCGCTCAGAGCCATCAGTATTAACGATGTTCCAATTTATATCGCATAATAGGGAAAATTCTGAATCATCTCTATTGGTATCATCATAGGCTGCACCTAAACGAACCGTGAGTAATTGATTATTGGCAATATCTGTTTGATATTCAGGCAACACACTTAGTTTATAATAATTACGCGAGGTAAAGTTATTCTCAAGCGTGGTGGATTCAATTGAATCTTCAATAAATTGAGCTGAGTAGTTTAAAGCAAATGATTGACTTTGGGCATGGCGACCAGAGAAACCTATCGATTTAACAGTCGTTTCATGAAAGGCTTCAAAGGCGCTTGGATTCTCACGCGAATAGATATAATGATCGTTGTTTTTACGATAATAAGCTGATACCTCAAATGAGCTATATGCTGCATAGTTTTGTTGGTGATTAACTAAAAACAGCTCTGTATCCAAGTCTTCGGTTTCATTTACACCAAAAGGAGTATACATATTTGGCCAACCAAAAAACTTTTGTTGTGAACCATAGAAAAGATCAGTTTGTGATTGCGGCCCACTTAATTGCACGCGCGCTGATGCACGGCTAAAGTCATGATCGCCATACTCTATGGTGCCGTCGCTTTGTGAGTGCGAATACTCACCTTGAAATCCTAATTGCCAGTTTTTCACCCCTTCAAGAGGCATAGCAACGGCCGCATTCACGCTTTGTAGATTAAAGTCGTTGCTACCAACCCCTAAAGAAGCACTGCCGCCGGCTTTAATTGGTGTCCACCCAAAAGCAACTGTTCCTACTGAGCTATTCATGCCATAAAAAGCATTATCAACGCCAGTAAATATTTTAGCACTGCTAAGCATTTGTGGCGCAATAGGAATTTCAGCAAAGTAATGCCCCGATTGAGGGTCGAATAACGTTACGCTGCCAACACTAAAACCAGTGTTTTCAAAGATACCACCACGTATCGTGACATCGGCTTGTGCCTCGGCCATATTGCGTGATTGCAAGTCAACTCGAGGATCATACTCTAAGTTAGACACAGGGGCATCGAAAGTACCTACTGGTAGTTGGTTTGCCGTAGGGGACGCACTAACGGTAATTTTTTCTATTTCAGCTAATTCAGTTGCCTCATTAGCAAGGGTATAGCCTGATAGTGAAGTCATTATTGCTGGGATAATAAAGTGCGGGGCACGTTTCATTTTTAGTAATCTTCTTTATGTTTTAGTGCTAACAATTAAATGCGTATCACATTATGTGCGTGATAATATAAGCGTATTGCAAGGCGATTTTGCGCCGTATTGTACATTAATACACAAAAACTGCATGTGAAAATAGCTAATCCAGTGGATGCATAAATTGTGTGTGTTTAAGAATTTAGGTTAATTTATCAATGAGCAAAGAAGATAAAGCGATAAGCTTGCAGCAAAGTACGGTTTATTTTGCTGGTGGCTGTTTATGGGGAGTGCAAGAGTTTATGAAGCATGTCCCAGGAGTTGTAAACACGCAAGCAGGGCGAGCAAACGGTAGCAGCAATACAACAGAGGGTGAATACGATGGGTATGCGGAATGCGTAAAAGTTATTTTTAACCCTGAAGCCATCGTGCTAGAGCAGTTGTTCGACTCCTTCTTTGAAATCATAGACCCCTACAGTGTTAACAAGCAGGGGGAAGATGAAGGAGAAAAATACCGAACGGCTATTTATAGCCAACAGCCTGAGCATTTAACAGCTGCTACCAATTACATAAACCAGCGTGACGATGCAAACAAAATTGTCGTGGAAGTAAAGCCGCTAATAAATTATGTAAAAAGTGATGAGGAACACCAAGACAGGTTGAGTCGTTTTCCAAATGATTACTGCCATATTCCGCGAGATTTACTGCATAAATATAAAACCAATTAGTTTCTTTACAAGCATAAAAAAGCTCACCAAAAGTGAGCTTTATATCGTCTTATTTATTTAGTTTTCCTGGTGGGAAGCCAGATAAAATAGTTGCTACGGCTTTGTTTACTGCTTCAGTGCGCTGTTCAGGTGACTGTTTTTTCTTTAATCGGCCTTCTCGGGCACCGCGCCAAACTAATTGGTTTGATTCGCGATCAATAACATCAAGAATAAGAGTACCTACTTCGTATTCATGAGTGGTAGTTTGTGTGTTGTAGCCAAGGCCCCAATAATTCCAGCGAGCGCCATAACCAACATTAAATGTATCAGAGTCAATTTTGGTGTCTACAGATGCATGATAGTTAAGTAATACGTCAGCACTGCTTTCATCTACCAGTGACATACCTTGCGCTTGTAATTGTGTATTTACAGCTTCGCGAACGCGCTGTTCCATTAAAGGGCTTATTTGATAATTGTCTGCATTAGCTAAAGTCGCTTGTGGCATCCAAGCAAATGTTTTGTAGTTATTAAAATCAACTGACTTATCATAATCAATGTCAGGGGTTTTAGCGCATGCTGCCAACATTAATACAGCAGCTGCAAGTAATAGGTTTCTCATGGGTTTGCTCCTTGGCAAATTTTATAGCTCTATTTGTTTGATAACATAACATAAAAATAATTCAACGAAATGTTATCTTTTTAGTCAATCTAGTTAAAATATATACAACCATAGAGCAAGATTAGTTATTACTAGCTGAATAACCGATTAACTGACTATAATTCAGTCTTTACTCATGTTCTACTTCAATCCAATCTTTTTCATCTACCCAGTTTTGAGCGCCATCTTTGACCGAGCGGATAGGCACAATGTAATCACAACTGACTTGTGGTTTAACTGAAGCAAAAATTGGCACAAAGCCAAAGCTTAAAGCTGTTTCGATAATCGCCTTTTGGTTTTGTGGATCGATATCGGCGGCCTCATCAATGTAAATTGGAATACGGTACAGGTTTTGTTCTTGATCACTCAATAAATAGCGAATAAACAACATGCCGCATAATAATTTAATAGTGATACGGGTGCCGTTTGAACCGGCAGAATCAATTTTATCAAAGTGTTCAGTCTCACCTGCGCGATTGACCACTTCAAAGCGAATATCGAATAAGTCGGTCAGCGTTAACCCCGCTTTATCAGAGGCCAGTTGAATAAGGTGATCTTTGGCTTCATTCACTGCGCTTTCGCTGTAAGGCTCTTGGCTTAGTAAATCAAGGGTATCGCCTTGCTCAAATTGATTTGAGGTGCTGATGATAGTATCAATACTATCTACCAACATTTTGCGCGGTATCACGTTAATTTTAAATGCTTGTAAGTTTGAAATCCGATGCTGACTTATGCCTTTATTAAAGCTATTCATTTCGCGGCGCAGGCGGTCTAAGTCTTCGCGTAGGCCTTTTATTGTGGCAGCCACTTCGGTCAGTGCAACACGGGCATGGCGTTCAACGGCATCACGTTCGTTATCAATATTATGATATGCGCTGATCAGTTTTTGATATTTAGTAAACTCGTCATTTTCATTATCAAACTTTGTGATACCTGCATTATAAATATGTAAATAGGTATTACGTACGTTGATATCAAAATTACGCAGCTCTTGGCAGTCTTTATTAAAGTGATGGACTAAATCGCTTAAGTTATCAAAGTCGATTTGAATATCAATCATGTAAGGGGTGACTTTACCGCTGTACAAATCAAGGGTGTGGTCGATTCGCTCAGATTTAACTTGGCGCAGACGATCGGCTTGGCGTGATATAAACTCCTTTTTAGACTTTATAATCGAACGTCTGTCCGCAATTGAGCCGCTATTTTTTTGAATATCTTGTAAATAATCATCTACCTGATCGCGCTCAGCTAATAACTGCTCTTTTAACATGGCTTGGGCATCGATAGATTGCAGCATGACTTCATATTGCTCAAAGCGTTTTAACGCGCTTTCACAGCTCATTAGCTCATCGTATAGGGCATCTTTTTCTTTTTGTTTATCAGCAACATTAGCAGCTACTTCACGCTGTTGTTTAAATTCTTTTAATGAATTTTCAAGCGCACTTAATTGAGCTGTAAGTTGCTCTTTGTTTTCACCTGTTTGCATTTGTACAGGGGAGAGCTTTTTCAGTTTAATGGTCGCGCCGGGCAGGGTAAGTATGCCGCCTTTGACGTTATCAGATAACTGCGCTAGGAATTCGCCAAAGGCATCTTCGTCGCTAATATCAATATCGCCACTGCTGGTGGTTGCAAACGAGAGAATATCTGGGTTTAAAATACGTGAAATTTCTTCCACTTCTTTAAGTGATAAGTCCTCGCGCATGCGAGTAAACAAATTAAATTCAAGGTTTTTAAGTTGCAGCTTTAAACTTTTAATTTGTTTTTGAGTTTCGCTGATACGGTAATCAAGGGTGTGTAAACTTTGCCCCTGGGCACTATTAATGGAATGCGACAGTGACTCATAATCTTGTTTCAACTGACCAAGGTTCACTTTGAGCGTTGCCATATTAACCAGTTCAAACTCAGCTTTTAACGCATTAAAGTCTAAAAACCATTGTTCAATTTGGGTTTGCTTACGTTCTATATCTCTTGATTGCTGAACGTAGAGCTGCTGTTTTTGTTCAAACTCGTGTTTTTCGTGCTCAATGTCCTCAAGGGCAATATTTAGCTCACTAAGTTGTGCCTCTTGATAAGTATCAAAATCAATTAATGCTTGGTCAATTTTAGGGGCGTAGGCGGCCAATTTGCCTTTGAGAACAGTTTGGTTTTCAAGCATTGATTCAAGCGCGCTGATTGGCTCTTGCATTGATTCAAGGGCTTTTAATTCACGTTTAGCTCGGTTTACTTTATCAAATGAACGGCGCCACACTTCATAAAAATCAACTTTCGAGTTCGACATGTGGCGTTCAAACACGCGCAGCATAAAGCGTTTAACATCGGCAGCGCCAAGCTTGTGTAAGTTTAGAATACGGCGAAAAATCTCTTTATAAATCGCCGAGTCTTGCACATTGTTAAGCGGGATCATTTTTAAGTTAATGTCGCCATCAAACGGTGTTGCGCCGCCTGTAAGTAAGGCGTTTAGCTCTTGGGCTTTAAGCTCAATCGGGTTAAAGCCTTGCTCTTTTAAGTGATTAAACAGCTTGGTGAACTTAATAATGGTTTTGCCTTGAGTGTATTGCTCAAGGTTGAGCTTGCCTTGGTAACAAAAAAATTGATGCGCGTAGCCGGCAATTTTACCAAGCCCCGCAACACCAATAACCACTGGGCCTTGTGGTAAATTGGCCTCGAGTAAGATGTAGGATTGATCAGACGAAAAATAAAACTTTCGGGTTTCGTCTAAATCATGGCCGTCCCATTCTGTTAGGCGTAAATCGTTAATAAGTGGAAATTGTAGGGCGTTTATTACCGAACTTTTACCGGTGTTGTTAGGGGCGCAAATAGAGCTACTTTTATCCAGCGGGATAACACATTTGGCATAACCTGCGGTGTTTAATAATGCCAGTTTACTGAGGCCGTATAGATTTTGCATTACTCGTCCTCTCCTAGGTAAGTTTCTTCATTTACTTCCATCAATGCATCGATATAACGATAAACAGGGGCTTGCAGCATAAAGCCACCTTCAACTTCACGAGCAAGGCCGAGTCGAACCATACGTAAGTACACATCTTTACGTAAATCTGAGCCTGAAAAAATCTCTAACTGATCAAATAAATGTTTGTTCATTTGCACCAAGGTTTGCATTAATTCTAAATCGTTTACTTCATCAAACAGTGCACGCATCGGATCTTTACCGGTATTAGCGTAGTGTTCAATTAAAATATACACGGTGAGTGCGATTGCACGAGAGATTTTGCCCATGTTGGGTGTGCTCTCGTCACTAGCAAAATAATAAAAGCCGCGGCTATCGTGCTGTAAGTCATGACCAAGTGAGCTAAATAGCGCACTGTATTGCTCAATGTGTTGATCAAGCTCTTGCCACATCAAGGTGTCTTGTTCACTAATGTGATAACCCGTTACCAGTTTTTTATTGATGGCTTGTAGGTGGGTTAATTCATCTAAATTAATTTGGCTCATAATAGTTACTCATTCCCTGTTTGATTTTGTTCTGTGTCAACAGGCTTGGTATTAAATGGAAAGAGCGAAAAGTGCTGTCCGGCGATTTTAACCCGCATTTTTGCATCGCTTTGGCTTATTTCAATATCAGTATCGCTAACGAGTTTTTGATATAAAAATAGCATTTCGTCGGCTTCAAGTTCAGGGTAACTTTCCCCCAGGAAAGTTAATAAAGGCTCTGGCTTTTTACGTTTAGCATTAAAACGCTTTTTAAAGCTGGTTTTAACATTGTTATAATCAGGAATATTCGGCGTGACATATGCGGGCACATCTTGTTGGTCGGGCAATTCATATTCACTGTGCTCAAATTCCACCAAGCCTGCCATGTAAGCGACCATATGGCGTTGCTGACCCAATGAAAAACGTTGTGCGTCAGACACAAAGTGTGGTTGCACACTGCTTAGCATGTTATCCACGCCATTTTTACGAATTAAACCAAGTACCTTCGCCGCTTGGCGGGTGATCATATTATTACGGCGTAATTCTTCACGCAGGGGCATCAGCATATCAGCACTTTTGCGCAAGCTCTCGCGCCCAAGCAAGTGCATCTCTAAAATACGTGTGCGTAATTGCTCTAGCATGCGTTTATCTTGATACGCTTTGCCTGAGCGCTCGATATGCGCTATTTGGGTACTTATTTGTTCTTCAATGTTACTAAAGCAAGCATGAAAATCGCCGCGGATGTCTACCATTTCAAGCATGGGCTCAATGTATTCATCAAAGGCTTCAATCACAGCTTTGTAGCGCTTTTGCAGCGATTGCACTGCATTGTTAGCTTTTGCTTGCTCAACAATATTCAAAATAGCATTTTCGTTATGGGTAAACAGCTTCATTATTTTACGCACCCGATCATCCATAATGCGGCTAAAGCGGCGTAGTTCATCGTAGTCTTCAATTTCACCCGCATTAGCAAGGCGGTTACCTAATCGGGCTAAATCGTCAACCAATACGCTAATTTCTTGTGCCAACCCCAAGTGTTCTTCTTGCAATAAAAAAGTGGCGAAATCGGCAATAGCACGGTTTATTTCCAACTGAGACGATTTCGCTAAAGGAATAATAATATCTTGATTTAAAAGTCGGTTGGTTTCTTTATAAATGCGCTCATTTGACCAAGTAGGTTGTTTTTGTTTGATCGCATTTTGTACGTCTTTTAAGCTAAAATCAGCCATCTTAAAACGTTTAAATAATAGTTCTAACATTCCCCAGTGTTCGGTAAGGGTATTTAGCAACTTTTTAGCTGGGATCATAACGCTCCAGTAAATCTAATATAGGCAGTTTCAGCGATTAGTTAAAAATAGGTAAATGGCAATAGTTTTACAAAGCCTTTGGTGCTAGACTGCGCGCCGTGTCACACAGGTGACATAAGAATGCAATTTTTACATTTTTCTAAAGGTTGTTCAAACACCATGGTAACGTCAATTATCCTAACCCTGATAGCGGTCGCATTTGTGCTCATCGTTATAGAGGATATTATCCATGTAAACAAGGCCAAAACTACGCTTTTCTTTGGTACTTTATGCTGGATTATCTTATTTATCTCGCCGCTTAACGGGCAAAGCCCCGAAAATATACAACATCAACTTGATCACAATATTTTAGAGATTGCCACACTCTGGTTGTTTTTAATGGCTGCAATGACTTTTGTTGCCTATTTGAACTCCAAAGGTTTTATCCAAAATATTGTGCACAGAGTAATGCCAAGCGCCATAAGCGAACGAAGGCTGATGTTTTTAATAGGTGGGTTTTCTTTCTTATTTTCGTCGATTTCAGACAATATTACCGCCACGCTAATTTCTCTTGCTGTGGTGATGTCGTTAAAACTCGATCCGAAAAAGCTTATCAAATACGCTACATTAATTGTTTTTAGTGTGAACTCTGGCGGGGTGTCACTGATAACCGGCGATGTAACCACACTGATGATTTTCCTCGATGGCAAAGTCAGCATTGCAAACTTGCTATTACTTATTGTGCCAGCACTTACAAGTGTTGCACTGTTGGCAATTATGTTGTCGTTTGGCTTAAATGGTGCCGTTGAGTTTACCAAACAGCAAGAGCGCCGAATTGAAAAAACCGATATCACCATTGCGGTTATTTTCTTATCAACCATTATGGCTACATTAACACTTAGCGTACTTTACCAAGTACCACCGTTGTTAACCTTTTTGTTTGGCTTGTCACTGATGTTTTTAACCGCCCAGTTTTTAATGCGCAAAAAAGACGTAAACAAAAAAATTATCGATTACATTCGTGAAATAGAATACGACACCTTACTATTTTTTGTTGGTGTGCTGTTACTCGTTGGCGCATTAAAAGAAGTGGGCATGCTTAGTAAGTTCACACACCTATATGAGCTAATGCCAGCGCAATATGCAAATTACCTAATGGGTATTTTGTCAGCCGCCGTTGATAATGTGCCACTGACAGCAGCACTACTTAAAGCCGATATTATGATGAGTCCGCAGCAATGGCTATCGTTTACTTATGCCACTGGCGTGGGTGGCTCTATGCTTATTATTGGCTCGGCCGCGGGTATTATTGCTATGAGTAAAGTAAAAGCACTGACCTTTATGAGTTATCTGCGTATGTCGGTTTATTTATTGATTGCTTATACGGTAGGTTATGTTGGCTCTTATGTTGCTGGCAGTTTTATTTAATAGAGTGAGATTTAATAAAACAACTTGACAGCTAGACGTCTAAACGATAACTTTCAAAGCCCACTTTACAGTGGGCTTTGTTATTTTGGCTGTTTTTTAAAGCGGTTAACCTAACATTCAGAAGAGGTGCGATATTTAGGTACTTAATGTGAAGCGACGTTTGCTTTTGATCATTAAGGAGGGAAATACTCGCCGAGAAGAACAACTGACGTCACAGTGGTTTTTCGGTTTATGGGGCTGAATCCTCAAAACTGTCACCAATTTAGGTGGAGAGCTTCTGGCAGTGGACTTTTCTTATCAAGCACCCCCTTGCCAAGTTCTTCTTGTATTATCGTGGTATGAATACCACAACAGGAGACGACATGAATACCCAAGTAGTTACAGATAACACGCAACAATTGAGCAATACAAAATCAGATTACGTTGTGGCTAAATTTGGCGGAACCAGCGTAGCTAATTTTGAAGCAATGAGCCGTTGTAGCGAGATTATCGTAGCTGATAACACAGTGCGCGTTGTGGCTGTAAGTGCCAGCGCAGGTGTAACAAACCACCTAGTTGCCTTATGCCAAAAAGACTTAACAGCGCAAGAGCGCTGCGAACATATTAACGGCGTGATTGCTATTCAAGACGCTATCTTGAATGAGTTATCACTTGATGCTGATTTAGCGCATGGCTTTGCTGAAACAATTAAAGCCTTTAAATCCCTTGCCAGTGAAGCCCTTAAATCTAAGCAACAACACGATGAATTATTAAGCTTTGGTGAGCGTTTATCGTCGTATTTATTTACGCAAGTACTGCGCCTAAATGGTTTAGACGCAGTGCGTTTTGATGTACGCCAAGTGTTAAAAACAGACAGTCAGTTTTCAAAAGCAACCCCTGATGTAACAGCCACTGCTATGGCCGCTAAAACGCACTTAATACCCTTACTTAAAGAACATGTTGTCGTTACCCAAGGCTTTATTGGCAGTGATGCCCACGGACAAACAACCACTCTGGGCCGAGGCGGCTCAGACTACAGTGCGGCGTTATTAGCAGAAGCCGTAAACGCAAAGAGTGTACACATTTGGACAGACGTTGTGGGTATATTTAGCACCGATCCACGTTTGTGTGTCAAAGCCACGCCCATTGCCCGCCTAAGCTTTGATGAAGCGGCAGAAATGGCCACGTTTGGCGCAAAGGTATTACACCCTGCAACTATTTTACCAGCCAGTAGAAGCCACATAAGTGTGTTTGTTGGCTCAAGCCGTGAACCCGAGCGAGGTGGTACGTGGATCGAACGTGAAAAGTCACAAGTGCCGGGTATTCGTGCGGTTACGCAACGTAAAAACCAAATTTTGTTAACTTTAAAAAGCCCAGAAATGCTGTTAGCCAGTGGCTTTTTAGCCCGTGTATTTACTATATTAAGCGAGTTTAATATCTCGGTTGATTTGGTAACAACCTCTGAGATTAGTGTCGCAATTACCCTTGATAATGCGCCAAATGCCTCTCGTCCAGAGCTTGATCAAGAGTGCTTAGATAAACTCGCTGAATTTTGCCATGTGTCGGTTGAAAATAACCTAACGCTGGTGGCATTAATAGGCTCTGAAATTCAGCTGCGCCAGCAAGAAGTTAATTTAATGAATGTGCTTAGCGATTTTAACATTCGTTTAATTTGCCACGGTGCAAGTAAACACAATTTATGCTTTTTAGTTGAACAAGCTGAATCAGATTTAGTCGTGCAAGCTATACATAGTCGTTTACTTGAGCTTGAACACGCCGCGTAACTGACTTAAATCATCAATGTAAAAGCACTGCCAGTCAGTGCTTTTTTTATTCACGATAGTTATATCAAAGCCTTCAAATACAGCGCTTTTGGCTTTTAAGTTAGCGGCTGTAAGCTCGGTGAAAACATGTGGACTGAGTAGCTGCGCAATAGGGCGGCTAGTCGCTTTGGCGAGTGCTTCTTTTAACGTCCAAATCCTAAAAAAACGCTGAGCGGCACATTGCTCATTTGCGGTGATTAAGTCGACTTCATGCGGGTGATAAAAATGCTTAGCCAATTTTTCAAACGGGCGTTTTAAGCTTATCTTCTCAATATCAAAACCAAATTCGACCTGCTCAATATTCAGCGCCGCACCAACAAAACCATTCGAATGAGATAAACAACTACTCAAAACGGTATTGGTATTTTTTATATGCAATAAAAGCTTGCTGCTTTGCTCGTCAAATTCAGAGCTAATATGATTAGCGGGAATATAGGCAAATTCTGTAAAACAGTGTCTAACTAAAAATTTAAGCAGTAAACGCGTGGCGAGGTACTCTTGTTTTGCTTTACTGCTTTTTCTGCGTTCAATAACCGCTTGCTCAAACGGGCTTAGTAAATCAGCTAATGGGAAATCAGCAAGGTCAATAGATTCTGCGTTGAGTAGCAAAACACACTGCGTATTAATATCAGACACACTAAATGGGTTTACAGTAAGGTGCTGCTCAAAGTATTGGTTAGGCATAAAGTCCAGGTGGCTAGCAATGAAAATATAAAAACTGGGTATAAAATGCGCATTTAGCGATGGTCTGTCCCAGCATTAGCAAATTTATTACTCAGTCGTGGTGAAATATGGTTTAATTCACCCTAATGAAAAATAATAACAGATAGTAGATGTATGGCACAATTGCGTGATGGTTTTCAAAGCCGCCTTGGCTTTGTTTTAGCGGCGTCTGGCGCTGCGGTTGGTTTAGGTAATATTTGGGGTTTTCCGACCCAAGCGGCTAATCACGGTGGTGGCGCGTTTTTACTGGTTTATTTTATTGTTATATTTTTACTGGCAGTGCCTGCTTTATACACCGAACTGTATTTAGGGCATCAAGCACAAGCTAATCCAGTTAAAGCACTTAAAAACGCATGGCAAGATCAAGCACCAAAAGTAGGTGCGGCTGCGGGCTATTTAGGCTTAGCGGGCGCCATAGTTATGCTAAGCTTTTACTCGATTGTAGCAGGGTGGATGCTTGCCTATGCGCTTGAGCCCATTACTACCTTCTTCGGTTTTACCGATATAAGTAATTTTTTACAAACAGACTCTATGGCGCGTAACTTTGTATTTACGCCGCTAATGCTTATTTTAACTGCCAGCATTATTTTAAAAGGGGTTAAATCGGGGATTGAGACTTGGTCACGCCGTTTGATGCCAATGCTGTTAGTTTTGTTAGTCGGCTTAATTGCCTACATCGCCACCCTTGATGGTGCAAATGAAGGGTTTGCAGCCTATTTAGTGCCAAATTTTAGCCATATACTCGACCCAAACTTGATAATAGCCGCCATGGGGCAGGCATTCTTTTCATTGTCGCTTGGTGTAGGTTGTATGATGATATACGGCTCCTACTTACAGCCTGATGCTAATTTACCGCGTTTAACCGCGTCGGTGGCACTGCTTGATACAGGGGTGGCATTTTTAGCAGGGTTGTTAATTATTCCTGCCATTTATGTAGCGCAACACAACGGCGTACAAGTATTTAGCGACGGTAAACTCATTGGTGAAGGCCAACTTATTTTTGCAATTTTACCAGAGTTATTTAACACCATGGGTGAAATTGGCTTAGTGGTAGGGTTATTGTTTTTTGTGTTAATGTCGATAGCGTCATTAACCTCAACTATTTCATCCACCGAAATTCCGGTGGCTTTTTTAGTTGAAAATCATCAAGTAGAACGTAAGTCAGCGACCTTTATTGTAAGCCTGACCGTGCTTGCAGCCTCTTCATTAATTATCTTTAATTTTGATTGGCTATTTGGTTTGGTGATTATGGTGCTAACGCAATATCAATTGCCATTAATGGGCTTGTTTTATTTTGTTACAGTAGGCTGGTTGTGGCGCCGTGGTAACCAACTGCATCAAGCAAGCAGTGGTTTTAAGTTTTGGTTTGCCCAGTATATCCGTTTTGTGTGCCCAATTTTAATGACCGCTGTGTTTGCTAATGTAGCGTTTGGGCAATAGTTTAGCCGTCAGTTTTAGCGGTATTACATCCAAGGAGGGATTATGAACAGAGAAGTTAAAATACCGACTTTGCCTGACTCGGTAGCAACAGCAAAAATTACTAATCTCTATGTTAATGAAGGTCAAGTAGTCTATGCAGACGATGTACTGTTTGATGTTGAAACAGATAAAGTCGTGTTAGAAGTGATGGCCGACTGCAATGGCATTATTGAAAATATAACGATTACCAATGGTGACCATGTTGGTGCAGACCACGTTGTGATGACTGTTAAACAGCTTACTGACAGTGAACTGCCAGCACGACCCAAAGCTCAAAGCGCCAATAACAGCACAAGCGACTTGGCAGAACAAACAACGGTTACTCCTCCATTGTTTTCTAAATTTAATGTAAGTTTGATAATTGCGCTAGCAGTAGGGGCTTTAGCTATCCTATTTGTGGTGGGTAATTAGCTACTATGGCTAATTATGTGAACCACCCACTCTATGGCAGCGAGCCAATTCCCTCTGGTAATAGCCACACAAAGCAAGAAATCGATAATGCCCATTGGCGATACGAAGTTGTGCGTTACTATCCAGAAACAGCAATCCCCGCAGCAACCGAAAAACAAAGTTACTGTGTATACCCAAGACAACTCTACGTTGATATAGCAGAGCACTGTGTCGATTGTCACAGACCATTTATATTTTTTGCGAAAGAGCAGCAATATTGGTTTGAACAATTAAAGTTTTGGATTGATGCACATGCAATTAAGTGCTTTGAATGCAGGAAGAAAAGTCGTTCAATAAACCAACTGCAAATTAGCTATGCAAACTTAATTATTAAAGAGCACAGAGCGGTTGAGGAAACGCAATTGCTCAAGTCTACAGCGGAGCAACTGTTTGATTTAGGTGTGATCAACAAGGTGAATAAACTAAACGCTATTCGTAAAATGTAAGTATTAGTAGTTAAGCTTTACCTTGAACTGTCAGATTTGATCAGCAGAAATCAATCAAATCTGACAGTCGCATTTGTGCCATGAGCGGACATTCAAAAGTTACTCGTTTCTGCCTTATTGCGTGTTTTAAGGCAAACCTTACATTAGAGCTAGTGTCTATGCTATAAACTAAACAGATGTGAATAAGCGCTATTCTGCGCTTCTATGAGGAGTGGTTACACAGGCCTCTTCAAAATCAGCACGCTGTGGAAAAGTAATGCTTTAATGATGTGGTTAAGACAATGAACCTCTCGGAACAGAAGCAACATCTTCCGTAGGAACTCCATAAGACTAATCTTTATGGTTTTATCTCTATTAAGTCCTTCCTTGGCCGAGCTATATGTAATGATTTGAGTTGCTTCATCATAATTATACTTGTAGTGTGCGATACCATTTCTAAGCTGGTTATCAATAGCTTCTTCTTCAAGCTTGAAGAAACAATCATCTAGCGCAGCCAGCTTCCTGCCTAAATCAACATCTGCGTACTTATCAAGCGATGTGAAATCCTTGATAAGATGACCTTTTTTATTCAAGAGCACTTCTGCAGAAAACTTGTTAAAGTCACCACGTTTGATTAGATTATTCAATCCAGCTACTAGTACCAGTTGTCTAGAGTAAACCTCTGCTAAGTCCTTATAGACATTGTTGCAAGACTCGAAGTTGGTTGTCGATACCCTAGCAGGGACATTGCCAAATTCTTCGGCTTTGTAGTCATAATACAGAGCTGGTCGTAGAGGAACTTCAAGCTTGATTAACTTAGGGTACAAGCTCAAAGTTTCATGGTGAACGTTCTTCAAGAAGCCAGTGCTAAGTAAACTATCAAAGAACTCATTCAAGTTGTCTTGATGGTCAGTGTAAAGGCTAAGAAGCACTTTCGGCATTTCGCTACTAAGTTCTTTACTATGCTCATAAACGGTCAATGGAGAAGACATAATTGAAGTAGCGGAATACAGGGCAGCAATTACATCCTGAGCTTTATGTGATTTCAGCTTTATGAACTCTAACTTCTCAAGACTCTTAATGACTTTTTCAAATCCTTTTACATTCCCTTTCATGTATTGGGACGCTAGACGTTTTAATGTTCGGTGATGTTCTCCTAGCTGGTTTAGAAGCTCCAAGCGTCTAGATAGATCGGCAAAAGATTCTTGTCCAATTTCGCTAACCACATGCATAAACGTAGTGTCACCTTGTTTGTACTCACCAAACCTAGTTGGGAAATCAAGATGCAAGTCAATAAAGACATTTTCGCCAGTGAAAGGAGCTTTAAACTCCTTTATTTCTGTTGCTCCCTCAAGGTCATTAGAGCCTAATGTAAAACTAATACGCTCCCCACATTCGGGGCACGCAAATTGGAGTGGCTGAACTTCTCGGTTGGAAAAACCTATGCGGCAATCAATCAAAGTTTCGCAGGTCTCACATTGATAGCGTGTACAAACATTCATCGGTTCAAACTCTTAATTTTTGTTTAACTAAATAGTCTCAGCTATTCTGTCAGTGTCAAGCTATGATTTAGTTTGATTGAAAAAGTGCGATGTAAAATGTTTTTGATAGTGTCGTGCTGAGTTAAAAAGCCCACTGAGGGGAGCGCTGACAACTCCCCAAAAATCGTGACTGTCCAAAGATGATTTTGATCGACCGTCTGCTTATCGCTCATAACAGCCTGTCAACTGAATTCTAAATAGCGTTAGAACAGATATGAGCCACACCAGCTTAAGGAACTTAGCGGGCTTAAACAAAGCTACGGGGTTTATTTCTAATATATTGGTTTTAAACTTTGACCTAGCACCTAGCACCTAGCACCTAGCACCTAGCACCTAGCACCTAGCTTTATTTAACCTCATTACTCAGCGGCTGGTTGTTTGCAAATTCAAGCACGTTATTAATGGTGGTTTGGGCTATTTCAGTCAGTGCTTCTTTGGTGAAAAAACCTTGGTGACCGGTGACGAGCACATTAGGAAAGCTCACTAAACGTGAAAATATATCGTCTTGCATGATTTCGTCGCGGCGGTCTTTAAAAAAGAGCTCTGATTCTTGCTCGTAAACATCGAGGCCTAAGTAGCCTAGTTTCTTGCTTTTGAGTGCGCTAATACAGGCTTTACTATCGACTAACGCGCCGCGTGAGGTATTAATAAGCATTACACTTTGCTTCATTTTACTAAAGGCGTGCTCATCAATTAAATGGTGTGTTTGCTCATTAAGCGGGCAGTGTAAAGAGATTACATCACTTTGGTTAAGTAATGTATCAAGGCCGCAAAGCGTATAATCCCCTTGCTCAGCGTAGGGGTCACACACTAAAACATGGGCACCAAAGCCGTTAAGAATGTTGACCAGTGCTTTACCTATTTTACCGCAACCTATAATACCAATGGTTTTTTTAAATAAATTAAAGCCAAGTAGGCCGTTTAAATCAAAGTTGTCTTCACGTATGCGGTTGTATGCTTTATGTGTTTTACGATTTAAAGTTAGCATTAATGCGATACAATGCTCTGCCACTGCTTCAGGGCTGTAAGCCGGCACGCGGCACACTTTGATTCCATGCTTCTTTGCAGCCGCTAAATCTACATTATTAAACCCAGCACAACGAAGTAAAATGCATTTTACCCCGTGTTCAGCTAACTGGTTTATCACTGCTTCGTTGACTACATCGTTAACAAACACACAAACCGCATCAAACCCTTTGCATAAAACAGCGCTTTGCTCTGTTAGCGATTGCTCAATATACGATAGGGCAATACTGGGTTGATTTTCTATGCAGGCATCAAAAAATGGGTGCTCATATTTTTGCGAACTGAAAAGCGCTATTGTTGTTTGCGTCATCTAGGGTACTCTCTATCACCATTTTTAAGGTTTCGGGCTTAGTGCGCGGTGCATAGCGCACAGATAACTGACCCTGAGAGTTTATTAGAAACTTTGTAAAATTCCATTTTATTGCACGATTTTGCGCAATACCTCGGGTCTGTGCTTTTAGGTAACTAAATAAAGGGTGGGTGTCTGGACCATTTACCATTACTTTATTAAACACAGGAAAACTAACATTGAATTGCTCGTGATAAAAGCGCTTTATATCCGCATTATCAATTGGCTCATTATGATCAAATTGATTACATGGAAATGCCAATATAGTAAATCCTCGATGTTTGTATTGCTGATACAGTTTTTCTAAAGCCATCAATTGTATTGAAAAACTACATTTACTGGCTGTGTTAACGATTAAAACTGTTTTGCCCTTTAACTGACTCAGTGAAAAATCTTCGCTGTTATTAAGAGGGGCGCTGAATTGATATATGCTATCCATAGTGAACCTATTGTTTGCCGTCCATGAAGAAATTTAATGAAGTCTTTTTCATTCGCTTTTTGTCTGTTCGGTTGAGATAATCAAAGTATCTTTTTAAGTTACCACTGAAATAGGTCAATTTTATGTCAATGAATGTTTCGTTTATCGGGTTAGGTGTAATGGGCTACCCAATGGCTGGGCACCTTGTTAGTGCTGGGCACACAGTGACGGTTTATAATCGCACTACAGCCAAAGCGCAGCAATGGGCTGAGCAATACAATGGCGAATTTGCGCTCACTCCGGCGCTTGCTGCGCAAGGTGCTGATATTGTGTTTATGTGTGTAGGTAATGACGATGACTTACGTTCGGTGGTTTATGGAGACGAGGGTGTGCTTGCTGGCATGGCTGCGGGCACAATTTTAGTGGACCACACAACAACTTCAGCAGAGGTGGCGCGTGAAGTATCAGCAAAAGCTGCACTTCAAAATATTGCATTTATAGATGCGCCCGTATCAGGCGGTCAAGCAGGAGCTGAAAATGGCGTATTGACGGTAATGGCTGGTGGCGATGAAGCCATATTTGCCAAAGTACAACCTGTGATGGCTGCGTTTAGCAAGTTTAGTCAGCTACTAGGTAAAGCGGGCTCTGGGCAACTTTGTAAAATGGTTAACCAAATATGTATTGCTGGCGTGGTGCAAGGTTTAGCTGAAGGCCTTCACTTTGCTAAACAAGCTGAGCTTGATGGTGAAAAAGTAATCGAGACTATCGCAAAAGGTGCGGCGGGTTCTTGGCAGATGGAAAACCGCCATAAAACAATGCTAGCGGGTGAGTATGAGTTTGGCTTTGCCGTAGATTGGATGCGTAAAGATTTAGGCATTGCGCTTGATGAAGCGAAAAATAATGGTGCAACCTTACCTATGACCGCAACGGTTGACCAATACTATGCTGATGTTCAGGCACTCGGTGGTGGTCGCTATGATACGTCAAGCTTATTAGCACGTATTGAAGCGATACATAAAAAATAGATAATTAGATTGCCGGATAACAAATCTACCCTCAGTAAGTGATAAGCGGGTAGATGTGTGTTGTTATCTCTTAAATCTTCGCTTACGTAATTACTGACCCAAACATTGTTTGGGTTTTTTTATGAAAATTAATTTTTCTTAAGGTTTATTTAAGTTTGGCTCGTTAGATTTTACCCATAGTCTAAAAAGAGCGAACACTATGCAATCACTTCAAGTTACTAACTTGCCTATTATGAACACACACGATTATGTGTGTGCAAATGCAAACATGCCATTTCGTGTGCAATTAGAGCAAGTCGTTAAAGCGAGTTTTGCCAAGGCTTACGGCGCCAATATTAAACAGTTTATGCCGATATTATGCCAATTAAGTATTGCTGCTGACTCTTGCACATTGGGACTTAGAGCTGCTACTGAATCACTATTTATCGAGCAATACTTACCTGAGCCGATTGAATACTTTGTTGATGTACCAAGGGCAAATATTTACGAGCTTGGTAATTTATGTTCAACCAGCCGCAAAGCAACGCTCGCTCATTTTGTATTAATGAATGAAGCACTTTATCAAATTGGCGCAAAACGCTTGGTATTTTGTGCCACTGCAAAGGTTAGAGCATTATTAAAAATGCTCTCAGTTAATTGCACTGAAATTGCATTAGCCAATAGTCATGCACTTGATAATCCAGCCGACTGGGGCACTTATTATGAAAATAAACCAACATTGTGTGTGGTTGATTTAGCGGCTGCTCATGAGTGTGTAATAAATACACCTCATTTATTTAATATTAAACAGCATTATCAACAAGCGAGTTGCCAATTAGCATCTCAATTGGAGGCATAATGAGGTTTTTATCGCAACTACCACACGCTGAGCTTGATACTGTGATTGTTGATCATCGTGACCAACAGATGCGCCCAATTAGTAAACAGACGCTGATGCAAGCTGTGGCTGAGTTAATTATCGATTTTAAAGCGCTTGATATGTCAGCCGTGGCGTTTGTAATGGACAATACGCCTGCTTGGTTAATTGTTGACTTTGCTTTGATTGAGTTACAACAAGTAAGCATTCCGCTGCCAACCTTTTTTAGCTCACAACAGTTAATTAATAGCGTGAATAAAAGCGGCGTTTCGCATTTTATTAGCGACACCCCCTATGAACTCGAGGGATTAGAATGTATTGCGGCCTTGAGCGTGTTAACCCGCTACCCGTTTTATATTTATAAAGTACGCGCTTGGGGCCCCACAGTATTTTTTACAGGTACGCAAAAAGTAACGTTTACTTCAGGTTCGACCGGTGAGCCAAAGGGAGTGTGTTTATCTTTACATAGTCAATTACAAGTGGCGGCCTCATTACATCAGAAAATAGCGATAAAGCAGCCAAAACACCTGTGCTTATTACCTTTACCCGTATTACTTGAAAACATTGCTGGGGTTTATACACCGTTATTAGCTGCTGGTGAAGTGCATGTTATGACACTGCCAGAGTTAGGCTTCTCTGGAGCAAAATTAAATGATGCCAGTAAACTGATCAACGCCATTGATCGTGTGCAACCGAACACGCTTATTTTGGTGCCGGAATTATTGACCTGTTTAGTCTGGTTTGCAAAGCAAGGATGGACAGTACCAAAAAGCCTGAAATTTATTGCCGTTGGTGGCGCTGTACTCAGCAGTGAATTGCTCACTGACGCGCGTAGTTTAGGGTTACCAGTTTATCAAGGTTATGGTTTATCTGAAGCTTCATCAGTGGTGAGCTTAAACACGCCAAATGATGATGACATAGACTGCGCAGGGCGGGTGTTAAATCACTTGCAAAGCAAACGGGTAGACGGGCAGCTATTTATTAAAGGCCCCTTATTTTTAGGCTATTTAGGTCAACAGCCCCATGATCAAACGAGTTGGTATGCTACCGGTGATTTGGTTGATCAACAACAAGGTCGGTTAACTATTAAGGGGCGATTAAAAAACCAAATTATTACTAGTTTTGGGCGCAACATCAGCGCTGAATGGCCTGAATCTTTGCTACTTAGTCACAGTGAAGTACAGCAAGCTGTTGTTTTTGGTGAAGGTAAGGCGCATTTAGTGGCACTTATTTATGCATCAGTAAACATGACTGATTCGGTGTTAGCCGAGCATTGTCGAGGTGTTAATTCACAATTACCAGAATATGCCCAAATTAAAACATTTCACCGCTTAGCTGAACCACTTAACACGGAGCGGGGATTATTAACCAGTAATAACCGCCCTAAGCGCCAAGCAATAGCAAACTATTATCATGCACAATTAACAGCACTGTACAGTGAGGCAATATTATGAGCAATTTTTTCGAGACCTTAAAATCACAAACCCAAGCAGAGCGCGAATATCTACTGGCTGCACCGATCATTACTCGCGTATTTAACGGGCAAGTAAGCATAACTGAGTATGCTTCATTTTTAGCACAAGCCTATCATCATGTTAAACATACGGTGCCATTATTGATGGCTGTAGGCGCGAAACTATCGATTGAACAAGAGTGGATCCGTGAGGCTGTTGCAGAATATATAGAAGAAGAAATAGGCCATCAAGAATGGGTGCTCAATGATATTGCAGCGTGTGGTTTTGATAAACAACAAGTACGTCAAAGTGCTCCCAAATTTGCCACTGAATTAATGGTAGCTTATGCCTACGATACAATTAATCGGGGTAACCCATTGGCATTTTTTGGCATGGTGCATGTGCTCGAAGGCACGTCAATTGCGTTAGCCGATAATGCGGCAAGTAACATAGCCAATATGACCGGGTTACCTAAAAAAGCATTTAGCTATTTAACATCTCATGGCGCTTTGGACATTGAGCATGTGAAGTTTTTTGAAGATCTGATGAATAAAATAGACTCTCCTGCAGATCAACAAGCAATTGTGTATGCCGCTAAATGTTTTTATAAGTTATATGGCAATATTTTTCGTGAATTAGATACAGATCCACAGTTTGTAACTAGCGACTTGGAGCAAAGTGCATGAACCGCCCACTTTGCGTGTTAACAGGTGCGACAGGCGGAATTGGTCAAGCTGTGGCATTAAAGTTGATTCAGCATGGCTGGCGTTTACTGTTAGTGGGTCGTCAACAAGCACAGCTTGAGGCATTACAGGTTAAGTGTGGTCAAGACTGTGAGGTATTTATTGGCGATTTAACATCAGCACAGACTCGGCAAAATTTACTCGAACATGCTAAATCACTCGGCGGTGCAGCAATGCTTATAAATAGCGCTGGCATTAATGTGATGCAAGGTTTTAGTGAAATGACGGAGCAGCAAATAGATGACTTACTGATAGTTAATTTGTCGGTGCCAATTAAGCTATGCCAGCTATTTTTACCACAAATTTTAGCTAAAAAAGGCTCAATAGTTAATGTGGGATCATCGTTTGGCAGTATTGGTTACCCTTATCAAACCTTATATTGCGCAAGTAAATTTGGATTACGAGGAATGACCGAAGCGCTGGCCCGCGAACTCAGTCACTGTGATGTAAAAATATTATATTTAGCACCTAGAGCTACTGATACAACTATCAATTCAGTGCAGGTAAGGGCGATGAATAAAGCTTTAGGCAATACAATGGATCCCCCTGATAAAGTGGCAGATGCGCTTATTTCATTATTAAAATCCGGAAACTCACGCAGTTACATTGGCTTTCCAGAGCGCTTATTTGTCAAACTAAATGGGGCATTTCCCTCCTTAGTAGATAACGCAATTGCAAAACAACTTCCTAAAATTAAAAGTTTTTTTGTAGATAAAATTGATAAAGGTGAATGATTATGACTAAACTACTTTATACTAGCTGCTTGTTATCTGGGATATTTTTAACCAGTACTGCACATGCTGATCTTGCAAGCGAATTAGCTCAAGTGCAAACCAGTTGGGCTACTGTGAATTATGAATTAGTAGATAAAGCGCAGCTCAATGCATTTGAAAAGTTATCAAAGCAGGCCGCTGGGTTTGCAAAAACCTACGATGATAAGGCTCAAAGCCATATTTGGTATGGTATTGTGCTTTCGAGTTACGCTGGGGCAAAAGGGGGCTTAGGTGCGTTAGGGTTTGCAAAAGACGCTAAAGCACAGTTAGAGCAAGCCATAGAAATTGATGCTAATGCGTTATCAGGCTCTGCTTACACCAGTTTAGCGACGCTTTACAGCAAAGTACCGGGTTGGCCAATTGGATTTGGTGATGATGACAAAGCGAATGAACTATTTAACCAAGCGCTTGCTATAAATCCAAACGGCATCGATAGTAATTATTTATACGCGGCATTTTTGTATGACGAAAGAGAGTACAAAAAGGCCAAAAAACATTTACTTGCCGCCCAACAGGCACCGGCTCGCCCAGAAAGACCAAAAGCAGATTTATATCGCCAGCAAGAAATAACTCAACTGTTGGCCAAAGTCGAGAAGAAACTAAAGAGATAATATGCATTTATTGCTTGTTGAAGATGATAAATTGGTGGCTGAAGGCTTATGTCGATCACTTCGCCAACAAGGTTACAGTGTTGAACATTGTGCGAGTATAAGTGCAGCCATGCAATGGTTACAAAGCGATGAAATTGAACTGCTAGTATTAGATTTAGGACTACCTGATGGCGATGGTATTGATGTATTAAAACACGTCAAAAAACATCGCCCTAACTTACCTGTCGTTATTTTAACGGCACGCGGTAGTATTGACGATAAAGTACAAGGGTTAGATTTAGGCGCTGATGATTATTTAGCTAAGCCATTTGACCCTGCTGAGTTATTTGCCCGTTTAAGAGTCGCTAGTCGGCGCGTAACTCATACGCAATCAAGTAAAATTACAGTGGCTAACATTGTGATGGATACTTCAGCATTCACTGTGTCAGTGGATCAGCAAGCTATTAATTTACCACGTAAAGAGTTTATGCTTCTTAAAGCACTGTTCGAAAACCAAGGTCGCGTGTTATCTAAACAACAATTAGAGAGCAAGCTCTACGAGTGGGGAGAAGAAGTCGGGTCAAATACTATTGAAGTACACATTCACCATCTTCGTAAAAAACTTCCTAAAGAGTTGATCAAAACCTTACGAGGTATCGGTTACGTGGTAGGCAAACGCTAGTGTCTATCAAACGCAGACTCACGCTGATTATTTTATCAACAGTGATTTTGACTTGTTTTTTAGCCTTTAGTAAAGGTTACCGTGAAAGCATGATGCAAGCTGAGCAGTTACTTGATAATGAATTAAAGACTATTGCTCATGTACTAATCGAACAACCTATACACACAGATGCGCCGATGCTACGCAGTGATCTCACCCAATTACTGTTTCAAATATGGCAAGATAACAACTTACTCAGTGCGTCTGAATCATTAGCCGAGCTTGCGCAAAAACCGAGCCTGAATGGATTTAGTGTTGAAAACTTAGCTGGGCAGCGTATGCGAGTATTTAGGTTAACCATGCAGACAAAACAAGTGCTGGTGGCAGAGCCATTAAGTAAACGCTATGCCCTTAGCGAAACGATGATTTTATCAGCAATGACCCCTTTGCTTTGGAGCGTGCCGTTACTGGCGATATTAATTAGCTTATTCGTTAAGCAAGGTCTAAGCCCTTTAACTCGTCTTTCAAAGCTATTAAAGACGAGGCAAGCTAATGACTTCACTGCAATTGATTGGCAAGTAAACGCGCATGAAATTAAACCGGTGATCTCACGTTTAAATGACCTGTTTAAGCGTGTAGAAAGTGCTTATTTAAGAGAGCGGTTTTTTGCCTCAGATGCTGCCCATGAGCTACGTACGCCATTAAGTAGTTTAAAAATTAATGTACATAACTTACGCACCCAAAACAATAATAGTCTAGAGCTTGATGCAATGGCTAAAGGTATCGATAAACTGAGTAATATTGTTGAACAAATGTTGATTTTAGGGCGCACATATCCTGAGCAATGGCAGGCACAATTTAGCCCAATTTCGGTGCTTGAGATCAGCCAGCTAGTGGTTGCACAGCTATACGAACGACTTGATGAAAAACAGCATACGATCAGTATTGAAGGTGATGATTATGTTATAAATGGCGACCAATTTACCTTAGCTACCCTATTTAGTAATTTATTAAGTAACGCCATAAAGTATACGCCAAGTGGTGGTAATATTGTGATCCGCTTAAACAATATACACGGCGTGTTAGGTTGGCAGATTGATGATTCAGGACCTGGCATTAATGATGCCCATAAAGCACGAATATTTAATCGTTTTTACCGTGTTGGAGGTGATAAACACCCCTCTGGTGAGCAAGGTGCCGGATTAGGTATGGCGATAGTCGAACATATAGTCACAATTTATGGCGCGAGTATTTGTTTAGCCGATAGTGAATTAGGTGGCTTACAAGTGCGAGTTGAATTTATGCAAGGAGCAGGGAGTGAATAACTGTTTAGGGTTTATCAGCTTGCTGCTATTTAGCGTAATACCGTTTACGTGTGTTGCTAAAGAATATAAATTAATTTTAAAAGATCACCTTTTTTATCCTGCGGAGATCATCGTACCGGCCAATACTAAACTAAAGCTTTTAATTGAAAATCAAGATAGTACGCCAGAAGAGTTTGACAGCTTTGATTTAAATCGTGAAAAAGTGCTGTATCCAAATCGCCGTAGTGTGATTTATATCGGGCCACTAAGCCCTGGGCGTTATGAGTTTTTTGGTGAGTTTTCACCTAACACGGCTCGTGGCGCAGTATTAGTAGAAGGAAAGACTGATGCTGATAACTAGTTTGTTGATGAGTATTAATCAGCTTTTACCAGTCGTAATTTTGCTCGTGCTGTTACAGTCATTGCTAAAACTGAACCAGCGAATGCTCATAGCCACCGCTTTTGTTGGGTTGCTGTGTAGTATTGTTTATGTACAAAGTGCTGCGTGGTTGAGCCAGTTATTTGATTATCGCGGCCTAGAGTTTAGCCAAATGCTGTTGTGCGTCATTGTGTATGTTGCGTCACTTGTCAGTTGTAAGCAGCGACATTTATTCGCATTACTTGCAATAGTGGCGGTTATGGCGTTGTATCTGAGTCACTATTTTATTTATCTGGTTGGTTTTTGGCATAACACTGACACTGCAAAACCCTTGCTTATAGGAACATCTCTGGGAATCGGGATCTGCGGTAGTTTTGGTGTGTTGCTATTATTTTTACTGCACAGTGTTAGAGCACGATTTGGTGTATATCCCCTGATGTTATTTTTGGCTTTTAATGCCTCGGCAAAATTACTTATCGCATTAGATTTAGCCAGCCAAATTGATTTGATCAATATTACCTCCAATTACTTTGATTGGCGTGCAGTGCTAGTCGAAAACTCAGAATTAGGCCGTGTGCTAAAGGCTTTAGTTGGCTATGAAGCAACGCCAAGCAAAACTGCATTATGGCTGTATCTTGCTGCGGTTTTAGTTTTTATTGGCACCAGCATAGTATTTACTCGGCAATTTTCTCAAAAGGAGCCATCATGAGGTTTATTCTCGCGTGCTGCTTAGCTTCACTTTTATTTATAACATCGTCTAATGTGCGAGCCGATGGCATAGTTGTAGACAAAGTTTACCACCCTTATGTTTTACCATTTGAACGCGAATTTGAATGGCGTTTGATCTCTCATCAAACCGATAAGGGCAATATTTTAGCCCAACGAATTGGCTTAGGTGGCTCGTTTAACGATACCATGAGTTTGGAAGGTTATGCGGTTGGAGAGCGCGATGACAACGGTAATTTTGGCTTTTCAGCTTACGAATTAGAACTGCGTTGGCAGTTGGTTGAACAAGGGCGCTTTTGGGCTGACTGGGGCGCTTTATTCGAACTTGAAATGCAAGAAGGCAAAGACAGTTATGAAGCCACAACGGGCTTTTTATGGGAAAAGGAGTTTGGTCGTACTAGCCTCACCATGAATGCATTTTTAGTGTATGAATGGGGCGGTGATATTAAAAATGAATGGGAAACTGAGTTTCGCGCACAGTATCGCTATCGTTTTCGCGCTGAGTTTCAGCCTGCTTTAGAGCTATACGCCGGGGAAGACTTCTTGGGTATTGGACCCGGTTTTATTGGCCTGCATCGATTTTCTCCAAAGCGACAACTCAAGTGGGAAGCAGGGTTTGTCACCGAGCTTAGCCAACAAGGAAAAGATCACAGTTTTCGTCTTGCCCTAGAGTTTGAATTTTAAATTAAAAAGCCGCGACTAATCGCGGCCTTAAATCTCGTCACTAGTTTTGCAAACTAGCGCTGTTTGTTTATAAGTAATAGGTAAACTACATACTTTGCGCGTAGTTATACAGCGCTTTTAAAATCGTTAAATTCTTTTCGTTATCATCGTGTTCATGAGCCAGGTTCTCAAGGGTGATCATAAAATCTTGCGCGCTGATCGAGGGCTGATCTTCACCATGCATTAATTTGTTTTGGCAGTACTGTCGCCATTGATCCAATTCATCTTGGCTAAGTGATTGCGGCCAGTTACGAGCGCGATACTTAAACAATAAGTTATCGAACTTTTTATCTTCAAAATCAAGCTGCATTCCCGCTAATTGCTCAGGGCTGGCATCACGTATGATGGCAAACTTGGCTTTATCTGCGTTGCTGGTAAAACCATCATAGAGCATGTAATCGGTATTAGTGGTTTTGCCATAGTCAGGGCTGTCGTTAAATACTTCAGTGACTTTATCGCGAAGGTTTGGATTAGCTTTTAATATTGCTAAGTTCTTTAAGCATTGCTCACGGTCAATGCCTAAACGCGCGGCGTTTTCAGGTAATAATGTTTTAGCAGGCGCTAAAATAGGGCACTTGTTTAAATGCACCAGTTTTAAACCCACCGGCAGTTCATCTTCACCAAGTTCGCTGCGTTTGGTATAAAGACGAGTGCGTAATTCTTCTACCGATAAATCCAGTAATACTTGTGGGTCTTCAGTTAAATTAAAACACACCACTGCATTTTTATTTGTTGGGTGAAAGCTCATCGGCGCAATCCAACTAGTGCAACCTTGCGTTGCAGGAATGCGTGATGAAGTGTGTACCAGCGGCGTCATGTTAAACACATCAACAAGTTCTGCTAAGGCTTTTTTACCGCGTAAACTAAAAAAGAACTGGTAAAGCTTAGGTTGTTTCTCTTTGATCAGTTTAGCAAGGGCAATGGTTGCAGTTACATCAGATAGTGCATCGTGCGCAGCGGCGTGTTCAATGCCATTGGCAACAGTCAAATGCTCTAGCTTAAAGCTTGGACTACCATCTTCTTTGAGCGGCCACTCAATGCCTTCAGGGCGCAGTGCATAACAGGCGCGCACTAAATCGATAATATCCCAGCGGCTGTTATTATTTTTGTATTCACGTTCGTACGGGTCATAAAAGTTACGATAAAAGCTATAACGGCTTACTTCGTCATCAAAGCGGATACTGTTATAACCGGCCACGCAGGTGTTGGGCACACTAAATTCAGCATGAATTTTGGCAACAAAGTCTGCCTCAACTAACCCTTTTTGCATCGCCACTTGCGGAGTAATACCAGTGATCAAACACGCCTCAGGGTGGGGCAAGTAATCAGCCACCGGCTTGCAATATTCAATCAGCGGCTCACCAATAATATTTAAATCAAGATCGGTACGAATACCCGCAAACTGGCTCGGCTTATCCTTTTGTGGACTCGCCCCCCACGTCTCGTAATCGTGCCAATAAATAGTTGCTTGATTTTGCTCTTGATAAGCCATTTAAAAACCCTTTAAGTTAGCTTGAAACGGTTGAAATACCGCCAAGTTACTAAATTTATTAATTACTTAGATTATGGCATACAGGCGAGGGAGTTTATAGAGATAAAGGCTAAAGTTGCGCGATACAAGATACAAGGCATTTATGGGCTATTAAAAAAGGTGGGGCTACCACTGGTGCGGTTTTTAGCACCACTCTAAATGCTATACAGCCCAGTCTACATTGATGAAAGCAATTCTTTTATAATTTTTATGGATGTTACGAATTAGCTGTCAAAGTGGCTTTGTTTACTCTTAGCAATACACAAAACCTGCAACATGATGTTTTGATACATGTAACCTGAAAAAGTTAGAAAGGGTGAAAGTTATTGTCAGAGGTGATAATTTCTTGTTGCTTTATGCATTCTCATTAACGCATATTAGTATTGCATAAGACTCATATGGACTGCATAAGACACATATAACACCAAAATTATTGACATACCTGTCAATAAGCTTATTATTAAAAATAATAGACAAGTATAGATGCACTAAGTTTTACAGATGAAAAGGGGCTTTAGTATGAGTTTATTTAATCTATTCAAGTCTCGCACTGAGACTGAAAAAGCAGTAGATAAAGTTTTATCTGAAATGAAAAAAAATGAGCTTAAAGTTGATATGATTGGTACAGAAACTTTCAGGATTAACATTAACTCTCTCCGAAAGAGTAAAGTTGTTGAAGCTCAATTAAAAGCAGCAAGTTCAAACCAATAACCTTCTAACTAATTTAAAGCATCTTATAGATGCTTTTTTTGTATAATAAAAATGATAAAACCTACCGTATTACTCTTATTTGTACTGGGAATTTCTGGCTATAGTATTTTAACCCGCTGGCATAAAACCCACTTTTCTTTGCATCGTAGCAACGGCTATCATACATTTTTTAAATCTACCTCTGTAGGTTTGATAGTTTTTATCTTCTCATCATGTATTTATTATTTAGCTTCATTACTCGGAGAACATTTAAATTTTCAATTCGACTTAGGTCATTGGTTTTTAAAAAATGTACTCATGCTAAAAAATATAGATAACTCAACAGTTGCATTGTTAGACATCAGTCTCATATCGCTATGTTTAGGTATTATCATTCCATTTATATATTACTTGTTTAATGATAAAGAGAGTTTATATGCAGAAGAGTTTTTAACCGATGCAGATAGCCCTGATTTTTCTCGTTTATTCGGGCATTCAATCACAGAGGGTCTGCCAATTCTGTTCACTATGTCAGATAGGAAAGTTTACGTTGGCTATATTTATGAAGTTCAATCAAAAATTCATACTACTGATGTACATATTCTCCCTGTAATTAGTGGCTATCGTGATGAAAAAACATTAGCTTTGCAAAAGGTGACTCCATATAAAGAAGTCATTCAACGTATAAATGAGCAAGGTACACTGGACATTAAAGAAAAGTTAAAAAAATCAGGAGCTTCTAATGAAAAAATTGAGGAAACTATAGAAGCTAATGCAGAGCTTTTTGATCAATGGGATAAATTTCTTATTGCACTGCCTTTAAGAGAAATTAAGCATGCTCACCTTCATGATTTTACGCATGAGCAAGACTTTCAAAAAGCAGAAATAGATATGAAACCAAGAATTAAATGTAAGTAAACTACGCTGAATAATTTAAAGCCCGCTAAATGCGGGCTTTTTGAGTGCTACTGGTCTACCAAGTTATTGAACTTACAATAATCCATAATTTGAGCGTTTTGCCCAAAAGCTGACTTAATAAGATTGCCATTACTAGTATCTGTTGAAATGTACCGGTCTATTTCATTACTTGTCAAATGTAGTGTTGGGTTGTTTATTGTGAAAGTTGGGATGTAATCATTACCTAAAGCGTAGGCGATATCTAAATGTTCGAGTAGTTCGAAGTGAATTACTAATTTTTTAAATTGACCATTATCCACATGTGAACACAAACAATTTAGCAGCAAGAGGGATAGTTCGTGGTTGGATAATTGAGCTCTTAATATATTGCTGTATTTTTTCTGTATAGCAATATTTGAAAAGCTATCTTTTATCAATTTTAAAATTTGATAAAGGTTTCTGAAGTAACTCCCAAACTCTTTATTTTCTTCGCGGTAGAATACATTAAAAGTAGCAATAACTGATTGAGGTTTATCTACTTTTTTATGGGCCTCGTGAATAGCAGTGAGTAACCTGTTTACACAAAAAACACCTGGTTTCATATCTTTACTGCTCCCAGCAGTATAAAAATCTATATTAAGCTCCTTGCTAATTTTTTCATGTGAACTGGAGTAGTCGTATGAGAAATTATCTATCAACCGTCTATGCAATACCAACATATTAAAAAAAGTTGTTTCAAAGCTCTGTACTGCTAATAGATTAGCTTGCTCTTTTAATGCATCAGATGAGTTGGCAAGTTCGTCACGAGTTAGTCTAAGTTCTTCATTGCTTACTTGAAGTGCTTTTTCATTTTGCTCTATTGCTTTGGTGCCTTGTTCGATTGCTTTTTCACTTTGCTCTAGCGCTTTTTTATTTTGCATTAATGTATAAGCAATTAAAATTAAGCTGAGTAGGGCGAATGTGGGATTTAATACACCGCCAAAAAAGTCACCAACTGCACCCCAGTTACCAATATTAGATGCGAAACCTAACCCAAAATGATAGATGAAAGTACCTATAGCGATTAATGCAGCTATTGCAGCGGTTATACAAATTCTTTTAATGAGCTTTTCCATGCTATCCCTTACCTTTAAGTGTGCTAAATAGTTTACCTATCTGATCCATGCCATCAAATGTGCTCGGGAGGTTTTCAGCATCGCTGATAATCCCGCTAAATATAAGATTTTCGAACTTTTCTAAAACAGCGGGATCATCTTTTTTAATGTCTTTAGAGTAATCAGCATAGTTTTGAATAAATTGACAAAGTGTTTGTCTTAGCTCAATTTGAAGTATTTGGGCTTTTACTGATTTATAGTTTTGGAGTATTACTCTAAAAAAATAAATAAGTAATACTTCTAATGAAATAAATGGAACTAGTTTCAACAAGTGAGGAATTGTTTCTTCGTCTTTTAGTATATTTTCAGGTAGCCAGCCAAAAATAGTGCATAATAATGGAACTATCATAACGATACCCATTGTAACCAATGAGCCTAACAGTATCCTAGATTCTAAGATTTTTGTTTTTAACAGTTTATTAAATCCGTCATATAAACCCACAAAGTTAAATGCAGTTTCTTGTTTATCTAACGTTTCTTTTAAGCTATTTACGGTTTTCTCTTTCTCGTTCAGTTCATTATTAAATTTATTTATTCTTTCGGTTATAGTATCTGCATAGGAATCAATTTTTCCAAGCGTAGAGTTGGCAACCTCATTTTTTTCATCGAATTCAGAGAATAATTTTATTTCTTTTGAGTTGAATAGATTCTTCAAAATATCATAGGGAACAGAAAATACTATGTCATTCACTTTTCTTCTGAAGTTAGAACTGAAATGTTCATCTTTTGAATAATTAGCAGCATTAACTCTTATTTTTTCTAAAGATTGCTCATTGAAAAGAGTGCTATACACGAGTTCTTCATTTCTTCTGAAATCGACCTCGTAAAATAACCTTATACAGCACAAGTACAATACTTCTATGGGGTTCTGTAAGTGTCGAGCATGATTAGTATCCAATTCATTGAAGTATTTGCATATATCTATTAATTCAGTTAATACCTCCATATGTTCTAAAGTAAAGGTATCCCAAGTTTTAGGCTGGTTAAAAACCTCTCTAATTATCGATAATGAGTCAACAAAAAGACTAAAGTTATTATCGTCAATATCATAGTTATTCTTAAATTGTAACCTATCATCATTATCCCAATACTTATTTAGCGTACGTTCTAGAACAGCGAGGTTATTTTCTTTTTCAAAAAACATAATTAGTCCTTTAATTTTATTGTTATTAATCGTGTTAAAGCGACTTACCAGTAAATATAACTTTTCCAACCAATGTACAATTTCCATTAATTGGGATTAGTTGCTCTGGCCAATTGGGGTTGGCGGCTTTTAGGAATTTGTGGCCACCTTCGATAATGAGCTGTTTAAAAGTGGCTTGGTTGTCGTCTAGGCGGGCTACTACGTACGAACCGTGGATGCATTCGGCTTCAGGGTCTACAAAAATCAAATCACCTTCACGGAATTTAGTCTCACACTCAGAAGGCGATAAGTAACATTTTTGCTCTTGATAAGCCATTTAAAAACCCTTTAAGTTAGCTTGCAACGGTTGAAATACCGCCAAGTTACTAAATTTATGAACTATTTAGATTATGGCATATGGGCGGGTGAGTTTATAGAGTGATTGTGCTGGCTTTTGTTGGCGGTAACTGCCTATAGTAAGCTTTCACTTCACCTTTTTTATGATTAAAGGTGCTAGCGTATTTTGTTGTTATGCAGCCGCTTGGTTACAGAGCGACACGATATAAAAATCAAGTTTTTTGTTTTTCTGTGGTTTTTGGTAAGTCATAATTCCCTGTAAATGCAGGTTTTGTAATGGTTTGTTAGCATTTTTTAAACGTAGATGTAGCAATGATGAGCTAAAGCTAGTGCATTGGTACTAGACTAAAGTCTATAAGTTAATTTTCTTCATCTATTAGGTTTGTTTTTATCGTTTGTCGCAATTGCATTAACAGCTTAAAGTTCAGTTGTCGGCAACAAAGACGACGTAACTTAATAGGAATGTAATCATGAAATTTTCACTTATCAAATCTATCGCACTTGGCTCACTTTTAACTTGTTCAGCAGCTGCAATGGCTGGTGGTAGTGACTATAAATTAATGGTTATTGAGCAAGCAACCGCTTCACAGCCACTCGAAGCGTCATTTAATAGCTGCGTATCAAATGTTAAGTTAAAAAATTACGCGCAAGCAGAGGCTATTTGTACACAAGCCATTGCACTATTGAAAGAAAGCGACGGTCCAAAATTTAAAGTACGTCAGTTAACTTCTTTTGCATTAAGTAACCGTGGCGTGTCACGCATTATGGCTAAAAACGACACTGCTGGTTTATCTGATTTATATGAAGCTGCACAAATCTCTAATAGCAAATTGGTATCGCATAACCTAAATCGCGCTAAAGAGAATTTATCTTTGTAATAATTTTAAAGTAAATAGTTGAAAACCACGTCTTGTACGTGGTTTTTTGCTTTATGAGAGATCATAAGTGAGCAAAGTTTAATTGCCCGATCTAAATGTGTGTTCACTTAATAGAACAATTGCATTGGTTAATTATACTGAGCTTGGGAAGCTTGGGCAGTGAGTTTTAGTTTACTTGGTTGTTAAATACTAGATTTTGTTTTTTTTGTCTTGTATGTTCATCCGTTGCGACAACTTGATTCCTACCCTGAGATTTTGCAATGTACAATCGTTTATCAGCCAGATCGAGTAACCCTTTGATTGATTGGGTGTTAGCATCTTTACACGCTACACCAATGCTTACCGATAAATTAATTGTGTTGCCTTTATATTTTAAGGTGTGTTCGCGGATTACGTCGCACAGCTTTTGTGCCGTATAAGATGCTTGAGACAAGGATTGCTCTGGTAGTACTAACGCAAACTCTTCTCCGCCGATCCTGGCAGCAATATCATAGTCATTTAATTGGCTGAGGATATGTTGCGCTATCCATTTGATTGCCATATCACCTGTGCTATGACCAAATTGGTCGTTAACACTTTTGAAGTGGTCAATATCTATCATTACAACCGCTAAATTTTGATCATGCGTTTTAACATGCCGACTTATTTTCTCTCCATCTAATAAAAAACCTCTACGATTTAGTAATCCTGTTAACGTATCTCGATTTACTAAACGTTGTAACTTAGCTTCTATATCAGCAAACAGCACAAACGGCATGACTAACGCAGTTGCGGTGGCTAAAAATAAGTGGTTAATTAAAATTACTTGTAATGGTTGGGTAAAGTTCAGGGCTATTGTGGTCATTAGTTGCATGCCCAGCAATACTACCTGAATGAACATGATGACACTGTGCAGCACAAAAAATACAAGGAGCATATTTTTTTGCGCTGTTGCATTAGTGTGCATTTTATATACAGTATTAGCAGCAACTAAGAATAAGCATGCAATGATAAAACTTGTTAGTAATTGTCCTGCAGTGACATCGTAAATTGGCATCAATACGAGTGCACTGCCACCGAGTATAATTTTGAAGGAGGCATACGAATTACTTTGCATTGAGGTTACTTGTTTTAAACCAGCAATAGCAAATAATGGGCTGGCTATAATAAATAAGTTAGCGAGGTAATGTGTGACAAATGGGTTTTCAATGATCACTCTTAAACAGGCAAGTACTTCTGCTGTGGCAAAGGCACCACACGCGAGTGCAAAATACATATAACACGTTTGTTTTTTGCATAGGTACACAGACAAGAAAAAGCAGCTTATAAGAATGTTTAAAATTAAAGATATGCCAACTACTGTAGGTAAGTGAAGCATTTTAAGCTGCTCTATGGTTATGTTTAGTACGTAATGTAAGTATTATGGATTAGCCTTGTTATGGCAAGTTAATACCAAATGATTAATGTAAAATACTAATATAGTCTTGCTTTTATTAGGGTAAGAGTAAGTTATTGTTTTTTAAACACAGAGACTATTGATAGTTATATGGTGAAAGCGCGGCACATTCACCATAAAGACCCATAACACATTAAATTTATTAGGCTTAGTTATCCAGTAATGATTCTAATGCAGGGTGTAAATCAGGGTATTGAAACTCAAAACCTACATCCAATAGCTTACTAGGTATAACGTATTGACCAAAAATAAGTAAGTCAGCCATTTCACCCATCGCTAAATTAAGGACCCATGCAGGCATTGGAAAAATTGCAGGCCGGTGTAATACTTTCGCCAGTGTTTTACTAAAAGCACGATTACTCTGAGGTGTAGGGGCTGTTGCATTTATAGCACCGGTTAAGTGCTGATTATTCATAACAAATTCAATAAGCGATACCATATCATTAATGTGTATCCACGACATCCCTTGTTCACCACTTGCTACTGGACCACCTAAACCAAGTTTAAAAGGAGGCAGCATCTTTTGTAGCGCGCCACCATTTGTAGACAACACGATACCCGTTCGTATTAAACAAACCCGAGTTGAGTCTGTCTCAGCATGACGGGCAGCGTTTTCCCAATCGTTGCATAGCGTGTGACTGAATTCTTGATGTACTTTGGTAAACTGCTCATCAATATGTTGAGTTTCCTGGCGGCCGTAATAACCAATAGCGCTTCCAGAGATAAAGGTGTGGGGTGGATTAGAACTTGATTTAATCGCCGCTGCTATCTCTTGGGTCAATTGAATACGGCTGTTCCTGATGATTTCTTTTTGTTTATCGCTCCAGCGCTTGTTAACAATAGGCTCGCCCGCCAGGTTAATCACACAGTCAAGCGTGTTAAAATCGATATCGCAAAGTGCATTTATAAAATCTATTTGTCCGCCAAGTTTTTGTTTTGCTTTATCACTGTCTCGCGTTAAGACAGTGAGAGAATGGGTTTTGACTAATTGTGCGCATAGTTGTGTGCCAATTAATCCGGTAGCCCCTGTTATCAATATTTTCATCAATACGTCTCAACATTTGGTTATTTGTACTTAATACGAAGTAAAGCGCCTATTGATCACTTTGCAAATATTTCATTTACTTAACTTTTCAAATACACTAGAGATAACTCCCATTTTAAAGGATTGTCACTTGACTGGACTAACAGGCGCTAATAAAAGCTTAGTGGTATTTGCTGCTTTGGTAATCGGACTAGCAGGTATTAAAGCTGCAAGTGTTATTGTGATCCCATTTGTTTTAGCTGTTTTTATTGCAATTATTTGTAATCCATTATTGTGTTTCTTTGCTCGTTATAAGATCCCTAAAGGGATTGCTATCATGCTTATAATGCTGATGGTAGTCGGTATTGGAATGAGCCTAGCTGGTTTAGTAGGACAGTCTCTAACTGATTTTTCAAAGGATTTACCAGAGTATAAATCGAAGTTGCAAACGGAGTTTGTTTGGTTGGTAGACTTGGCCGGTCGATACAATATATTGATTAATAAAGAGCAATTAATCTCAATGTTTGATCCAGGCAAGATGATTGATGTTGCTACTAACATGCTAGCCGGCCTTGGTGGTGTTATGGCTAATTTGTTCTTAATTATTCTAACGGTTGTATTTATGCTGTTTGAAGCGCCATTGCTCGGTCAAAAAATACATTCTGCGTTAGATGACCCTGATATGAAAATTAAGCAGATAGACCGTTTCCTTAATTCAATTAACTCTTATTTAGCAATCAAAACACTCGTGAGTTTGGGAACAGGTGTTCTCGCATCTGTATTACTTTGGGTTCTGAATGTTGATTACTTTGTGCTCTGGGGAGTAATGGCATTTATGTTTAATTATATTCCAAATATTGGCTCAATCATCGCTGCTTTGCCAGCGGTGTTACTCGCTCTAATTACCCAAGGCCCACTTGTTGCGGCTTTGGTTGGTGCTGGGTATCTAACGATAAATACAGTGATGGGTAACATTGTTGAGCCTAGATACATGGGTAAGGGCTTAGGCTTATCGACATTGGTTGTATTCTTGTCGTTAATATTTTGGGGATGGTTACTAGGTACTGTCGGTATGTTGCTGTCAGTTCCACTGACAATGATCGTTAAAATTGCTCTTGAGACGAGTGAAGAAGGTCGTTGGTTAGCTACTTTATTAGGTAATGGCGAAAAGCTAGAAGAGCAAAGTTAACTCCTATACCCAAACTATCTCACTATGAGAGCGTTGTTTGGGTATATATTTTAGCAAAATTTTTGACAGCCATGTTTTTAATAACATGGCTTTTTTTATTTTAAAGGCTGTTTTAGAACGTCAATATATTGATCAAGTATACGGATTTCACACAGTTTATAGACAATGGCAGCATTGGTTGCATTGGGCATTTTATGAAGGTAGCGCCAGCGGCAGCTGTCTTCTAAAAAGCGGTTTTGGCTTTTTACGCTCCGATTAAAAATGGGTAATAATTGCGTGTTTCCTGTGTCTTCTTGTACTTTACTTAAGTCTAACCTTAATTTGTTTAACCATATTTGTTGGTTGCGTTGTAATAGCGCAATTTCTTTATCTAAGCATTGTATATACTTTTTAGAGTCACTCGGTGTAGGTCTTTCAACGAGTGTGCATTCATTTGCTATTGCAGATGTACTTAAAAGAATACTTAGCGAAGTTACATAAATGTTCAAGCGTTTATTTTTTGCCATTGTAGTTAAACTCTAATGTGAATTTTGCGCCACCAAGTAGCTCTGAGTCAGAAATAGTAAGTAAACCATGATACGATTTTACAAGGTCTGAAACGATAGCCATACCCACACCATGACCACTTTCATATGTATCTAAACGCGTACCTCTAGTGAGTAACGATTCTCTTTTATTTTCTGGTACGCCTGGGCCGTCATCGCTAATAATTATACTTAACGATTTGCTTTGTATCACTTGAATATCAACTTGGGAGCGACAGGCTTTACAGGCATTATCAATTAAATTACCCAATAATTCGAGTAAGTCAGTTTTATCACCTAAAAAGTAATCCTTGTCTGATACCGCACTATTAAAAATAATGTCTTTTTCACGGTATACTTTGCTCATCGCACTTAAGATTGAATCGAGAACAGGCTTAATGGCAGTTTGTTTTTTCCACGTGTCTGATGCCCCAGTTGCAGCGCGTTTTAACTGGTGCTCGATCATCACATTTATACGATCCAGCTGCTCTTGGGCATCTGCATCATTGGCCAAAGGGCTAGATTTTAAAACAGCTAACGGTGTTTTGAGCGCGTGTGCTAAATCGCTTAAAGAGGCGCGGTAGCGTTCTTTTTGGCGTTGCTGCGATTCAAGTAGTAAGTTCAAATCGGATTTTATAGTCTGCAATTCAACAGGGTAGAGGCCTTTAATTTGTTGAATATCACCAGATTCTACGGCTTTAATTTCTTTGTCTAAACGTTGTAATGGGCGTGCGCTCCAAACAAAACCAATAGCCATTAACCCTGCAATTGCCACCCCCATGACATACATCCAATTAACCAAGGTTTGCTTAAAGCCATCCATTAAGCGCAGCAGTGCGTCATTTCGCTTCAACAGAATAAAGCGAGCATGTTCAGATTGATCGATGTTATTTAAGATAACAGTTAAACTTAATTGCCAATAAATGGTGTTTTTGTATTCAACGCGTCTAAAGTCAGCGGCGCCAGCTTTGGTTTCAATATAGTGGGGGACAATATTTACATTAACAGCTGATTCAGAATGCCATACAGGTTGGTCATCACGATAAATCATTGCGTATGTGTCGGAGTTTAGCCTGTTAAGCTCAGGTGCCAAAATGGTACTTGGCATAACAATACCGCGCTCGGTAAAGTCGACTTCAGAAATAAGAGAGTAAAGGTGCGCTTCAAGTGTTTTTTCTGTTGCCTCGACCAATGAAGCATAATAGGCCTTGCCGATTGAGAAAAACAAAATTGGTAACGCAACTAATAAAACAAAGACAAGGATAAATCCTTGCCTTACCTTTAATGGGATTTGTGATGCTACCACTGACTTTTAAGCCTATAGCCACGCCCTCGTAGCGTTTCTACAGGATTAAGGGTGCCATCTGGGTCAAGTTTTTTACGAAGTCTTAATACAAACACTTCGATAACATTTGAATCTAAATCAAAATCTTGATCATAAATATGCTCAGTTAATTCAGATTTAGAGATTACCTTTTGTGGGTTAACCATCAAATATTCAAGAACTTTATATTCGTATGCTGTAAGGCTTAGCTCTTTATCATCAACCCACACTTGTTGAGAACGTGTGTGAATTTTGATTGGGCCAGCAGTCATCTCTGGATTGGCTTTACCTGCGCTTCGGCGGATCAGCGCATTACAGCGAGCTATTAATTCTTCAACATGAAAAGGTTTGGTAAGGTAATCATCAGCACCAGCGTCCAAACCTTCTACCTTATCTTGCCAGCGGTCACGCGCGGTTAAGATTAAAATAGGGATGGTCACACCTTGGGCTCGCGCTTTGTTGATGAGCTCAATACCATCGATTTTAGGTAATCCTAAATCAACAACAGCCATATCAAGAGGGTACTCTGTAATATGAAACAAACCAGCTTCACCATCATGGCAAAGATCAACACTATAACGTTCTTTTTCTAAGGCATTACGTAAGTTGTCTGCTAAGTGTAAATCATCTTCTATTACTAAAATTCTCATCAATTTAATCCTTTTTCACTTCGCCAGTTTTTTTATTAACGTGTATATCGACAACATGGCCATTATTTTTAAGTATTCTTACGGTGTAAATGTCATTCTGGTCAGTGATTTTTAGGGTCTTGCCATCTTCAAGGCTTTTTGCAATATCAACAGCTTGTTTTTTAGTAATCGCCTCTTTTTTTATGGCCTCTTGTGCATAACTGTAGTTTGAATGAACAAAACACAGCAATGAAAGAGAAACTATACTGAAAGCCAAAAATACAGTGCGCATCACGGGAACTCCTAAACCAGACCCTATTAGTTTAATGAACCAAGTAACTAAAACTCAAGTAAAACTATAAAATAGTGTAATTATTTAAGCTCATAGTAGTTAATAATCAGTGAACCAACACTGAACTTATCGTCCATAGCTGAGGCCTGGTGACCTTTACGGATTAAAATTTGATCAAACTAGGGGCAATTAAATCGTGCCGCGGAATTTATAACCTAGTGGGCTAAGTAACAGCCCAGTAGAGCTTTCGCGTATAGCTAATGCATCTTGCATAAATACTAAACAAGCTGCTGCAATTTAACCTTGTGAAATCAACAAGCCCTAGAATGCTTTATTTGGGAAACACTTTTTTGAAAGGTTTCACTACAGAGTTATCATATACGCCGCCAGTCACATATGGATCAGTTGCAGCCCATTCACGAGCTGCTTCAAGAGAGCTAAATTCAGCTACAACCAGAGAGCCTGTAAAGCCCGCATCTGCAGGATCATCACTATCAATTGCAGGTAAAGGGCCTGCACTGAACAATCTACCTTGTTCATCTAGCGCTTCTAATCGTGCTAAATGAGCTGGCCTTGCCGCTTTTCTCATTTCTAAACTATTTTCAACGTCTGTTGAGTAAATCATGTACAACATGTTGTGTACTCTATATTTTTTGTAGATGGATTTTTTTATATTAGCACAGAGAATTTAATGGGCGAAGGATTTAGGTTTACAGTAATAGATTACTTTTGATCTTAATCTGCTTGAAAAGCCCAGTACAACACTGGTAGAGTCGATGGGATAGCACACAATAATAATAAGGTTTTTTAATGAGCGATAATCGCGAGCATTTTAGCTCTCGCCTCGGTTTTATATTAGCGGCTGCAGGCTCTGCAGTGGGTATTGGTAATTTAGTTGGTTTTCCTGTCTCAGCAACAAAAAATGGGGGAGGTGCGTTTTTACTTATTTATGCACTGTTTGTCATTTTTATTTGTTTGCCAGTGATGATGGCTGAAATGGCAATGGGCCGAAAAGCGCAAAAGGATCCTCTTCATGCGTATAAGTTACTTTCAAATAATGATAAGAAATGGACCTTTGCGGGTTTCTTAGCCGTCCTAACGCCTTTTATGATTGCCGTTTTTTATATGGTGATTACAGTATGGATATTTGGCTACTTGAGTCAGGTCGCCGTGGGTAATTTAGATAAATTAGCAGATCCGACGAGTTTTGGTGTTTTTATAAATAGCAGCAGTGTATTTGGTTACATGGCCGTGGTTGCAATCATCGTTAACTTAATACTGGTTGGTGGTGTAAAGGAAGGCATAGAGAAAGCAGCGAAGTTTCTAATGCCGGCACTTTTTGTACTGTTAACAGCGCTGGTTATATACGTATTAACACTAGATAATGCAATGGCGGGTGTTAAATATTATATTATTCCAGACTTTTCTAAGATGGACGCCAGTGTTTTAAATGGTGCATTAGCGCAAGCGTTTTTCTCATTATCACTTGGTATGGGTATATTGATGACATACGCATCCTATATCTCTAAAAAAGATGACATCGTTGGCAGTGCGAAAATGGTCGCAATTACGGACTCCCTTGTTGCCTTTATTGCTGGTTTAATGGTTTTGCCTGCAATCTTTAGTTTTAATCCTAATACAGATCCAACGAAGTTGTCAGATTCTTCAGTATCGATGATTTTTGAGTTCTTACCTAAAATATTGTTAGCGCTTCAGTCTGATATTGGCTATGTAGGTGCGTCAATTGTTGCGTTTATCTTCTTTTTATTAGTGTTTTTCGCTGCAATCACTTCTTTAGTGTCAATCGTTGAAGTACCGACTGCTACATTATGTGAGAAAAAGGGCATCAGCCGAAAAGTAGCGCTGCTAATTTTATCTGGCACGGTGGGTGTTTTAACGGTGTTATGCACTATGTCTTTTGGCATGGTTGATTGGCTGACTTCATTTGTGACCTATGGAGAAAGCTCAAAGAGTATGTTTGATGTTGTATATGATGTGTTTTACGACACTATTTTACCGCTAAACGGTTTAATGGTTTGTCTGTTTGTTATGTATCGCTGGAAAAAAGCAGGGTTGAGTGAGGAGTTAAGTCAAGGTTGTCCGACCTATGAGGGGAGCTTTACACAGAAATACGTTAACTTTTCGCTTTCTACATTTATCCCAGTGATTTTAGTGCTTATATTTGTCAACACGGTTGCCACGAAGTTTTTCGCAATCAGTATTTTTGGCTTTTAATAGCTAAAAATCACAAGGTTTAAAACGCGCTTTAATGAAGTCACTACACTTCATTAAAGCGCGTTTTATAATGCCCCTGCATCTAAATATTGACCTACCCCAAGAGTAAACATCCATAACCCCCATAGGCTATGCTCTATCACGCAAACAAATGTTGAGCGGCTCTGTGCGTAGGTATAAGAAAATAAAAGCCCCCCTAAAAAAGCGAGCAGCACTGCAACCCAATTAGCATAAACAACATGCGCAAGTGCAAATACAAATGCACTGGTGAAAATACGAACTGTTTTATGGGGCATGATTCGTTTGTAGCGGTGAAAAAAGTAGGTTCGAAAAATCAATTCTTGCGGTAACACAGATAACAAAGGATAAAGGACAAGTAATAATAACCAATCATTTAATGATGTTCTGGGCATAACAAACCAATTACCTTGATTCATTATCGAATAGAATACCCCAGAAAATAATGCGCCGATAAAAAAAAAGCTAAATAAGCGCCGTTTAACTGCACTGAACTGACCTAAGCTCGTGAGCCTAAAGCGTTTAAATTGAGGGTCGCCGAGTAATAACATACAGCACACACTCATTAAAATAATCAGTGCGGGTATAAGCCAGTTTGCTAAGTAAGCTCTAAGTGTAAACCCCAATAAAGGTAATACGATAAAGATTAGGGTAAATTCAAACCATCGGTATTGAGTGGCGTTCAAGGTCATCTCGGTTCTGGGTTTGCAAATAAGGCTAACAAGCTAAAACGACATTTTTATTACATCATTGGTGCTTTTTATCATTTAGTGTTGGCTTGTCATCTTCGTCAGGTAAGTATTTATACACCATGATGATGCTGGCCAAAATACTCAAAAATGTCATTCCCATGAGGCCAAATACTTTAAAACTGACCCAAAAATCCAACGAGCAGTAATAGGCAATATAGAGGTTGAGTACTGCAATACATGCTGTGACAAACGCCCAAAATAGATTAAGTACATCCCACCGAGTATTAGGAATGCTCAATGGTTGTTTACTGGCATAGGCTGTTTGTAATACTGGGCCTAGCGACTTCTTAACGATGTTTTTACCTAAAATATATCGGCTAAATACCAAGGCGACCGATATAGCAGCATAGATCACGGTGGCTTTTAGCTTAACAAATTGTTCATCGTGAAAGAGTAAGGTGAGTGTGCCAAGTACGATGGCAAGGGTGAACACAAGCCATTGGCGTGTTGGTATTTTACGGTATACATAATAACAAAGAATAATTTGAATGAATGTTGCGGCCATTAAAACGCCGGTAGCCCAGTAAATATCGACTAATTTGAAAACAATAAAAAATAATATAAGGGGAATGTATTCGCTTACTACACGCATAATATACTTTGATTTCTGGAAAAAGGGATGTTTTACCAATATATGTGAGGATATACAAGGTTGACTTACTCCCCGACAACCCTTAGCCTGCCTGCTTTTGATTTTTATACCATTTGAACCGCGTTATTAAATCGCGGGGCTTTAGGAACATTTATGAATAAAGCAGACTTAATTACAGCGATGTCTACGCACAGTAAGCTGAGCAAAAAAGATTCAAAAGCAGCGCTCGCAAGTTTACTAACCGCTATCACAAAATCACTATCAGAAGGGGATCAAGTACAAGTGAATGGGTTTGGTACATTTGCGTTAAGTTATTACCCTGCACGCTCTGGGCGCAATCCGCAAACAGGGGCAGCAATTGAAATTGAAGGTGCTAACAAACCCATATTTAAGGCTGCTAAAGCGTTAAAAGACGCGTTGTAATGTAGATTCTTCTCACCCTGTTACGCAATTACAGGGTGTTATTCCCTTCTTTTAAATATATTCAATATTTTCAATGCATTAAATTTGGCATGGTGTCTGCTTTTTTATTTGGAAAGGTTTTTGAAATAAGGAGATATTATGTCTACATTACAAACGGGTACTCAATTAAATGGTAAAAAAATTGCTATTCTAGCTGCAGATGGTTTTGAGCAAAGTGAGCTATTTTCGCCGCGTGATGCATTATTGGATGCAGGTGCAACAGTTGAAGTTGTATCAATTAAAGAAGGTGAAATAACTGGCTGGGATGAAGATGTTTGGGGCGACAAAATTTCCGTTGATAAGCTTGCTAGCGATGTAAGCAGTGATGATTATGATGCGTTACTACTACCAGGCGGATTATTTAACCCGGATAGCCTTCGTCAAGATAAAGATGCAAAAGCATTTATTGATGGCTTTTTTGGCGCTAAAACAAATAAGCCAGTTGCTGCGATATGCCACGCACCTTGGTTGTTAGCAGAGATAAACAAGCTGCGCGATCGCACTGTTACCTCGTTTGCGAGTATTAAAACCGATTTAATGAATGCAGGTGCAAATTGGGTTGATAAAGAAGTGAGCGTTGATAGAGGTTTAGTGACAAGCCGGACCCCTGCAGACTTAGCAGCGTTCAACCAAAAATTTATTGAAGAAATTATAGAGGGTAAGCACGCAGCTCACTAAAGCTTAATTAGGGGCGCTGTTATGCGCCCCCAATAACTGTATTAAAGCTGGGTGGCAGCTTTCATGCTAGCGACAAACTCTTTTAAACCATTGAGCATTGCTTGTGGCTCATCTAGATTTGTTTCAATTATTTTTACAACCGCTGAGCCTGATATAGCGCCAGCAGCTCCAGCTGCTAGTGCTGATTTAACATCATCTGGTGTTGAAATGCCAAACCCAAGCAGTGCCGGCGCACTGTGGTATTCTTTGAGTTTGGTTACAATGGGTGATGCAGGCATTTGTGCTTTTGTCTCTGTGCCAGTTACACCAGCACGAGAAAGCAGGTATGTGTAGCCTCTACCGTAAGATGCGCACTGGCGTAAAGTGTCATCAGATGCATTGGGCGTGGCAATAAAAATTGGGTCGATACCATTATTCACTGCGGCTTGGCGGAACATTTTAGATTCATGTAGAGGCACATCTGCAACTAAAATAGAATCAACCCCTGCGGCTTTGGCATCTTCATAGAATGCTTCTAATCCACGCTTAAATACCAAGTTAGAATATAATAATAATCCAATTGGAATATCTTGGTTGTACTCACGCACTTGTTTAATAATATCAAAACAGTCTTGTGTATTAATATTTACATCCAAAGCGCGGATGTTTGCCGCTTGTATAACTGGGCCATCTGCAATGGGGTCTGAAAATGGAATGCCGAGCTCTAGGGCATCTGCCCCACCATCAATTAAACTTTTGATAATATCAACGCTTAATGATTTGTTAGGATCGCCAATAGTGACAAAAGGGACAAACGCGCCTTGATTTTGTTCTTTTAAGGCCGCAAATGTTTGCCCATAACGGTCTGTTTTTTGATTAATTTGGCTCATGAATTATCTCCTTTAGACAGTACATCCATAACGTGTGATAAGTCTTTATCACCTCGGCCACTTAAATTAACAACTAAGACAGTGTCTTCTGTTTGTTGTTCTGCGTACTTTAACGCGTAGGCAATTGCATGGCTTGATTCTAGGGCTGGAATAATCCCTTCATTTTTAGCTAATGATTGAAATGCTTCGAGCGCTTCTTCATCAGTAATGCCAACATATTGAGCACGGCCTGTTTCATGTAAAAAGGCATGCTGAGGACCTACAGCTGGGTAATCTAAGCCCGCTGAAACAGAATATGACTCTTCAATTTGACCATCATCATTTTGCATTATGTACGTATAAGTACCATGCAAAATACCTTTGGTTCCTTTACAAATTGTTGCACCATGCTCATGGGTATCCAACCCTTTGCCTGCGGGTTCTACACCAATCAGTTTTACATCAGGTTCACCGATAAAGTCTGTGAACATGCCAATCGCATTTGAACCGCCACCCACACAGGCAAGCACAGCATCTGGTAAGCGACCTTCAGCTTTTAAAACTTGCTGTTTAGCTTCTTCGCCAATCATTTTTTGAAATTCACGTACAATTGTAGGGAAGGGGTGAGGACCTGCAGCCGTTCCTAATAAGTAATGCGCTTCCTTATAATTCGCAGACCAATCTCGCAGGGCTTCATTAACGGCATCTTTTAACGTACCAGAACCTGCAGTAACAGGGATCACTTCAGCACCCATTAACTTCATTCTAAATACATTGGGTTGTTGGCGCTCTACATCTTTTGCACCCATGTAAATGCGACATTTTAAGCCAAGTAATGCACAGGCTAATGCAGTTGCAACACCATGCTGGCCTGCGCCTGTTTCTGCGATAACCTCTTTTTTGCCCATTCGCTTTGTTAATAACGCTTGACCCAGTACTTGATTGGTTTTATGTGCGCCGCCATGTAATAAATCTTCGCGCTTTAAGTACAATTTTACTTTTGGGTTTTTAATTAAATTACGGGTCAATGTTAATGGTGTAGGGCGGCCTGCATACTCATTAAGTAACTTTTCAAACTCAGCTTTGAATGCCGCATCAGTTTGTGATTTATTAAATTCATTTTCTAACTGCTTAAGTGCAGGAACAAGGAGTTCAGGCACAAACATGCCGCCAAACTCGCCGAAATAAGCTGGATTATTCATATTTACCTCAATATTTGCGGATGCTGTTGAATGCATCATTTAATTTTTGTTGGCACTTCTTGCCTGCGCTTAACTCAACCCCAGAATTTAAATCTAAGCCATGAGCACCTTGGTAAAGCGCGTTTTGAATATTGTCTGCGTTGAGCCCACCGGCTAGCATAAAGGGTTGCGTTGCTTCTTTTAAAACAGACCAATCAAATGTTTTACCCGTTCCACCCACTTGTTTGTCACTGTGTGTATCATATAAGTGACGGTCAACGCCAATAACGTGAGCTGGAAGGTTATCTTTGATAGCTTGCGCTTTCCATATTTGGCAATTAGACGGTAATTTTGAACGAAGCTCGTCTATATAGGCTTCATTTTCATCGCCGTGTAATTGCACTGCGGCTAATTTCAATGTGTTAGCATGTTCAACGACTTCATTGATTGTTGAATTTACAAATACCCCAACGTAAGCAAGTGGGGCGCTTTGCGTAATTTGCAATGCACAATCTAAATCTACGAAGCGTGGCGATTTCGTTGCAAAGATAAGCCCGCCATATACGGCGCCGCTGTTGTAAGCATTTATGGCGTCTTGACTACGTGTTAAACCACATACTTTATTTTCGCCTAAAATAACCCGACGACACGCACGCTCTAGATCATGCTCAGCCATTAAAGAACTGCCAATTAAAAAGCCGCTACACAATGGTGCTAAGCGTTTTACATCTTGATGGGTGTAGATGCCTGACTCTGAAATGACTACTTTATCATCAGGAATAAGTTTACGCAGTCGTTCAGTTGTTGCTAAGTCAGTACTTAAATCTCGTAAATCACGGTTATTTATGCCGATAATTTGTGCATCGAGCGCTAATGCCCGTGCTACTTCTTCTTCATTACTAACCTCAGTTAACACCGCCATTTTTAGGCTTTGAGCAACCTTAGCAAGTGATTTATATTGGTTGTCGTCAAGAACTGAAAGCATCAATAAAATAGCATCACCGCCATATATGCGTGCCATGTAGATCTGATATTCATCAATGAAGAAGTCTTTGCATATTAGCGGCTGCTCAACTTGGCTTCGTACAAACTCTAAATAATCAAAGCTGCCTTGAAAATATTTTTCGTCAGTAAGCACGCTTATACAAGTTGCGTGTTTCTTATATACACTTGTTATTTCTGCTAAGTCAAAAGGCTCACGAATTAGCCCTTTCGAAGGTGATGCTTTTTTGCACTCTAAAATAAATTGAATTCCAGGCGCTGCTAATGCGCTATAAAAATCACGATTAGTTGGTATAGCTTGTGATTTAAAACTGTCGAGCGGTCGTTTGGCTTTACGCTCAGCGAGCTCTATTTTTTTATCTGCAACAATTTTATCTAATACATTAGCCATTGGTTACCTCTGCATTTTCGGCTTTATTACTATGTTCAACAATGGCGTTTAACGTGTTCAAGGCCTGTCCTGATTTTAAAACATCACTGACATACTGTGCGCCAGCTTTTAGGCTTTCTACTTTCTCTGTCATGTATAGCAATGCCGCAACATTCACAATTATTGCTGCATTGTGTGCGTCTGAGCCTGTGCCCGACAATATAGCAAGGCTAGCTTTTGCATTATATTCTGGGCCTTCACCAGTAAGTTGTTCAAGTGAGTAATTTGCAAGACCAAAATCTTCTGCTGTTAACGTGTATTGCGTGAGCTCTCCATGGTTTAACTCAACAACAGTGGTTGTCCCATGTAATGCAATTTCATCCGTGCCAGCACCATGAACAACCATCGCCCGTTGTGTTCCTAATGTTTTCAGTGTTTTTGCCATTGGCAGGCATAAACTTTCATCATAAACACCCAGTAACTGCACTTGCGGAGCAGCAGGGTTTGCTAATGGTCCTAAGATATTAAAAATAGTTCGCGTTTTTAATGTAGTACGAACGCCCATCGCATGGCGCACACCACTGTGATAATGCGGGGCAAATAAAAATGTAAAGCCTGTTTGCTCAAGGCAGGCAACGGCTTGTGCTGGCCTCATATCAATATTAATGCCAAGTGCTTTGAGTAAATCCGCAGAGCCTGAATTACTCGATACGCTGCGGTTGCCATGTTTCACCATGTTTATACCACAGGCTGCGGCGACAATTGCGGCAGTGGTACTGATATTAATGGTATTTGAGCCATCTCCACCGGTACCACAGCTATCTGCAAGCTGAGTTAATTGTGTTTTAAATTGCACCGCATTGGCACGCATTGATGCAGCAGCACCGGCTATCTCGTCGCTGACTTCGCCTTTGATTTTTAATGCAACTAGTAAAGCAGATAACTCAATCTCATTGACTTCGCCTTGCATGATTGCATTGAACAACTGTTTGCTTTGGCTAAAACTTAATGATGTTTGCGCGAGTAACTCATCAATAAGAGCACGGGTGTTATGTGTTGTTGGCTGTTGTTTTACTGACATAAAATCCTCTACTGCTTTGTGTTAGCTAAAAACTGCATACTTTGTTGCAGTAGTGCTGCGCCATTAGGCGTTAAAATAGACTCAGGGTGAAATTGATACCCAAGCGCACTATCTTCCTTGTGATAAATGGCCATCGGAATTGAACCGAAATTTGCTATCACGTCTAATGTGTCAGGTACGACGGTAGCCATGAGTGAGTGATAACGTGCTACGGGCATACGTTCACCCATTCCATCAAACACTGGGTGCTGCGCTAATTCAATAACTGAAGATTTACCATGAACGGTTTCACCAGCATGTCCAATGACACCACCATAACTCTGAGTTAACGCTTGTTGCCCCAGACAAATACCTAACATCGGAAATTTACCTTTACACAGATCAATTAAGGCCATTAAACAGCCCGCATCAGATGGCGTCCCAGGGCCCGGCGACAAAACCAAAATAACGGGTTTGGTTTCATTACACATTTTGTTAAAAATGAGCGTAGCCTCTATGTTGTTACGATATACCACTAAATCGCTGCCTAACATAGAAAGTTCATCGACTAAGTTATAACTAAATGAATCAAAGTTATCTACAAAGTAAATTTTTACGCTTGAAAGGCTTATGTTACGTTCGCTCATTTTTATTATCCTTGGTAGGTCGATTGAATGGCTGTAATAACAGCTTGAGCCTTAGCGCGTGTTTCATTTGCCTCAGATTGCGGATCTGAATCGTGAACTACACCTGCGCCTGCTTGCACGTACGCAATACTATTTTTTACAAAGGCTGAACGAATGACAATGCAGCTATCCATAGCACCGTCACCAGTTAAATAACCGACAGCACCGCCATAACTGCCTCTGCGCTTGCCTTCCGTTTTGCGAACGAGTTCAGCTGCACTGACTTTAGGCGCCCCCACTAATGTGCCCATATTCATGCAGGCTTGATAGGCATGCAGTGCATCAAGTTCAGGTTTTAATGTGCCTACAACACGAGAGACCAAGTGCATTACTTGTGAGTAGCGATCAACTTTCAAAAGCTCTTTAGCATGACGCGTACCGGGAACACTTATACGTGCTACGTCATTACGGGCCAAATCGACCAACATTAAATGCTCAGCTCGCTCTTTTTGGTCGTTCCGTAGTTCGAGTTCGATTCGGCTGTCGAGATCAGGGTTAATTTGCCCATTTGCAAATTTACCACGAGGTCGCGTGCCTGCAATTGGGTAAACTTCTACTTGCTGACTGATAGGGCAAAACTTCAGTGCCGATTCAGGAGAAGCACCAAATAAGGCAAACTCACTGTCTCGCATATAAAACATATAAGGGCTTGGGTTTTGCTGTTTTAGCTGGCTATAAGCATGAAGTGGCTGAGCACAAGGTAATGAAAAGGTACGCGAAGGCACGACTTGAAAGATGTCGCCATCAACAATATGTTTCTTTAAGTTGATTACTTGCTGACAATACTCCTCGTCACTGATGTCTACACTCAGTTCACTGTGACCGGCTGTTTTTTCGGCAGTAAAATTACTTGCTTGGTCACATACTTTATTTAGACGCTCCAGTTTTTTACCTACCTCAAAGCAGTTCGCATGCACATCGGGGCCATTAAAAACATTACCTATAAGCTCGGTTGTTTTAGCTTGATGGTCAATGACAACTAACGTTTCCGCCAAATAAAAAACATAATCGGGGCAACTATTCTCGCCGTCGGGTACAGCAGTGAGCTGTTCAAAATTTGCGACCATGTCATACGCAAACACGCCCCCTAAGAATAGCGAAAACGGGTTTTTTGTGGTGCTCTTGATATTGTTAATGCAGTTTCTCAATGCACTAAATGCGTTATCAGCGACTAATTTACTGCCCTCATCAATATCTTTAGCAGTGCCTTCATATTCAATGGTTAATGTGTGTTCATTTAGAGTTGTTGCGCAATTTTGTAATGTGTCTTTCAGATAAGGTAATAGCTGCATCCCATTATTTGATTGCGCAGTAACAGTCACGATTTTACCTGTACATGTTACTTTCAGCGCACAATCAACCAAGATTAAACTTTTAACACTATCTTTAGAGTCAATCTCAGCTGACTCTAATAATAATGAATTATCTTTGTCTAGCAGTGCATACAATGCTAGCGGACTATGAATGTATTCTCTGACTTCGGTGATACTTGTGACCTCACCCGGTGCTGTTGTTATATGACTAAAAATCAAACCTCATTCCCTCAAAAAAATAAACCCCGCAAGCTATGCTGTGCGGGGTTAAATAACGACATCTATATTTTAGATAAACCATTACTGTCCCGCTAAGCCAGGCGCCACCACCAATGATGTGTAAGAGTTAAATCGTTATTCATGTTTGTTACCCTAAAATTTATGTATAAAAAAACCCGCTATAAGCGGGTTTAGAATGTGTTAGACACGACAATTCGTCACCCGATAATTTACGAGTGCCACCACCAGATTGAGTTTTGGATTGAATTGATCATTTTTGTTTCTTATTAAGTGTGTCTTTAGTGGCTACAGTAAAGCGTACCTGTAGTATTTATGTCAAGTGTTTATTTAAAACAATTTATTAAAAAAATTTGTTATACTTCATAACAATTAAGCAATTATAACTTTAGTAGTCCTCTCTTTTGATAAAATACGATTTACATAGTCATACAACACATTCGGACGGACAATTGAGTGTTGAGCAACTGCTCCTTCGTGCAGTAGATAAAAACATTGATGTTTTTGCCATTACTGATCATGACACGGTGGCTGCAATTGAACCTGCACAAACGTTTATTGAAAGCGAAAAATTACCTTTGAGTTTAATTACGGGTGTTGAAATTTCAACGAAGTGGGAAAGTTTTGAAATACATATTGTTGCGTTGAACGTCGATGTGAAAAATGAGGCTTTAAATTCGTTACTTTTGCTGCAGCAAAACAAGCGAGCAGAACGTGCAAAAGAGATTGGCAGGCGTCTTGAAAAAAACGGCTTCGATGGTATTTACGAGCAGGCAAAAGAGCTTGCACAAGATGCACAAATTACCCGTGCCCATTATGCCAGAGCATTAATAGAGCGCGGTGTTGCTAAAACAATTCCGGGTGTATTTAAAAAGTATTTAGGCCGCGCAAAAACGGGTTACGTACCAAGTACATGGTGCGATATGCAAACTGCAATTAGTGCAATTCATGCTGCTGGTGGTGTAGCGGTTATCGCGCATCCTGGGCGTTATCAAATGTCTAATAAATGGCTGCGTAAATTATTACTACAATTTAAAGAAGCAGGTGGCGATGCAATGGAAGTTGCGCAACCACAACAGGCGCCAAGCGAGAGACAGTTTTTGGGTGAGTTAAGCCGTGAATATGGTTTATTATGCTCACAGGGTTCAGATTTTCATTTTCCTACCAGTTGGTTAGAATTAGGGAAAAACTTATATTTGCCGAAAGATTGTCAAGGTGTTTGGCAACTTTGGGAAGGCAAACAAGGAGACACACATGAGTGATTTTTTTCATATTCATCCAGATAACCCACAGCCACGATTGATAAAACAAGCGGTTGATATTATTAAAAAAGGTGGCGTTGTTGTCTATCCAACAGATTCTGGTTACGCAATCGGCTGTAATTTAGGAAACAAACAAGCTAAAGAGCGTATTGAACGTATTCGTGGTATTGAAAAACACCATAACTTTACTTTGGTTTGTCGTGACTTATCTGAATTATCAACGTATGCCAGAGTTGATAACCAATTATTCAGGCTAATAAAAAACAACACGCCAGGGCCATACACGTTTATTTTTAAAGGTACAAAAGAAGTGCCTAAACGGTTATTAAACGATAAGAAAAAAACCATCGGGATCCGTGTAATCGAACATCCAATTACCTGTGCATTACTGGCTGAATTAGGTGAGCCTTTGATGTCGTGCTCACTGATTTTACCTGACGAACAATTTACAGAATCTGATCCTGATGAAATTCGTGATCGCATTGGCCCATTGGTTGATTTAATTATTCATGGTGGCTATTTAGCAGAGCAGGCGACAACAGTGATTGATTTATCAGAAGATGATGTTGAAGTGCTACGAGTTGGGTGTGGTGACACAGCACCGTTTGAATAGCACACATTACTGTGACAGATGTAAATAATTCAACTACTGTTGAGCCTCAGCAGCCAGTACAGCAAAAGTTGCCACTGGCTTTTTTGCATGGCAAAGCGGTTATTGATACCCCAGAAGATTTATACATTCCCCCTGATGCGCTTGAAGTAATTTTAGAGACGTTTGAAGGTCCACTGGATTTACTGCTTTATCTGATAAAAAAACACAAACTAGATATTCTAGAATTATCCATTTTTAGCATCACTGAGCAATATGTTCGGTACGTAGAAATGATGAGCGAATTTCAGCTTGAACTGGCGGGAGAATATTTAGTAATGGCGGCGCTTTTAGCGCAGATAAAGTCGCGGTTACTATTACCAAAACACGAAGAGCTGGAAGAAGAAGAAGATCCTCGCGCTGAGCTGATACGTCGTTTGCAAGAATACGAACAATTTAAAAAAGCCGCTGAAAACTTAGATGAAATCCCACGGGTTGGACGAGAAATATTTACCGCCCGTGCTTTAATGGCCGAGCAAGAAGAGCCAAGTCAATTATTACCGGATGTAGAATTAAAAGACCTACTTTTAGCGCTCAGTGATGTGATGGCCAGAGCTAAAACCTTTGAACATCATCAAATTACCGCTGAAGCACTCTCAACCCGAGAGCGAATGAGCTTAATTTTAGCTAAGCTCTCCAAAGCGGGTACGCAATTACCTTTCACTGCCTTGTTTACAGTAGAAGAGGGGCGAAGTGGTGTTGTGGTCAGCTTTATTGCCATGCTCGAACTAATAAAGGAAGGGCTGATCACATGCTTACAAGTTGAGCCCGCCACACAAATATATATAGGCTTGGTGGATAATAATTAGTGATGGTCGCTTATAAAGCAAAGTTTGGGTGTAATAACGACTTAATTAACATTGAGCAACGCAGGCATAGCTTAGGGCATAAAAAGCTTTTCTAATTTTTTAAAATCCATCGCATAAATAGCACTCACTCTGTTAAATCGAACAAGTAGTTCCTCAGCCTAAAAGCGACACTACAACACAACCAGCGTGCCGCATAAATATTATAATGCACAAGTGTAGACTCACACCTTTTAAACAAGATAGGCCAACTGAGACTCCCCACACAAAATAAAACTCACAACTTTAGCTGTGCATATACGCACATAACTTGTTTGTAGTTCGCTATTTTCTTTTGATTCGGAACGGGCTATCTTAGTTTTACTAAATCAAGGAGCCGTTCAATATGTTTAAAAATACTCAGTCACGTTATGGCTTAGTCGCAATTTTCCTTCATTGGTTCATGGCATTGATGGTCATAGGGTTATTTGGTTTAGGGCTATATATGGTTGAATTAACCTACTACGATAGCTGGTATAAAGGGTCAATGGATTTACACAAAAGTGTGGGTATTACATTGGCATCTTTACTTATATTTAGGTTTGCATGGCGGGCATTGGGTACACAGCCAGATCCAGTTGCAGGCTCAAGCGCTCTTGTTAATAAAATAGCGCACAGCGCACACTTAGTGATCTATATATTACTGGTTTGCATCGTGATTTCAGGGTATTTGATTTCAACTGCAGATGGTCGCTCAATTGACGTGTTTACGTTATTTAGTATTCCCGCCATTGAGTTATCAGTGGAAAATCAAGCGGATATTGCAGGTAAAATTCATTATTGGGCAGCATGTAGTTTAATAGGCCTTGTAATTTTGCATGCACTTGGGGCATTAAAACATCACTTTATCGATAAAGATAAAACCTTAATTAGAATGATCAAACCACAAAAGGATGATTAAAATGAAAAAATTACTTGTTACTGCAGCTGTTGCTGCAACACTTTTTGGTGCCACAGCTGCACAAGCAGCAGATTACGTTATTGACACAAAAGGTGCTCATGCGTTCGTTAATTTTAAAATTAAGCATTTAGGATATAGTTGGTTACATGGCCGTTTTAATACATTTGATGGTGAATTTAGCTATGACGCTAAAAACCCAAATACATCATCGATCATGGTTAATATTGATACAAAAAGCATCGATTCGAATCATGCTGAGCGCGACAAGCATTTACGCGGCAAAGATTTTTTAAATGTTGATAAATTTCCAAATGCGAGCTTTAAAAGCACATCAATAAAGTTTGATGATGATGGCGATGAAGCGAATGTTACCGGTGAATTTACACTGCACGGCGTTACGAAAACGATTACATTTGAAATTGATAAAATCGGTGAAGGGACGGACCCTTGGGGTGGTTATCGCGTTGGGTTTGAAGGCGAAACAAGCCTCAAGTTAGCAGACTATGGAATTGATTATAATTTAGGTCCAGCATCTACACACGTGGATATCGGTTTATATATTGAAGGCATTAAGAAGTAATTTTATCTTTTAGTCGTATATATTAGAACAAGCGCCTCATTTTCTTGAGGCGCTTTTGTGTAAGTGGTGGGCTAAAATAGGTTTTAAATGCTCAGGTAGCCATCGAAGTAAAATATCATTATATGCGTTAGTTTGTTTTACCTTCATAAGGGCCTTATTAAGTAATGCTATATGTTCCTTACCTTGGTCAGTATTGGTGCATCCAATATAACCCAAGCTAAAATCTGATGCCTCTTGCAGTTGTAATTGAGTTAACTCTGTGTCGAAGCCCATCTTTTTAGCCATATAAAAGTGTTCACTCGGGTAGCCTAACAATATATCTATTCTCTGCTTGTTCAACATATAAGTGAGGCTTGAAAGTGTATCTCTACCAGGGCGGATTATGATAGATGCATCGGCACTATTATTAATTACTTTATCGATTTCAAGACCATATGAGCGACTCATTGAAATACCCAAAGTGAGCTTTTTATTGTTTAACAAAGAATTGAACGACTGGGGTATTTGTTGATCCAATTCCAACTTATCGATTAAGTTTTTATGTATTGCAACAGACGGTGATAAACCGAGTGTAGAGCTTTCTTCACTGAAGGTAATATGTTGGCGGCGGTGATCACTTTGATAAAGTGAAAGCATACAATAGGTTTTATTAGGGTTTGACACTTCGAGCAGTGCTCGGCTGGAGGGGAAGATAACACGATTAAAAGTATAGCTGGGTAATTCTTGCTCTAATAATGAAATGATACTTTCATCTCTGCCTGTGCCGATGAATTGATCAGATAAAATGTAATATGGGGCAAAGTCAACGACAACCCAATTGATAGTATTACTTGTGGCCGACACTGGCAGCGCGAAAAGAAACATGGAAAGTAAAATGCTACGAAACATATAAGTACTACTAATTTACAGGCTCATTTAATTAGTGTAGCAGGATAATTTTAGCTTGATAAAGTAAAACGCCAGCAGATGCTGGCGAATATCGTGTTGGAATACAAATCAATATTGATTAGTTAGCTTTTAACCACTTAACAAATTGACGTGCATCGCTTGCTTTGGTGAATAAGGCATTTTTAAGACCTTGTGTGTCTGAAAAAATAACACGTTGTTTATTCACTGAAATTGATTGCACCGGATGGGCAATTTGGATCATAGATCCGTTATAACTATAAGACATAATAAAACTCACTTTTTTCTTGTTATCTTTGTGCTGCTAAATCTTTTATTAGCTCAAAAGCACAATTAGACGACCATGTTGTGTTTAGCTTCATTACAGTGTTGACGATCTTTATGACATTTATGCGAACATATCTAAAAATATGACGTATTCTGAATTAGGGTTCTCGCCGTACGATAACTTAGCTTTATAATATACGTATTTGCGGGCTTACTGGATCAGGGTAAAGGGGTTAACCGCTAGGGCTTTTTTATAGCCAAGGAATAATATTACATTTTAATTTCTAGCTTTACAAGCTTAATTTAAATTTATCTGGAGTTTGAGTGGTTTTCATTGTATCTTTCTTGGGTAAGTACAATTAATAAGCAGTAGTTTTAAGAAATGAAATACATTTTTGTCAGTGATATTTTTGGGAAAACAGCACACCTCTCTCATTTTGCTAAGCAGTTCAATACTGACCATCTCATTATTGACCCTTACAATGGTGAACTACAAACAGTCACTGATGATAGCCAACAATACACGCATTTCATGAGCAAATGTAATCATGACGGGTATCTTAATAAGCTTAATTCCATTTTTGCGAATGTTGCAGATGCAACGACGGTAATTGCTTTTAGTGCTGGTGGTGCAGCGGCTTGGCGAAGTATAGCGCACGTAAATAACCCCCATATTAAAAAGCTTATTGCATTCTACCCAAGTCAAGTTCGTCATCATCTTGATATTATTTCTCCTATTCCATGTGAATTTATATTTGCGAATGAGCAACATTTTGATATTCAGCACGTGATAAATAACTTGAGTGCGCAAAAACAAATAATATGCACAGTGACTGATTATAAACATGGGTTTATGAATCCACTGTCTAAAGGGTTTAATAGTGCTGGTTATCAACAACTTTGCCGATATTTATTATCTTAAAACATCACAAATTAATTATTACAGCTATACTTAAATTTTACATGGAATTTAAGTATCATGATTGAATCAACAGTGCCTTATCAACACTTTTTATCGAATCCCATAGCCAAACCACCATGTAGAATGACCAATGCTAATATGTATGGTTTTTTTGCCGAAATTGAAATAGAAAAAGTACAACAATACATTGATGCCACACTCAACAAGGCTGCCCCAGATGCGACGAGTTTTAATGCTTTAGGAGAGTTTGTACTCATTACCTTCACCGATATTGAAAAAATAGCCTCGATTACCCCTCCTTTTGATAATCAAGGGTGGATGCAAGAGACCGACATCATTATCTGGTTGCCTGTTGTCAAAGTTGAACACGGTGATATAAGTCACCTATATTGGTATCCTGCTTTTATATGCGTTAACAATATTTACGCACTGATTAATGGCCGAGAAACATGGGGTTACAATAAGTATTTGTGCGAATATGAAATGCCAAACTCAGTATCAGCACTTTCGCCATTTTCGATTTCTTTAGCGTGTTTCAAACACTTCTCACCAAATTCAAAATTACAAATGCATGAATTGTTTTCTATTAAGCAAACGGTTAATAAAGAAGATAACTCATTCCTATCTGCACTTGATGGCTTTGGAGATCAGGTAGCGAACCTTTTCGAAGGTGGTCATTTTGGTATTGATCTATCTTTGATTAAACAGTTGCTTAAAGGCTTTATTAACCCACAAATGGATCAAATTCTATTCAAGCAATTTCCAGATGGGGAAGGCGAGAATGCAGTTTACCAATCAGTAATGCATTCACCATCTGAGATAAAAAAGGTACATCAATTAAAACTTTTAAAGTCAGACTTCACCCTAAACCTCAATCAGTTGGACAGTTTTCCTCTTGCCGATATGTTTGGTTTAAAACTAGGGAATCAACCTCTACACCTACCATTTTATATTCAAATGGACTTTGATCAGCTACCGGCAAGCCAACTTTAAAGCGACCTATTAAAGGAAATAATATGACCCAAGAAAGAGTAGTTATCATAGGTGGCGGTGTGTCGGCTATGACTGCTGCGCTCTATCTGACAGAGCAAGACGATTGGCAGCAACACAGGAGTATTACGGTATATCAACAAGGTTGGCGTTTAGGCGGTAAAGGAGCCAGCGGGCGAAATGCAAAGTATGGGCAACGGATAGAGGAACATGGTTTGCACGTTTGGTTTGGGGCTTATGTTAATAGCTTTAAAACCATCGAAACTGTATATGATAAATTGCAAAGACCAGAAAGTTGCTCATTATCAACCTGGCAACAGGCTTTGAAGCCACACAGTTTTGTTGCGCTTGAAGAATACATTGACTCAACATGGCAAACTTGGCCTCTAGACTTTCCTTTACTTCCAGGCAACCCGTCACAAGGTAGCCTTGATATTACAGCGTGGGACTTTGTAAAAATGACGCTGGCGTGGCTAAAAAAATGGATAACTGACATACAAAGTGAAGCCTCAAATGCTAATAAAAGCACGCAGTTAAAAACGAAAAAAACACGCGATAAATCTCTATTAAGTCATTTACAACAGCAGTTAGAAGATTTAGTAGATGATACTGAAGAAGCTTGGCAACAATTTAGCAAAGATATCGAACAACAGGCGCATGAAATAAGCTCAACTCCGAGTTTGTTAATTACTAAACTCAATCATTTTGTTCATGGGCAAGAAACCTTAAACCCACAAGGGAATGAAAAAAAAGACGGCCTAGTTATTTGGTACGTAGTTAGGAAACTTAAGCGTTGGTTAAATAGCGAGATCAGAGATTTATTAGACGAGAATTCAGATTTAAGACGCTTATATATTTGTGCCGATTTAGCGATTGCTATGTTGGTTGGTCTTGTAAAAGATAAAGTATACCGTGATGGGTTTGGTGTAATTAATAAATACGATTTTAGGCAGTGGCTAACAAAAAACGGCGCAAATGTGCAATACAGTGTAAATTCTGCACCGGTGCGTGGTTTTTACGATCTCGTATTTGCTTATCCAAAGGGCGACTTTAGTAAGCCTAATGTTGAGGCGGGTGTTGCTGCACTTGCTATGTTGCGTATAGCCTTGTGTTACCGAGGTGGCGTAATGTGGAAGATGCAAGCAGGAATGGGGGATGTGATTTTCGCGCCCATTTATGAGTTGCTACAAAAAAGAGGCGTTAAGTTTGAATATTTTCATCAACTACAAAACCTCACTCCAAGTCTTGATGCTAAAGGCGAGTACATTGTAAATACAATTGAATTACAACAACAAGTATCATTAAATTCAACAGCGCAATACCAACCCCTGGTCAATATAAAAAGTTTGCCGTGTTGGCCAAGTGAGCCACTTTACGATCAATTAAATTCAGAGCAAGCTGCTTTATTACAGCAAAATAATATCAATTTAGAATCATTTTGGAGTGACTGGCCGGCAAAATACCAAGCCTTTTATGGTCGGCCGCTACCACGTAAAATCTTAAAAGTTACTGATGATTTTGACAAAGTGATTTTGGGTGTTTCTGTGGCATCACTGGAACATATTTGCCCTGAATTATTAGAAATAGATAGTTCATTTCTTGCTCAAGCTAATAATGTTAAAACCGTGGCAACGCAAGCAGCACAGTTATGGCTGACAAAAACAGATCAACAGTTAGGTTGGCAATATATGCCAGCCAGTGAAGAGGGGCCTATATTAAGTGGTTTTAGCGAGCCTTTTGATACATGGGCTGCAATGTCAAACTTAATTGACAAAGAGCAATGGCCGCTGAACTCTTCACCTGTAAATATTGCTTATTTTTGCAGTGCTTTTCCGTGTGATGACTACCCACCTCAGAGCGATCATGAATTCGTAGTAAGTGCAAAAGCACAGGTTAAAGAAAACCTTGAAAGCATGCTAAAAAATAATATGGAGCCGTTATGGCCATTGGCTTATCAGCACAAAAAATTCGATTGGTCAGTACTATTTGGATCAGGGCAAGTTGATAAATCATCTATTGACGATCAATATTGGCGTGTCAACGTCGATCCGAGTGAGCGCTATGTTTTGTCTGTGACAGGTTCAAGTAAATATAGGCTGGCAACCAATGAAACTAAATTTACTAACCTATTTATTACCGGGGACTGGATAAAAACGGGCGTAAATGCGGGCTGTGTTGAAGCGGCGGTTATGGCAGGAATGCAAACTTCTCGGGCAATATGTAACTATCCTGAAAACATAAGTGGGGAAAATGCCTTTGAACCCAGTAATAATTAATTAATCTTTCTTATCACAGCGGTTTTAGTCGATGGATTAGTCTATAATTGGCCATATAACAGTATGTTTACATACATATTTGAATATGGTCTTTGCACATTTATACCCAAGGTTACTTTATGACAAAAAACATATGGTTGATATGCTCATCAGGTTTGATTCTTCCGCTTTATACTCAAGCTCTTGAAAATGATGATATTCTGCATAAAAGTGATATGGAAGTTATCGAGGTTTATGCGCAAAAGAGAGCGCAAAAAATTGAAGACGTTGGTATCGCAATAAGTACTGTAAAAGGCGATGCGCTTAAAACACAGCATTTTAAAGATTCTACAGAGCTGTCTGTGTTTGCGCCAAATTTAAAAATTAGCCAAAATGCAGCAGAAGGTACGCCACCGGCTGTTAATATTCGTGGTGTAGGCTTGGTTGATTATAATACGGCAAATACATCGCCAGTGGCTATGTATGTCGATGACATTGCTGTAGGTTCTGCAAGTAATCAAATAGTTAACCTATTCGATATTGAACAAGTTGATATTTTGCGTGGTCCACAAGGAACATTATTTGGGCGTAACTCTACGGGGGGAGCAATCCTTATCCGTTCTAAACGTCCAGAATTCGAACAAAGTGGTTATATTACAGCAGGCGGTGCTAATAATAATGCATCAAGCTTCGATGCTATGTTCAATTTACCGATTAGTGAGAATACAGCGGTTCGGGTGGCACTTAATCACCAAGACTATGAATATTCTACCAATAACATATATTTAGATGCCCCGACAGCTGGAATGGAGCAAACAAATGGTCGTGTTTCTTTTTTAGCTGATTTTGATACTGTTCAAGTATTAATTAAAGGCCATGTTTCTGATTGGGATGGTATCGTACAGCCAGTTGGCAGTATTGGTATAGTTGCTAACCCGCTCACCGGAGAGCGGTGTACGCCTGCGCAAGCTGGCTCATCGGCATGTTTCGATAATTTTGGATTTAATGTTGGGAGTGATGACTTTTATACTGTGAATGTTAATAACAATTCACCGCATAAAACCGATGGAAAAGGGATGAGTGCGCATTTAAATTGGCAATTGGATTCAGACAATGAATTTATCTCATTAACCAGCTACAACACACTCGAACGCTTTCATGCATTTAATTGCGACGGATCACCCGCTAGATTGTGTGAAGGAAGCTTAGGTTTAGACACTGATCTTGTGACTCAAGAACTGCGCTTACAGTCAAAACTCGGTGAACACTTTTTAACAACGGGCCTTTATTTTTCTGATGAGTCTATAGGGCAGAATAACGTTAATGATATTTTGCGTGATTATCGTGGTATTTTGCCAACAAATGTAACTGCTACATTTTTCTATGATAATGAAATAAAAACTCAGAACATCGCTGCATTCAGCCAGATTGACTATCAGTTAAACGAAAAATGGTTAATCACGGCCGGTCTTCGTTATTCTTATGAATCACTCGATTATGACTCAGTTTCAACTTTGAATGTGGTGGTTGACCCTACTGATTTAAAAGGGGTTGAAATTCCTTTTTACCATGTTAAAGGCAGTCAATCAGATAATGGCTTTTCTGGACAATTGGGTGTTAATTATAAGATAGATGATTTTACATCCGGTTATTATCGTTTTGCCAATGGCGCAAAAAGTGGTGGTTATAATGGTGGTTTTTTATCGTCTGTTGAACAAGCTCAACTTGCAGATTACCAGAAGGAGCGATTAAACGCTCACGAAGTTGGGAGCAAATCATGGTGGCCACAACAAGGTGTTCGTTTTAATTGGGCAGCTTTTTACTATGATTATAATGATCAGCAAGTGTTTATGAATCAACCTTCAGCCTTTGAACAAAGTCCACCCGTTCAATTATTAGAAAATGTTGCAGACTCTGTTATTTGCGGCGTTGAGGCTGAATTAGATTATTGGATAACCGGCGCGTTTAATATAAAGTTTGCACTGGGTTACATTCCTCATGCAGAGTTTGAGGAATATGTTGACCCCTTAGGCAATGTGCTTACAGATAACCGCTTGCCGTTTACCTCTGAATGGAATCTCAGTGCAGGAGTTGAATATAGTGCAGATGTAGCAAATAATCCTTTAAAAGCTCAATTAATCGTAGATTATCAATCAGATTATTATTTTGACCAAAATCAAAACCCTTATGCGATGCAAGATGGATATAGCATCGTGAATGCAAATTTTCAGTACCAAATAGATAACTGGGGATTTGCTTTATGGGGTAAAAATTTATTCGATACACAATACAGCCATTTAAAATTTGATTTAAGCTCTTTCCTTGGCATGCTTGAAGATTTTAAGGGTGAAGGTCGACGTTACGGGCTGGATATTAGCTATCAGTTTTAACTGCGCGTTTATAATTTAAGGTGTCAGTATGCCAAGACAGGCAATGCTAAAAATATTACTGTGTATTTTATTTTTGTTTTTTAGTAACTTAGTTGTTGCCAGCGCGCCTGAGCTATTCAATTACACTGAACAAGAAAGTAAAACTAATTTATTGCAAAAAGGCCAAGTGCTTGAAGTAGTTAATGGCTCATTTCCTCGTAATAGTTTTGAAGTTGATGCGTGGTTGCAAGGCAAGCAGCCGCAAACAAGAACCACTTTTTTTGGCGGTAGCTTTTGGTTTGTTATTCATTTGGAGAACAAAACTGATTTAAATGAGCTTGTGCTTTATCCGTACAACACGTTGCTTTCAAAAATTGAAACACGTATTTATGATATGTCGGATGCCGAGCAGCCTGTAAAGCGCTATGAAACAGGTGGTTTATCACCTAACGAATTTGCATTTCACTATGGCAATAAAGTGCAATTAACGCCAGGTACACCTTACATATTAATTGCGAAGTTCCAAAGTGATTACTTTTATACGCCACCTAAACTAGTACTTGAACCTTACGACGAATTCTTCAAAAAAATTACTTCTGACAATATGATCATGCTGCTTTGTTTTGGCGTTGGCATTGCATTAGGATTATATAATTTACTTATCTATTTTGGTGCACGCGACGTTACGCACCTTTACTATGCGCTATTTACAGCGTGCTGGGTTTTCGCATGGAGTCAGTTTTTTCATATCCCGGATCAAATATTTGGTTTTTATAGTGCACATCTTCACTGGGTTGGTTTTACTTTAATTCCACTAACGAATATTTTATTTTTTAATAGCCTACTTAAGTTAAGAGAAACATCTCCAAAGCTATCAAGTTTATCAATTGGCTTAGGTATTTTTGCAACTGCAGGGGTTCCTTTTGCAGTGGTGTGGCCAGGATTTGGTTTTATTTGGGCGACTTTAGTCACAGGTGCAACACTGTGCTTGGGGATGGTTGTTGGTATAAGAAGTTGGATGAGTGGCTTTAAACCCGCGCGATATTTTGTCTTAGCGTATTTGGCTATGGCCATTCCGAATATGATTGGTAATTTAACGAATCTTGGTCTAATTGAACCAGTTTCGATGGATCTGTATTTACTGGGCTTGATTGGTACTTCACTTGACGCGATGTTGCTTGCTTTTGCAGTGGCGAACAAATTTAGCTTGCTACATGACAGTAACGTTGAATTGACCAAAAACCTAGAACAAAAAGTACAACTACGCACGCAAGAGCTCCAGCAACTAGCTGAAGAATTACGTGATGCTAGTGAGGCTAAAAGCCGTTTCTTAGCTAATATGAGCCACGAGATACGAACCCCTATGACGTCGATCATCGGGTATGCTGATGGCATAATTTTAGGTGATATAAAGCCGCACGAGCGTAATCATGGAATACGCGTAATTTTACAAAATAGTCGCCATGTACTTGGGTTAATCAACGACATACTTGATATGTCGAAGATAGAAGCAAACCGATTAGAGATCGAACTTGTTGAGACTGACTTGTTTGCAACTATCGCCGAAATAGAGTCGTTGTTAGGTAAGCAAATTCGCGATAAAGGCTTAAAATTTAAAGTTGATTATGAATTTCCTTTACCTGATTGGATTGTGTGTGATCCAACAAGATTAAGACAGATACTTCTCAACCTGGCAACTAATGCACTTAAGTTCACAACAGTTGGCCATATTCAGTTGGTTGTGAGTTGCTCGAAAAACAAACTTAAAATAAAAGTGAAAGATACAGGTATTGGTATGACAGACAAAGAGCAAAAGGAGCTGTTCACGCCTTTCTATCAAGCTGATTCATCTATATCACGCAAGTACGGTGGCACCGGCTTAGGGTTGAATATTTCTAAAAACTTAGCGACTAAGCTAGATGGAGAAATAACAGTTCATTCAGAAGTAGGCAGTGGTAGTGAATTTTGCTTAGTTTTAGCACTTTACACAACTGAGCGAACCCATTGGGTTGATTCATTTGATGATATACGTAAAGAGGAGGTAAAAAATACTGCGCCTGATAATTTACAGCGAAATTTGGTGGGTGAAGTTCTAGTAGCAGAAGACCACCCAGAAAACCGACAACTAATAAAACGAATCTTAGAACGGATGGGTTTAACTGTCACTGCTGTAGAGAATGGCCAAGATGCCGTACAAGCGACTCTGGATGAGCATTTTGACTTGATATTGCTCGATATTCAAATGCCAATTATGGACGGTGAGCAAGCTATTCACATTATGCAAGCGACGGGATTGACTACCCCTATAGTTGCATTAACTGCAAACACCATGAAAAACGAAGTGGACCGCTACTTAAAGCAAGGCTTTGTTGATCACATTGCTAAACCAATCGATAGAACAAAATTCAGTCATAAAATTGCCAGTTACCTTGATATTGATATTGCTGATGACGTAAAACTGCCAGAGCATGAATTTGAGTTACTAAAAAAAGATTATATCTGTGGTCTAAAAGCGCAGCGAGATACCTTATTTAATCAGTTTCAAAATGCAGATATGAAAGGGTTTGCGCAAAGTGTTCATATGATAAAAGGGACAGCGGGTATGTTTGATTGCAAGCTGCTTTACCAACAAGCTGTTGAACTTGATAGGTTACTTAAATCTGATTCGGTTACTTTTGATAGTCAACGTGTTCAGGCTTTACTCACCGCTATTGATGAGATCTTAGTTGAAGAAACACCTAACTGACTATTTAGCCGTTGAATAATCAGTATTCTTCTTTTGTTAAAGACAATGAACAACGCCCATGCTTAAATATATACCTAAACTACCTCACTATGCAGAATTCAGCGTTTCACAGGGGCTTAATATCAAAGCGTTACTTTGCAACAATGGCCATCCGTTTTAACTCCAGCTGACACTTGCACCTTGAGGTGGCTTGGGTATATTTTCTTGCAAGGGGGCGTATGCAATATCAACATATATCAGTGCCTAAAGATGGCGAGCAAATTACAATTAATGAGCAGGGGCAGTGGCTCATTCCTGACAACCCTATTATTACGTTTATTGATGGTGATGGCGTCGGTCAAGATATCTCCCCAGTTATGCGCGATTTGGTAAATCATGCCGTAGCGCATTGTTACAAAAATAGACGAAAAATTCATTGGCTCGAAGTTTATAATGGCGAGAAAGCAGCAAAGCTATACGATGGCGATTGGTTTCCTCAAGAAACAATACATGCTGTTAGGCAGTTTAAATTAGCAATAAAAGGACCGCTTACAACACCGCTTGGTGGTGGGTTTAGGTCACTCAATGTTGCACTTCGACAAGAAATGGATTTATTTGTCAATATGCGCCCAATTAAAGGTTATAGCGCGTTACCTTCACCTTTAAAGCACCCAGAAAAAACAAACATCGTCGTGATCCGTGATAGTTCTGAAGATGTTTATTCTGGAATTGAGTGGCAAGCGGGCAGCGTTGAGGCTGAGAAAGTTTTGGATTTTTTATGCCAAGAAATGGGCGTTACTCGGTTGCGGTTTGACCAACAATGCGGCATCGGAATTAAAAACATATCTAAAGAAGGTTCTGAACGAGTTATGCGTTATGCGCTTGAGTATGCACTTGAGCAAAAAAGTGAGTCGCTTACAGTCGTTCACAAAGGGAATGTTTTAAAATTTACAGACGGCGCATTTAAGCGTTGGGGCTATGAGTTAGCAAAGCGTGAATTTGGTGCTATCCCACATGATAATGGCCGTTGGTTAATTATTAAAAGGGAGAATGAGCCGTCGCTCGTAATTAAAGAAGTTATTGCTGATAACATGCTACAGCAAGCTTTAATGAATCCAGAGCAATTTGATGTGGTTGTGACAACCAATCAAAATGGTGACTATCTCGCTGATATGTTAACCGCTCAAGTAGGAGGGATTGGAGTTATGCCAGCGGCAAATTTGAATAATCAAGTGGCTTTTTTTGAACCAACTCATGGTCCATTTGAACGCATTGCAGGTACAGATAAAGCAAACCCTACAAGCAGTATTTTAAGTGCGGTTATGATGCTGCGGTTTATGAATTGGCATGAAGCTGCACAAGCGATTGAAAATGCATTATCAGCAACATTTGAAGCAAATGAAATGACGTTTGATCTGGAAAAACACGGTCATAGCGCGATAATCCTCAGTTGCAGCGAGTTTGCAAAGAAGATTATCGAACGTATTGAACAATCATGATTTAGGCTGCATTTTCGTTTTTAAATGCAACTCGGTACATGCATGGACGATTTGTTAATTGAGCGGCACGCTGATAAATTTCTTGCGCATCATCTTCATTACTTGGTGTACCACTGAGAGTATCCATTAATGCAACAACAATAATTGCAGGTACTTGACAGCAATACTCATCGAGCACTGCCGTTGTTGTTTGTGCGTCTACGTGGCAATGAGGGTGTGCGTGCTCAACTTGGTACGCATTTAATAAAGCTTGAGCATCGAGGGTGTCATCATCCTGATGTTTATTTTTACGGCATTTACAGCCAAATTCATCAACTAATGTTGCTAATGCTTGGTACACACACTCACTTGTTAGTGTTGCTTTAGCGCAAAGTTGTTGTTCAATAAAAGTATGTAAATTACCATCAATGAATAAACCGTCTTGTTGGGTGAAGCTTGCTGTAGTTTGCATCATAATCATGTCTCTTAGTTAGGTGAGTGAATCATTTTATATGAATTTACTCTAGCCCCTAAAGCACTATTAATGAAATTGTTGTTTTCAATAACTGATATTGATTTAATCAATAAAAAAAATGTTGGGTATAGCCCAAGCCACTTATCTATCAGCAATCGTGCTTGCAAAGTCTATTAATTCGCGGCGTAACCATTGGTGAGGGCTTGCGTGGTGCAGTAAAGGACTCCATAGCATTTTGACTTCAATTGGCACCACTTGAAAAGGGACTGGACTAATGACTAGATCGGTGTGTTTTGCCAGCAGCATTGCTTGTCTACGCGGGAGTGTTGCAATGAGTTTCTCTGATTGACAGAGTAAGCTTGCTACCATGTAATGACGCGTAAACACCCGAATATGACGGGTTTGCTCTAATTGCCACAGTGCTTCATCGACCCAGCCAAGCTTCTGGCTCCCCGATTTATTGGTGACAGCGGCTTCAGCACCCCAACCAGCGCGGTTGACCCAAATATGTTCAGCAGCTAAATAATGCTCTAAATCAGGTGAGTCTAAATATTTATTTGCAGGATGTGTAAGGCAGCAGTAATTATCACGCCATACAGTTGCCTGATGAAAAGAGCGGGGCATACCATTAAAACGATTAATGGCTAAATCTATTGTCCCTTTTTCCATGTCTTGTAAGTTAACATCACTGGGGCTAAGTACATCAAAATTGAGCCCGGGGTGTTTTTCAAGTTGAGATGTAATAAAAGGCGCGACGAGTGTAGATTCTAAATAATCATTCGCCATTATTCTAAATGTAAGTTCAGCATTGGTAGGGTTAAACAATTCGCTGGGTTGAGTGATTGCCTCCGCCATTTTTAATAAGGCTTCTATTTCAGGTTTAAGGCTCAGCGCTTTTGCTGTTGGGGTCATATTACCAGCTGCTCTAACTAAGAGCGGGTCTTCAAATAAATCACGTAGCCGTTTAAGTGCGTTACTCATCGCAGGCTGTGTTAGTGCAAGTTTATTTGCTGCTTTTGAAACATTCTGTTCATCAATGAGCACATTCAGGTAGACAAGTAAGTTTAGATCGACATTCCTAATATTCATTTGATCAATCTTATTCATTCGCTTTATTAATTATCTAAATTTAAGCCTGCTTGCTATGGTATGTAAACCGCTAAAGTAAAATAATCATTATAAGCTATAAAAATATGCCTAACTCCAAACCAGAACATTATGAAAATCAGTCCAATAAATGCAATCTCGAAGACGTTATTGCAACTAAGCTTGCGCGCGCTGTATTTGCTGGATTTGAGGCGATGTTTGCTGAGTTTTTGAATATAACTTTAGGCGCTCAAAGCCGCTTTGAGCAAAGGCAATGGCTTGATGTCCAAGCTGCTATGCGTGCCCGACTACAAGTGTATGAGCGTCAAGTTGCCAATGTTAGTAGTGCGGTTAAGTTAATAGCATATAAAGAATACGATGATGAACGTATCTGGCAGCAGGCAAAAAACATCTATGCGGCTATGGTAAATAATCATGAAAATCAACCAATAGCACATACCTTTTTTAACTCTACATTTGGAGCATTATGGCATGGGAGAAAAATCCGTACAGTGCATTTATTCGTTTTAAAGGCGAAATATCGCACAGCTCCTCGACCATTTGATAATCTAGTAAAGCGTATTTCCCTTAAAAGAGGTTTTGCTAGTGCTGTAACTGAACTGATATTAGCGCAAGCGTTTAGAACTCCATTTGATAATTTCTCACAAGACGTATCTGTTTTGCAAAGTACGTTGATGCTAGGCGCGAAACAGCAATGTCCTCAAGTGTATGAATTAATTAATTTGAACGACGGGTATATAGAATATGCAAACTCACTGTTTTTTCGAAATAAAGCATGCTACTTGATTGCTCGCTGCATAGCTAAAAATGGTGATAACATGCCCTTTGCTGTGGCAATTTTAAATACTGAAGAAGGCTTAAAGTTAGATGCAGTGATGATGGGGGCTGATCAGTTGAGTTTACTATTTGGTTTTGCGCGCACCTATTTCATGGTTGATACAGATCAGCCTGCTCGCTATGTCGATTACCTAAGTGTGCTCATGCCTCACAAACAGCGATTTGAGTTATTTAATGCTATTGGCTTCATAAAGCATGCTAAAACAGAATTTTACCGCTACAAAGTTGACACAACAAAGAACAGCCCACCTACAGATAAATACATTGCAGCGCCAGGTACACCGGGTATGGTGATGCTGGTTTTCACGACGCCTAGCTCTGAATATGTATATAAAGTTATCAAAGATAAGTTTAACGCACCAAAAACAGCCACAAAAGCACAGGTAATGGCGAAGTATGATTTTGTAAAACAAGCCGACAGAGTAGGGAGGCTGGTAGATACCCATGAGTTTAGGTATTTAGCATTCGACAAAAACCGTTTTAGTGATGAGTTGCTGGCTGAGATGGAAAAGGTGGTTGGCGACAGTTTGATTATTTCAAATAAAGCGGTGATTTTGAAACATGTGTATGTTGAGAGAAAAATGACGCCGCTCAATCTATATTTAAATCAATGTGATAATCAACAACTTGAAAACGTGATGATTGATTACGGTAAAGCAATAAAAGAGCTGGCTGGTGCAAATATATTTCCAGGAGACATGTTAATGAAAAACTTTGGCGTAACCCGATGGGGGCGCGTCGTTTTTTATGATTATGATGAAATCTGCCCATTAATCGAATGTAATTTCAGAGACATGCCAAACAGTGATAACCCATTGGATGAGCTTAGCGCACAAAGCTATTTTGATATAGCACAAAACGATGTTTTCCCTAGTCAATTTACCGTTTTCTTTAGCGCAAATACGGCTGCTTACGAGGTGTTTATCCGCCACCATAGTGATTTGTTTGCAGCCAGTTTTTGGCAGAGTTGCCAAACAAAAATTCACGCAGGTGAAGTGTACGATGTATACCCATATAAACAAAGCTGGCGATTTAAATGAGAATAAGTTAGCCACAAGTCTGATAGCCAATCATTTATAAAAAGGTACACTGACATTTTTAGTTGCAGATAAAGGGTAAATTATGAAATTTATAGGTGTATGTTTGTTAGCGTTTTCTTCTTTTTCGATGGCTAATCCACTACTAGGTAGCTGGGAGTTCGTTGAAGGGAAATATGCCGTAGACGGTGGCTTTGTTAATGCCAAGGCTCCACAATTAACTTCAGTGAAGCTAATAACCCCCACTCACTTTAACTACATTACTCAAAAAGATGGTAAATTCCATTATGCTGGTGGGGGAAAGTATGTGTTAAAAAATCAACAATTCGTTGAAACTTTTTCTTACGGCAATATTCCTTCATTACTTGGTAAAACCATGGCTTTCGACTACAAAGTAGAGGGCGATCTGTGGCATCATTCATTAACTGAAAATGGTAAATTGGTCGAAGCCGAGGTATGGCGAAGAATTAATTAAAGAGAGGGCTTTGTGCAGTATATTTCTCACGATGATGAAAACTTAACACTATGTAGAATAGAAAAACCACAAATTAAACCGCATGAGGTATTAGTTAAGGTCGCTGCAATTGGTGTAAATCGCGCTGATAGCATGCAACGTCAAGGGAAGTATCCTGCGCCTAAAAGCGACAGCTTTATTTTAGGCTTAGAATGTGCTGGATGTGTAGTTGAAATAGGCAGTGACGTAGATAAACAGTGGCTTGAAAAGCCTGTATTTTCATTGTGCGCAGGTGGGGCTTACAGTGAATACGTTGCAATAGATGCTAAACAACTTATGTGCCTACCTGAGGGCATATCAATGGCTGAAGGGGCGGCCATATCTGAAGTCTATTTAACTGCATTCGGTGCGCTTTTTCAATTAGGTAACTTACAACAAGGACAAACTGCCCTGATCCATGCTGGCGCAAGCGGTGTGGGAGGTGCAGCTATTCAAATGGCGAAGTGTGTTGGAGCAACGGTTGTAATAACCGCGGGCAGTGAGGAAAAATGCCAGCATGCCAAAAAACTGGGTGCAGATCATGTAATCAATTACAAACAAGTCGATTTTGTAGAATATATGAAAGCTCATAAATTATTGGCAAATGTCATCGTTGACCCTGTCTCAGGACGCTATTTAAATAAAAATGCTGCCATTGCCGCAATGGATTGCCAAATCATAATGCTGGCATTTTTAGACGGGCGTTTTGCTGAAGTTGATTTCGCCCGATTACTACAAAAGCGTATCTCACTCCATGCTTCAACGCTTCGCAACAGAAGTTTAGAGTTTAAACGCCAATTACGTAACGGGTTTGTTGATAAGTTTTACGCCGATATTGTGAGTAAAAAATTCGATTTCAACATTTATAAAATGTTACCTTGGCAACAAGCTAATGAGGCACATCGTATATTAGAAAATAATGAGAATGCAGGTAAAGTGGTATTACTCGTAGAGTAATTACATTGTACAGCTTTAAAACGAATGATCTGCCCATATAACAGTGAGTATCTAGAAAGCGAACTAAGGCAAAACATGAACCCTATTATAGCAACACTAAAAGAGCACAATGTAAGTGATGAAAAAGTACATGAGCTTTTCCAAGCGTTTACACAAAATCCAATGATGGCTATGGCGCTTGTACAGCAGTTAGGTATTCCACCTGAGAAGCTTCAAGCTTTGATGGGCCTGGTAATGACGAAACCAGAGCTTATTAAAGAAGCAGCAGAATCTTTGGGTATTAGCGATGGTGAACTAGAAAAAGCGAAAGAGCAGTATAAAGGTCAGTAATCATTTACTGTTAATCGATTAGCTTTAATTATGCATTATTAAAGCTAATCAACCTGTGTTTATAGAGTGTATTGATACGTTAGTTTATACAAAATTGGTTGATAACTGTCTATTACATGAAAACTTAAATTTCCGTTAAGCCCCAAATAATTGCTGCGACTGTAGTCAGTGCCATTAAAACAAAGTAGACAATCCCCACAAAGCCATAAGTAATTAACGCGGCAATAATGCCTTGTTTGTAGATGCGCTTTTGCATAATAAATAGATAAACAGGTATCCAAAGTAATATTACAAAGCTTATAAACGCTAATACACTCGCTATGGCAGCAGCTAAACCACTACCAGTGAGCATTAATTGGTCGTGAGACACGTCAAAAATATCAATTAATAACAGACTCATAAAGATAAAACTATGGCTGTGTAACGCAATTGTTAAATGTTCCATATAGAGGCGTTTTGAACAGATAAAAACAATTTTCAGCAATACAGCAAATAGTGGTAACAGCACAAACATTAATTGAGGAAGTTTGCCAAGCACTTCATTAATCAAACGGTTTGTATCTGACGTGAAGGTTTTTTTTGCTTTCTCTGTAAGTGATGTAGCAAAATCACCTAGCTTCTTGTTGCTTTCATTCGATAAAAAGCCGAACGATACATTAACACTATCTTTGTTATTTTGCAGACCACTACTTTGTTGATTTAATTTTATTCGCTCAAGTTCTAAGGTGATTAACTTACGGGTGCTTGCAGTGAGCTTTGCATTTGCTTCAATTGTGCCATCAAGGCTCAATTCTTCTAAGTAACGATTAAAGCGAATTAATTCAGCATTTACCTGATTTAACGTTTGGTTTTTTTCTTCAGCGTCTAACGTTAATTTCTGTTCATTGAGTGATTCAATATGCTTAGTCACTTGGTTTATCGCAACTTTATTGCTATTAAGATCCAGCTCAGGTTTTTCTTCAGCTGAAACTGTAAGTTTTAAAACAAGAAAAAACACAATACTGATAAATAAGTAGAGTCGTAAAGGAGGCACGTAATGAACCCGCCTACCAGCAAAGTACTCACTCGTTAAAAAGCCAGGGCGAAACATTAAAGGCCAAATGGTACGGCTAGCCCGAGAGTCAAAACTAAAAATATCATCGAGTAAGTGTAAAATAACAGCCCAAAAATACTTTAATGTCGAATCGAGAGATTGCCCGCAGTGAGAGCAAAATTCACCAGAAACTGTTTGGTGACAGTTATCACATTTTTTAGAAGGTGTTAGTTGTTGGGGCACTTCGTCTTTTTCAATAATTGTCGGCTGGTCGTGTGAAGATGAAGGGGTATTATGCTTTATAAGCTGATTCTCTAGCGACATAAGAACACTGATTAGTTGAAATCCATTTAACGAATGCACAAAATAATAACACTTTGTTACACTAAAACCACAAGTGTTTTATAAAAAATTAATTTTAAAGGTGATGACTGCAGCAGTATCTGCTAAATTCAACAATGACAACGAGGTATTTCATAGTTGTTAGTCATAGTGATAAATAACTGTGACCAAATAGCCAAAACAGGAGAATTAAAATGGCGTTTGAAGTTAAGTTTGAATTATCTGATACTGATTTAGAGCATTTTCGCGATGTAATGCGAAAAGCTCAGCAAGGCGCACAGGCACTCAGTGAGCAGGTAATAATTAATAATGCTAAAAAAATCAGCTCAAATATTAAGGAAAATGTTCCAGAGTTTGTGCGTCTTCGTATTAAAAAATTAGAAACATTTGTCGCAATGATTGAAGATAGTGAATGGCAAATCCCTGAAGAAGAGCGTGTGGAAATTTTAAGTGCATTGGCTTATTTTAGTGATCCTGAAGATCTAGTGCCTGATCATATCCCCGTTTTAGGCTTTTTAGATGATGCAATTATGATAGAACTAGTTGCAGGTGAATTTAATGACGATGTTGAAGCATTTGAAGAGTTTTGCGCTTATCGTAGCCGTGAAACAGCACGTAACTCTGATGCATCAATCACACGTGACGAATGGTTAGATTCAAAACGCCGTGAACTTCATAGTCGCATGCGCAGCCGTCGTAATGAACGTCGTAATGCTGGGCGTTCTTCATTCCGCTCAGTATTTTAAGCGAAATTAAACTATCAAGAAGCTGATTAACACTCTTTTTTATAGCCCTTTGCTACTTAAAATAGAGTGTTTTTTACAGCTGAGCGCATAGTAGTTTAATCTAGCATTCTACAATGAGCTAACATCTATTGCGTATATATCAAGTCGCTTTTGTATTTTAGCCCGCTATTCTTAGGCAAGCTCAATTCCCACATTAAGTCTATCACCTTACATTTGATTATTTCGAACATATGCACTGATCATAACCGCGGTGCTGTCTTTCGGGGAGAGTAAATGAACAAAAACTTGTCGTTTCTTAAGAGCTAAAAAACCTGAGCTAACATGTACGCTAAAGCGACAACCAGTAACAGAGCTATCAATAATAACGCCTTGTAATTAATTTTCGCTATTGAAACTTTGCTCTTTACTGATACTTATTTTTGCTGGGATATGTGTCTGTAATCGATTAACTTCCCTTAGCTGCCTGCTTTCAATTTTCATAGGGTAGGTGAGGTAGAGTAACTTTTCAGGTAGCACAGAACTCGCTAAAATTGTGGTGGCAAAAGCAACGCATGCTCCCCGTTTTCCCTTAAAAACATGTCAAATAACAGCAACATTTCTTTCTTTTAGAATATCACTATACACATTGATCTTAGCATGCTTGGGTACTTAAAATTAAATACTTTCCAGCTTCATAGCCAACAAGAGTAAGCTTAAATCGCATAGCTAGCGAGTTAGTAAATTGTACATCGATTAATTTACCCAGTAATAAGTCTAAAAAAATTCAGCTTTATCTTGTTGACAAGGAAGGGTCTGAACTGTTGCCTACATGGGTAATGGCCGTGAGCAGGACGCGCAAGCTTTGCTCAGTTTTGACTTAGCCCACTAGATTACAAACCTCGCGCCACGATTAAATCTCCCCTAGTTTGAACGAATTTTAATCCACAAAGGTCAACAAATCCCAGCTCTGATTCATGAATTGTTACAAAAGCAGGTGAACTTAAGAAGGTGGCGTTAGTCCATATCATAAATTAAAACGAGGTATAAACAGTGAAGTCATTATACAAATTATGGAAAAACAACCGCTCTCTCATCGTATTTATTTGTCTAATGAGTGTGTTTAGAAGTGCGGTTGCTGACTGGTACGAAGTACCAACAGGGTCAATGAAACCTACAATTGTTGAAGGCGATCGTATTTTTACAGATAAAATGGCTTATGACCTTAAACTTCCTTTTACTAAGGTATCGCTACTCAAAATTTCGAAGCCTAAAAGAGGGGATATTATTGTTTTCGATTCTGTCCCAGCAAATAATCGATTGATTAAACGGGTTGTGGGTATTCCTGGTGATACCATTGAATTTAATAACAATGTTCTGACAATCAATGGGCAAACTTTAGATTACACTCAACTTGATGAAACAATCGTGAGTGTTGATCAAAATGAAGACTTACTCGGTGTTAAACACCAAATTAGGATTGCTAAGCATGCATCTGTACAACAATCATTTGCTGCTATTGTGGTTCCTGATGGCTACTACCTTGCGATGGGTGATAACCGGGATAACAGTGCTGATTCCCGTGTCATAGGGCTTGTTCCACATAGAGAAATACTCGGCAAAGCGACCCGAGTTATTCTTTCGTTAGATTATGATGACTATTACTTACCTAGGAAAAATCGATACTTAACTAAGTTGTTATAATGAGTGCTCGGCCCACCTGCTGAATTTGCATTGCATCCATGCTATCCATCGACAAAGACCATGAACGATGGATACACGCTTTAATGATGATCAAGGGGGCTATCCGAGCTGGCTTTGGTTTATTTTTTTTCCAATACTTCTATTTCTTTTAAAATTTGTTCAGCTTCATGAGTGAGCATTGAGTAACTTTTAATATCGCCATTTCGCTGTGCATGCATAGCTTGTTCGAGCTTTGCGCTGTAGTCTTTATTTAATTTCTTGAGAGGATCTTTTTTGAAAAGCGAGAACATGCTGATTCCTTATGTGGCGAAAAGTGTGAGTTGGTATACAAAATTTATATGATTATTATCTGTTTATACGTTTGGTAAATATAATTCGATTAGTTTTCATTAAATGTAATTGCGTACTAGAGTCTGTTGATCTTTATGGGTTAGAGTTTGTTCAAACTCGGGGCGGTTTAACCTCGGCGCGAGGTTTGTAACCTAGTGGGCAGTCGATGACTGCTCCTGCGTTATTCTGCAGTCTTAAATCTATGTGAAAATAACTTAACCGAGCAAAGCTTTCGCGTCCTGCTTATACTTGTTCCCACCATCCGTGTAGGCAACAAAGAGCAAACCGTCCCAAGGCATAAAAAAACCGCTGACTTCAGCGGTTTTTGTTATCGATTAAGGCTAAATTACATAACACGCATGCCTGGCTCTGAGCCATCGTCTGGGTTAAGAATATAGATTTCTTTACCACCTGGTCCTGCTGCTAGCACCATACCTTCTGACATACCAAAACGCATTTTACGTGGCTTAAGGTTGGCTACCATGACAGTGAGTTTGCCTTCAATGTCTTCAGGTGCATACGCTGACTTAATACCCGCGAATACTTGGCGTGTTTCGCCACCTAAGTCGAGTGTTAGTTTTAGTAGTTTATCAGCGCCTTTAACGTGTTCTGCTTTGGCAATTTTAGCTATGCGCAGGTCTACTTTTGCAAAGTCATCGAATTCGATTTCATCGGCAATCGGCTCTTTTACTAGTGGGCTATTTGGATCAATAGTGACTTTTGGCTCTAGGCTTTCTTTTGATTCTTCAACCATTTTATTTACTTTATCCATTTCTACACGTTGCATCAGTGGCTTGAATTTATTGATAGGGTGGTTTACTAATGCATTTTGAACACCGTCCCACGCAAGGTCATCATTTAAAAACGCTGTTACGTTCTCAGCCATTTCTGGTAACACAGGTTTTAGATAAGTAATTAATACGCGGAACAAATTAAGGCCAAGCGAGCACACTTCATGCGCTTCTTGCTGTTTTGTTTCGTCTTTAATTAATACCCAAGGAGCTGCGCCATCAATAAATTGGTTTGCTTTATCGGCAAGGGCCATAATTTCACGAATTGCGCGGCTATATTCACGGTTTTCATAATTGGCAGTAATGCTCGGTGCGGCTGCTTGGAACTCAGTTAAAAGTTCAGGCTGCATAATCGTGCTGCTTAACTTGCCATCGAACTTTTTAGTAATAAAGCCAGCGCAACGGCTTGCAATGTTTACTACTTTACCTACTAGGTCTGAATTTACACGTTGGGCAAAATCTTCAAGGTTTAAATCAAGATCAATAATGCCGCTGTTTAACTTAGCCGCGTAGTAATAACGAAGATATTCAGGGTTTAGGTTATCTAAGTACGTACGCGCTTTAATAAACGTACCTTTAGATTTAGACATTTTCTCGCCGTTTACCGTTACAAAACCGTGGGCAAATACATTGGTTGGCTTTCTAAAGTTGGCACCTTCAAGCATAGCTGGCCAAAATAGGCTGTGGAAATAGATGATATCTTTACCAATGAAATGATAAAGCTCAGCATCAGAGCCTTCAGCCCAAAACGCATCAAAATCAATGCCTTTTTTATCACATAGGTTTTTAAAGCTGGCCATGTAGCCAATCGGTGCGTCTAGCCATACATAAAAGTATTTACCTGGTGCGTTTGGTATTTCAAAACCAAAATAAGGGGCATCGCGGCTAATATCCCATTGTTGTAAGCCATCAGTAAACCATTCATCTAGCTTGTTAGCCATTTCTTGTTGAATAGTGCCTGAGTGTAGCCATTCTTTTAACATGCCTTCAAACGCTGGTAAGTCAAAAAAGTAATGCTCTGAGTCTTTTAATACCGGCTCTGCACCAGACATCACTGAGCGCGGGTTAATTAGCTCTGTTGGGCTATACGTTGCGCCACATGCATCACAGCTATCACCATTTTGGTCTTCTGATTTACAGGTAGGGCACGTACCTGTAACGAAGCGGTCTGGTAAGAAAATACCTTTTTCAGGATCGAACAGCTGGGAAATAGTGTGCTTTTTTATGTGTCCAGCCGCATTTAAGCGGTTGTAGATTAATTCGCTGAACTCTTTATTTTCTTGGCTGTGGGTACTGTGGTAGTTATCAAATTTGATATAGAAATCAGCAAAGTCACGTTGACGCTCAATACTAACGTTTTTTACCATTTCTTCAGGCGTGATCCCTTGCTTTTGCGCATTGAGCATAATTGGCGTGCCGTGAGCATCATCGGCGCAAACGTAATATGTTTCGTGGCCCTGTAGTTTTTGAAAACGTGACCAAATATCAGTTTGAATGTATTCCAATAAATGACCTAGATGAGTTGGGCCATTGGCATAAGGTAATGCGCTGGTAATAAGGATCTTTCGCTGTGCCATAATCATTCCGAATTGACGGTTCCAGTAAAGGAACGGATGAAAATCATAATTTTATCAGCAAACCGGTAGCAAAGTAGTGACTGGTTGGCTGATTTTCATTAATTGACTGGTGTTAATGCCGTGAATGTTACATAATTCCGAGGCAATTTTCATCAAAGAAACGCTATTTTATTGCTATGTTTGGACTGTCGAAATTATTCTCTTCTAAATCGGTGCAAAAACAACCGATAATTGCCGCTTTAGCCGCTTATCGAAGTGCTGCATTTGCAGTCGGTATTGATGAGCTTTTTATCAAAAATATTCAATCTAACGATGATAAATCTCTATTAATTGAGCTTACACTTCCTTTTGCTGCATGCTCAGAAATGCCTGCTGTGGCTAAGTTTGTCAGTGAACAAATTAATAAGGTTGTCGACATACATGCCTCAGTACAGCTTCCTGCTGATTATAAATTTAAAAAAATAAAACACATTGTTTTAATTGCATCCGGTAAAGGTGGAGTTGGTAAATCGACAACTGCGGTTAATTTAGCGGGCGCTTTAAAACAAGAGGGTGCAAAAGTAGGTATATTAGACGCGGATATTTATGGTCCATCAATTCCTATGCTGCTAGGCCTTGTAGGGGCTAAACCCACGGCTAAAGATGAAAAACAACTATACCCATTTGATGCAAATGGTTTAAAAGCACAGTCTATTGGATTTTTAGTACCTAGTGATGATGCCACTGTGTGGCGTGGGCCGATGGCGTCTGGTGCATTAACGCAGTTGTTAAATGAAACCATTTGGGGTGAGCTTGATTACTTAATTGTTGATATGCCTCCAGGTACCGGTGACATCCAATTAACTATGAGCCAAAAAGTACCTTCAAGCGGCACGGTTATCGTTACTACTCCACAGGATTTAGCACTGGCTGATGCGCAAAAAGGCATTGCTATGTTTAACAAGGTAAATGTGCCTGTGCTAGGTCTAATTGAGAATATGAGCCACTTTATTTGCACACATTGTGGTGAACCTAATCACGTATTTGGCAAAGACGGGGCCATTAAGCTCGCACAGCGTCATGGTGTGCCTGTACTTTCACACATTCCACTGGCGATAGATATTCGAGAATATTCAGAACAAGGCAAGTTAATAGCCAATGATACCGAGGCAGCCATCAGCATTACCTATGCCAGTGCAGCGCGTTTAATTGCAAGCCAACTTTATTATCAACAACCCCATCATAATCCATTAGAGATTGTGATTACGGACGATTAAAAAATGAGATTATCAGATACCCATATTAAAGAATATATTGCTCAGCAACGCATTGTAATAGAGCCAAGCCCAAGCGATGAGATGATTTCTGGCGTAACAGTTGACTTGCGCTTAGGAAATAAATTTCGTGTTTTTCAGGATCACACCGCAGCCTACGTTGATTTAAGTGGCCCTAAAGATCAGCTTAATAAGGCAATGGAATCAATAATGAGTGACGAAATTGTGCTAGACCAAGAGCAAGCATTCTTTTTACACCCAGGTGAGCTTGCTTTGGCTATCACTCACGAAAAAGTAACGTTACCATCGGATGTGGTGGGGTGGCTTGATGGGCGCTCATCATTAGCGCGTTTAGGGCTGATGGTTCATGTTACCGCACACCGCATAGACCCAGGTTGGTCGGGCAATATTGTGTTAGAATTTTATAATTCGGGGAAACTGCCGCTTGCTCTTCGTCCAATGATGAAAATTGGTGCGATGAGTTTTGAAACGATGTCAGGGCCAGCAGCAAATCCATATAACATACGTAAAGATGCCAAATATAAAGATCAAAATAGCGCTGTAGCAAGCCGTATTAGTGATGATAAAAACGAATAACAGCACTATTCAAAAGTAAATCGCAAAAGACCTTTATCGAGGTCTTTTTTTTTTGCTTTACTGAATTTAGCTATTTATTGGCATTTATAAATATACCTTCCATACTTTAAATACGTTGATTTGTTTTATACGTTCACGTAAGTGGAGTTCAAGTGGGAACTATTGGTCCTTTATTCCGTGCTTTATTGTTTACACTGCTTTTTTGTAGTGTTGAACTTTATGCTGAATCAAATAAAGCAATTGTCCTTCCCGTATCAGATTCTCAAAGTTTACCGGCGATGCTTTACAAAGAAGCATTAAAAGAAAAAAATTTAACAGAAATTTCTTCATTTACATTAGAGAGGGGCCGCGGGTATTGGTTACTCTTTGATGTAAACTCAACGGCACAATCCGAAAATCACATTCTTTATATTAAAAATGCGCTCGTTGATGAGATTAAATTTGAGTTACTAGATAGTGACTTTGAAACTATACAATTAAAAAAACATGAACATGGTGCATATTTCGATTCAATCATCCCACATTTAAGCATCAAAGCTAACTCAGGCATTGCTTGGGCGGCTGTCTATTTAAGTAATAACGCCACCGTTACAATTGAACCAACGCTGATACCTGAAGATGAGTTCTATAGTAGCGTTGAAGAACATGTAATTACGATAGCTGTTATCTCTGTGATTTTAGCCATTGGGCTTGCAATTAGTGCCGCATTTTACTTCTTATCTCGGCAAGTGAAATTTGTTTCTTTAATGGGCTACCTGATGTGCATGTTGGTGGGTTTTTTATCTAGGAAAGGCGTATTTTTATTATTTGGTGATCCACTTATTAGCCAATACTCAAATAGATTAAGCGCTTGGTTTAATTTATTAGCTATCTCGTTTGCATGCTTGTTTTTTATGCAATCACGATATGAAAATAAACAGGTAGTAATTGCTAAAACGCCACTTACATCTGTGCTGTTTATTCTTTGTAGTACCACGCTCGCAGCGAGTATATTGATTAATACTCTTTCGGTGTATTTTTTTGTGGTTGGCTATACGGTTTTAGTAATGCTGGTTGGGTATTTATTTTTGCAATGCAAAGAAATCAAGGCAAATTTTACGCATCTATCTATGGTTGCTTGGTGCAGCTTACTAATGCAATCTCTAGTTTTATTAAGTACGGTATTTACAGCACGGAGTTTGCACATTTTAAATGATGGATTGCTTGTGTTTAATACAGGTGTTTTCTTGGCTACATTGCTAATACAAGATAGATTAAGGGTATTGCAATACAACGAAAGTTTAACTCATGATGATGAAACGGGCTTACCTAATAAACAAAAGCTACTTGATTGTTTACAGCTCAAAGTAACTGATTCTGAAGCGCATTCACTTGTTTTGTTTCGTCCTGTCGTTTTGTTGGATGCCCGTGCAAATTTTGGCTATGAGTATGCTAATGTTCAAATTAAACGCACTATGGCAAATCTAGCTCAGCAATTAAGCTCTATGAATTCATTAAAAATAGAAGCTAATGAGCTGAAATGTCATTATATTTCACGCCTTGATGATAGTACCTACGCTTATGTTGTTAATGGTCAACTCGAATTAAGCCAAATTGAGCAGTTTGTATGCGTTACAACCGCTGTGTTTACTGAAGGGATAAGCCACAACAGCAGCCAGCTGGTCAATGGTGTTGATATCGGCGTTGCTAATTACCCAGTTCATGCCTCAAATGCATCACAATTAATTCAACGCAGCTTACAAGCTTTGAGTATTAAACCGCTGCATGGTGAGCGTTGGCATATGTTTGATGCTGAAAATTCAAACCTAGCACAATACCGTCTTGAAGTTGCATCTTATTTACAAGAAGCAATTGAGCATAATCAGCTTAGTTTATTTTTCCAACCACAAATCTGTTTAGATACAGGGCATATTCACGGTGCAGAGGCTCTTTTACGCTGGCACCATCCGATTTTAGGGCAAGTGCCGCCTGACGAGTTTATACCAATAGCGGAGTCTACGGGGATCATATTTGAACTGACAGAGTGGGTTGTTGAACAATCATTACTGTATCAAAAAGAAATTACAGCAATTTATCCCGAGCACATAATTTCAATTAATATTTCTGCAAAAGATTTATTACGAAAAGAATTACCCGTTCTATTTTTAACCTTGCTAAATGAGTATCAGCTCAAGGCGTCCAATGTAATGTTGGAACTAACAGAATCAGCCACATTGAGTGATGGGGTTAATATTAAAACAGCTTTAAATGACTATCGGTTGATTGGACTTAAGATTGCCATTGATGATTTTGGTACAGGTTATTCATCATTAGCTTACTTGAGCAAAATGGGGTTTGACGAAATTAAAATAGATAAACAATTTGTAATGAATTTAGAGTACTCAAAAAACGATCGCACAATTTGTCGTGCAACGTGTGATATAGCAAAAAGTTTAGGGTCTTTTGTTATAGGAGAAGGGATTGAAGACATACAGAGCTTACAAATATTGAAGAGTTATGGTTGCGAGATTGGTCAAGGTTATTATTTTTCAAGGCCACTGGGGTTTAAAGATTATTTAAATTGGTTAGAGCATAACTTGCAAACTACGATAGATACTGATGTTTATCACATGAACTAATTTAGGCGTATATACTGAGGCTACTCAAGATGCAGAATTGAGCGTTTCATAGGCACTTACTCTCATCATTGTTACTTCTTAAGAGGATGTAAACTGCTTTAAACACAATTAGTTGCAATCAATGCCTTGCTTTAATCGGTTATAATTGCAACAGCGCTCGCGCCTTGAGGTGGCTTGGGTATATGTAATTTAATTAGATAAAAGCACACCTAAATTATGGAAATAGTGCTCAAGCGCACCTCGACTACTCTGAATATGCTCATCATCAGGATAGATGAGTGTTGAGTGTTGCAAATCAGAGACTAAAAATGTGTTTTTAATGTGTTCGTGCTTGGCTATACAGGCCTCAAAACAGCGTGCAGCTAGTTCTTCCGGCATGCTCATGTAAAATTGACCATGTTGTTTATCTGCCAACATTGATTGCGCAACATAATGGTTAGCATGCTGCCCATCACTTTTTAAAAATACACTTTTATAAAAACTATCTAATGCAAGATTGAGAGGGTGATTGGTATTAATCGAATGCTCAAGCCATAATTTCGAAGCAAAAAAATAAGCGCTATGGCGTGGGAATAAGTGCCTTGAGATATGATGATCAAAGGCGTGAAACCATTCGTGCGCTAGCGCTCCGCCGCCAGCATTTTTTGCCAGAGCAAGTGTTTGAGTCGCGCTGTTGTAGTGAGCTTGCACATGTTGTTGGCCTCCATGTCCAAAAGCAAAGTTTAATTTTCCTCTAAGCCCCAGTGCAGTGGGAGGGAGTTGCAGTATTTGGGCAAGATCAGCCAATGCATCATAAATCAAATTAGCGCCTATGAAGCGTTCTTCTTTAGTCACCCATTTCCCTACCGTCATTGTTCTAAAACCAAATGTTTCTTTTATATCTGTAAAATCAACTTGATCATCAAAGCGGTAATTAGGACCTTGTCGGTAGAAACCTCGCTTTAATCGATTGGTGTAGGTCATGATTTGTTATATCGCGCTTTCACATGAGCAGGCATTAACTGTGTTTGCTTATGATTTAAAGCATCCAATACGGTGTATAGCGGGGTGGGATCTTGCTGTTCAACTAACATAAGGCTATAGGCAACGGCCTCAAGTGTAGACAAACTGTCAACTCTTGGTGCTTTACGTATATGGTAGCGATTAGTCGGAATACAGTTAAAGCTTACACTCACAAAATCATTTAATTTAGGAGTAAGTTGCATTATTTTAAACGCTTTTTTCCAGGTGCCATCAAGAACAATTAAATGAGTTAACTGTGTTTTAAGCTCATTGACTTTTTCATCTTTGGTATCTAATAAAATAGCATGTTCATTTGGGTACAGTAATGCGGTAGTTTTAGTCGGCAAGTCAGTTAAAAATTGAAAATCTTCTTGTGATTCACCATGTATTACAGTGCATTGACTGAGGCATAAGTTAAGTAATTTAGCTGTATTTTTTGTAACTTTAACTTCACTAGGGTGCTGCAAAATAATTATCTTCAGCTTATTGTTGACTGCCACTAAGTCATTACACAGACAAGTAAGCGGACTAAACTGACAATTAGGGCATAATGCACGAGACATATAATAATCTATTCTGTTTACAATGGATTTTAAAGCAATACTATTATACGCTTAATATAACTATTAAGTGGATTTTTTTCTTAAGAAAGTTAAAGTAAAAGTATGTATACCCAAACCAACAAGAAAACTGGGATTACCAAAAAGGATATAAAATGAACGATGTTGTTATTGATGAAAGTGCGCTAGAGAGTATGGAGTCTTTATTAGGAGAACAGTTTAGCGATACTTTAACATTTTGTTGTGCTGAGTTTGAACGTTTAGCCAGTGAGTTCTTTTCTGCATTTGGTAATGACTTAGAAGCATCTATTCGTCACGCACACAGTTTAAAATCAAATGCATCGCAGTTTGGTGCGACAAGCCTGTCAGAAGTAGCAAGAGAAATTGAACATAGCTTAAATAATAATGAGCATGACAAGGCCGAAGCCGCTTCACGACTGCTTAATGAACAAGTGTCTAAGACTCAACTAGAATTAACTGCTTGGTTGGCTGCAAGGTAATTTAAAGCTAACTAGTACGTGAATATATTTCAGTATTAAGGTTATTAAATACTCTAGTATTTTAACCCTTTACTAGGTTAATCTATCTTTTCACTAGTAGAGGTAGCAATGTCAGATATTAAAAAGAGTCACAAATTAGAGGGTGTCTGTTATGACATCCGAGGGCCTGTCTTAGTACAAGCCAAAAAAATGGAAGATGAAGGGCAAAAAGTTCTAAAATTAAATATTGGTAACCCTGCAGCATTTGGTTTTGATATGCCTGAAGATATGCACCGAGATATTATTCGTAATTTATATTCTGCCCAAGGCTATTGTGACTCAAAAGGCCTCTACTCAGCCCGAGTGGCAATATATCAACATTATCAACAACGTGGCTTGAGTAACCTAGATGTTGATAGCATCTACATTGGTAATGGGGTCAGTGAGCTTATTCAAATGACCACGCAAGCGCTGTTAAATAATGACGATGAAGTGCTAATTCCAGCTCCAGACTATCCACTGTGGACTGCATCAGTTAAGCTCGCGGGTGGTAATCCAGTTCACTATCTGTGTGACGAAGAACAAGATTGGTTTCCTGATATAGCTGACATACGCAGTAAAATAACGTCTAAAACGAAGGCATTAGTGCTTATAAACCCAAATAATCCTACCGGTGCCGTCTACAGCGATGATTTGTTGCAGCAACTTATCGATATTGCAAGAGAGCATAAGTTACTGCTGCTGAGTGACGAGATTTATGAAAAAATCTTGTACGATGATGTGACTCATAGCTCTATAGGTGCGTTGTGTGATGACGTTCCGATCATCACGTTTAATGGTTTAGCAAAAACGTATCGTGCTGCTGGGCTACGCATGGGCTGGATGGTCTTAAGTGGCCGAACAGATTTGCTTGATGATCTACAAAAAGGACTCGATATTTTAGCGTCAATGCGCTTGTGTGCTAATGTACCAGCGCAATATGCTATTCAGCAGGCATTGGGTGGTGTGCAATCAATAGATAACCTAATAAATCCAGGTGGTCGTTTGTACGAGCAGCGCGATATTGCGTGGCGCGGGTTAAATGCGATTGATGGTATCTCTTGCTCTAAACCAAAAGGTGCTTTATACGCATTCGCAAAAGTTGATACCGAGCGGTTTAATATTAAAAGTGATGAAAAAATGATTTTGGATTTGCTCAAAGCAGAAAAAATACTGCTTGTGCATGGCAGGGCATTTAATTGGCCAAACCCAGATCATTTTAGATTGGTCTTTTTGCCAAATAAAGACGATCTAACGACTGCAATGTCTAAAATGCAGCGGTTTTTTAATCATTACAGACAAATTTAATTGTGCATCTTTAAAAGCTGCGAGATGAATGTTAAATCATCTCGCAGCTATGTTTAAGCTTTTAGTAAGCTTTATCTACTCTTACAGAATTATCAGATAGGTATACTAGCCGCACTCGATCGCCTCTAGCAAATAACATGCGATTATCTTTATCTTGCACTACCATGAACTGCTTACCGCTTTCGACTTTTACCATCATTTCAACTAATTCATATTGGGTATAATAGCTACGCTTTTGTTGGTTGTGAGCAATGTTACCACCAATAACCGAACCCAAAATTGTCGCAGCAGTTCGCCCACTACCACCACCAAATTGATTACCAATGACTCCTCCTAATAAGGCTCCGCCAAAGGTTTTCCAGCCATTGGTTTGATCTTTAACCAGCTCTCGCTCTGTGATAGTGCGAACGGATTGTACTTTACCAAATAATACTTGTTGTACTGGCACTGCTTTGTTACGTTCATATGCACTTACAGCTTGGCTCGGTATTAACAGTAAGGCAAATAATAAGAAAATAAATTGCTTCATGTTATGCTCCCAGGCTGTTACCAGCCAAAGGTTGATTTTTCACGCGTTTTACGGATTTCGGTTTCATCAGCCCATTCCACAAGGCCACTTTTTAAATCCATTAACCGCATGGTAAATTTATAATATACATCGGCTTTATCAGCATTTGATTTAACAATACTTGATAGATTGCCATATAACATATATTGCGCTCCCACTTGCTGGCCAAAGGCTACTGCTGTTGCAGGGTTTACTAAGGCGTCTTCATTTTGGAATGTAAGTTGCTCACGGGCGGCTTCTACACGACTCATATCAACAAAGCGAAATTTACCACTGCGTAAAAGCTGAGTCGAAATTGAGTCAGTGATAGATTCGGTATCAATATGCTCACTGGTTTTATTTTTAATACGCTCCACGAAAACGATAGGGCGAGTATTGGCGGTCATAGTCCCAATCACTGGAGAACTAAGTAGAGAATCGGTCATTTGACTCGCTACTTTTTGAAGATCGGTAGAACCAAAATTGATATCTGTTGTTTCTACTGCTTGTGCGTCGCCATAGCTGACGACTGCTTTATTGGCGCAGCCGCTTAAAACTAGAGTACTCAGACCAACCAGAGCAAGCCCTGTGAGTTTGGTGAATGAAGTCGTTCTATTTAATGTATTCATTTATATTCCTTAATCTTCAAATTCTTGAGCTTTTGTTGAAACTTCTCTAACTGCTAATGAAAACGTGACTGCATCTGATGTAGGTGCAAGAGCGGGTAATTGAACATTAGCAAACCCAAACAAAGTAAGGGCTTGCCAAGGAGAATGGTTTCCTTTAATTACAAACCCATCTTTGTCAAACCATGTGAATTGGTATTGCAAATATTGTGATTTTTTATATTTACTAGAAAGCGTAACAACAATATCTGTAAGTTGGTTAGTTTGACGTGTCTTAACATCAGTTATGGCTAGTTTTTTTCCTAACTTATGGTTATTGACCTTTAACTGTTGCTGGTAGTTGGCGTGTTGTTCGACAGAAATACCCGATGTAACAGGCCTGTTAGAACAGGCTGCGAGTAAACATACCGATAATAGAGGTATCAAAATTTTCATAGCAGCTCCTAAAGTTGCACTACATGAGAGTTAAAGTAGTTATTAATTGAGGTTAAATAGATCAAAGTTAACCCCTGCTTACTAACCGTAAAATTTACACTTGGTTGGTTGCTTCCAATTTTTAGTGTGTGTTCACCCGGTGAGATATTTCGCCTTGCAATGCCTATTTGATTAGGTAAGGTAGACCAACTTCGGGTATCTGCTTGCTCTGACGCTAAGTTATAGATATTTGCTAAAATATTTCCTACGTCACCACCGCTTCGAGCTAGTTCAGCTCGTACCTTCTCTTTGGCAACCAATCTAAGAACTTGTCGTGTCATTCTTGCAGGGGCTTGTGATTCTAGCGTTTTTGCAGCTAGCGCCTCAATACGCACAAGCGGTTCGATAGGCATCGATTCGTCAGCTATATTTAGGTGGCTTATTGTCGGAGTATACGCAGCACCTTTATATACCGGTACAGCTAAGCTATAAAATCGAGCATCACCTCTAGAGGTGTATACAGGCAATTGCAAAACAAACTCATCTTTTTTCGGCACAAGTCCTTGCTCTATAAATACTATAACTTCGCCTGTTTCTTTTGGCTGCTCTAATTTTCCAAATCGTTTAACGTACTTTGCAAAGTCCTGCTCAAATCCTTGTTTTTTAGCTAAGCGCATAACATCTTTTTGCAAGTAAACATTATTTGGGTTTATTTCTAAGGCTTTTTTATAGTCAATGTAAGCATCATCAAACTGATTGTTACTTTGATAGAGCAATGCGGATAAGTAAAATGTATACGCATTTTGGTAGCCGTTTTTTACATTTTGTGTGATATCAGACATGTTCGGGTAATGTTTTTGCGCTTCTTTAATTGCAGAGTCAATGTCTTGTTCATTCTCATTTAATGCATCTAGCTGCACTTTGTTCGCGCGGCGTACTTCAACTAAAGCACTCTCTAGATCATTTTGATAAAGATAGTTAAGTGCTTTATAACTGTGCAGCATACTCATTTCATAAGGGGCAGGTATGTACGAAATAACAGAATCATTTGTTAGTAATGCATTGCTTTGTTCTAGGGAGCTTGACACTTTTATTTTTGCCGCTTGACGAACTTTTTGCATTCGTAAGTAAATCGTTTCGTAGTTAGTTTGCGCGTGTGTATTTTGATTATTTAAATCGTTAAGGCGTGCATTTTCTAACTGGTTTAATAAATAATTGCTATGAGATAGGCCATTATTAGGCATAAGCTGTTGTGCTTGGTTAACGTTATTTGCTTTTATTGCCTGGCGCACAGGCGTAACTTGCGTTGCGTAATCTGTAAATAAGTCAGTAAGACCTATTGTACTGCACCCACTTAATACACTCAGGAATAAAGTTAAACATAATAGTACACTGCGACGCACTTGTTGCTCCTCAATCAATTAACTACACATTAGCATAAACTCATTAACCTACGATGATAAACAATGTAAAAAATCGTACAAACGAGGATTATGAAATTTATATTTGTCTATAGAGGTCTTATTAAAACTGTGAGGGTTTTTAGAGTATTCTAAAAATACAGTTATAGTAATTTGTCGTCACGATTTTTTGAGCCAACACTCTTATTATGGGAAATAAATTGAAAGTAACGTTCTACACACTCTTCGCACTGGTTGCATTTGCTGCTAATTCTTTACTGTGCCGTTTAGCACTTGCCAATGGACATATAGATGCGTGGAATTTTACTGGCTTACGCTTGCTAAGTGGTGCAATGTGCTTAGGTATTATTTTATTTGTTACGACTAATAAAAAAGTTACCCCAAATAAAGGGGCGCACGACGAACGAGGGAGCTGGCGTAGTAGTTTAAGTTTGGTCGTTTATGCGCTTTGTTTTTCAATTGCATATATCGAGCTTGATACAGGGACTGGTGCACTAATCCTATTCTCTGCTGTGCAGCTGACAATGATCAGTTGGGGGGTATTTTCAAAAGAGCGGCTGTCAAACGCGCAATGGTTGGCATTTCTTGTTGCTTTAGTTGGTTTTGTATATTTAATGATGCCTTCGGCAAAAACACCTTCTTTGATACCGGGTTTATTAATGATGGTTAGTGGTATTGCGTGGGGAGTATATAGTATTCGCGGTAAAGCATGCAGAGCGCCACTTAAAGCGACGGCTTATAACTTTGTAAGAAGCCTATTTATTGTTCCCTTGATTCTTCTTATTGGCTTTAGTGCATTATCAAGCAGCAGTTGGGAGGGAGTTCTATTGGCAGTACTCTCTGGCAGTGTAGCATCGGGACTGGGCTACAGCCTGTGGTATGTTGCGTTACCATTTTTAAAAAGCAGTCAAGCCGCTGTTGTTCAATTGTTAGTGCCAATTATTGCTGCTGTTGCCGGTGTCGTCTTTTTAAATGAAAATGTTACATTGCATTTTATAATTGCAAGCGCCGTAATTCTTGGCGCTGTACTGGTTTTTTTGAAGGCTAAATCGGTACCGGCGCAACATTAGTCACATAGCGACTAAATAGACTCGGTAAATGTTCTACTATAGCGTCTTTACCCAATAAATCGCTGCAGCTTATTTTGTTTTTAATCGCCTCTAAGGTAACTTGATCACACATAACTTGTGATTGCTTAATGTGGCTAATGTGCCAAGGCTCTGGAGATACTCCACCTAGATCATGTTGATAAGGACGATAAAAACCGTATTTAGTTAAGTTATTATCAAGCCACGTTGTCAGTCGAGCAAATGGACCTGTGTGGCAGTACTCGCCTGGGCTTAGTTGCAGTTCGTAATCTGCTGCTATAGCGGCTTCATCATATATGTCGAGGTCAGTTCCTAAGTGATGGCGACTGGCACCAGGCAGGGCACTGTAAAGTAAAATGGCGTGGCATTTATCAATGTCGGTTAATGTCGATAAATCAACTGCGACCTGTTGCTTATTATAAACAGGCCGTTGTCCAGAAAATTTCGCATTCCAAATAGCGCTTTGCCTATTAAAATCTCTAAAGCTTGATGCAATTGCCAACGAGAGCCCTGCTTTTTCAGCGGCCTGTTGTAATGATTTAAAATCATCAGCAATTTGTGCATGCACACGATGAGGACCAATATTAACGAGGTGATCATCACTGCTTCCAGTTGCACATGCAGCTAACTGTGAGGGAGTAAGAGGCATTTTTATCATGTTAGGAGCTGCTCTAAAATTTGCTCGTAAACCTCACTTAATTCAATAAGGTCATCGGTACTGACACACTCATTTACTTTATGAATAGTCTCATTGCGCGGGCCAAGCTCTATTACTTTAGCGCCTGTTTGAGCAATAAAACGTCCATCTGATGTGCCACCTGATGTTTCAAGCACAGTATCGCGGCCTGTGACGTTTTTAATTGCAGCTGTGGTGGCTTCAATTAAAGGGCCACCTTCAGTGATAAAGGGTTGTCCATTCACAATCCACTTTAACTCGTAATCAAAATCGTGTTGTTGCAGTATTTTATTTACTTGCTTTTGTAACTGTTGATGTGTGACTTCGGTACTAAAACGGAAATTAAACTGAATTTCAAGCTCACCTGGAATCACATTACCGGCACCAGTTCCACCGTTAATATTTGAGACTTGAAAGCTAGTTGCAGGGAAGAACTCGTTACCCGTATCCCATTGCGTTTGGCTCAATTGCGACAGTGCAGGGGCGGCTAGGTGAATTGGGTTCTTAGCCAAGTGCGGGTAGGCAACGTGGCCTTGTATTCCTTTTACTGTTAAAAAGCCGGTTAATGAACCGCGGCGTCCATTTTTAACTACATCGCCAAGTGCATCTCTAGATGAGGGCTCGCCCACAAGACACATATCAATCTTCTCGTTGCGTTCTTCTAATGTATCAATAACACGAGTTGTGCCATTAATGAATGGGCCTTCTTCGTCAGATGTTATAAGAAAAGAGATAGAGCCTTTGTGATCAGGATGCTTTGTAACAAAACGCTCAGTTGCAACAATCATAGCGGCTAAAGAGCCTTTCATATCTGCAGCACCGCGACCGTGCAACATCCCCTCTTCAATCAGGCCTGAAAACGGAGGATGTTGCCAGTTTTCTTCTGGACCAGTTGGCACGACATCAGTATGACCTGCAAAACAAAAATGTGGGGAAGTAGTGCCTTTTCGAGCCCAAGTATTCAGCGTGTCTGTAAAAAACATTGACTCGATGTTAAAGCCGATGGCTTCGAGGCGTTTATTCATCATTGCCTGACAATCAGCATCCTCAGGGGTGACTGAACGACGTTGTATTAATGCTTGTGCTAATTCAATAACAGGGTTCTTCATGCTGCAAAAATCTCATCATATTGTTGGGCTTTAAAGCCTAAATAATAAGAGCCTGCATGTATTAGCACAGGGCGTTTGATCATCGCAGGGTGCTCTACTAATAAATCAAGTGCTTTATCTTTATCGAGTGTTTGCTTTTGCTCATCAGATAGTTGACGATATGTCGTGCCTCGTTTATTAAGAAGGTCTTGCCAGTCAATGTGTTGTGAAAATGTGGTAACCATTTCTTTCGAAATGCCGTCTTTACGATAATCATGAAATGAAAATTCGATATTCTTATCAGTTAAATATTTTTTAGCTTTTTTAATTGTGTCGCAATTGCTAATGCCGTAAAGGGTCGTCATATTATTTCTTCTTGGTTAACGTTAATAAAGTGTCTATCCCCGCGCTAACGTGGGACAAAGAGTAATGTATGGGCGTTAGTTGGTGCCCATTTAATAAAGTAAGGGTTGCTAATAGCGGCGTGTTGAGATTGCGTAAATCAAAATAGGCAAGCCGTTGTCCTTTAACAATTTTACTTCCATTTAACTGGGCTATGTGCGTATGTAGCATATCGACTTGTTGATCAATATTTAAGTTAATCAGTATTTTTAAGCCGTTTTTTGCTTGCAGTATAAACTCAGTACCTGCATTTTTTACTTGAATTAAAATACCATCGAAAGGTGCTAACACTTTGTGACTCGTTAATTCTACGATGATGCCAGGACCCAATGTGCCAAATTTGAAAAAGGGTTCAGGATGATCACTCAGTGGTCTCACTTTACCTGTAAAGGGGCTGGTAATGTGTAAACAAGCGCGATCAGTTTGTGCTTGAGGTGAAAAGGAAATATCAATATGTTTCATTATTAGGTAGGCTCTTCGAGCACAGTGTATCCATCTTTTTTCAATGTTTTAATAGCGTCGCTGATACGCTGCTTTTTGACTAATATATAATCAGTGTCGTAGGTAGATAATGCAAAAATTGAAATGCTGGCATTCGCTAATACCCCCGATATGTTTGCCATAATACCGGTGAGTGAAAAACCTAAGGGGCCGACAACTTCCAAAGCGAGCCAATTATGTTCTGCATCCAAACTATTGATAATAAAACTACTTGGGCAAACAATAGACAATTCATCATGGGTTTTAGAGATGAAAAAAATTTTTTCTTTAAACAAATCGCTTGGAATAGGGCTATCAACATCAAGGCTATGTATAGTAAATACGGTACTATGGAGTTGTAATGTTTGCTTTGACATTATAGACCCTTATTAAATTTGAACTTTATTTACTGAATAGTATAGCTAAAAAGCATTGAATAAAAGTGTAATCTTGTCCACAGTTTCTGTGGATAACAATGGGGTTAGTTAGGTATAACCTCTGTAAGTTGTTAAATTATCAGTTTTTGTACCCAAGCCACCTTAATATGAAGAATTCAGCGTTTCACAGGGGGCTTAATATCAAGGCGTTATTTTGCAAGCATGCCTATCTCTTTAAGAAGTAACAACGATTTAAGTGTAAAGTAAGCGAGAGGCTTACTTTACACATCTACTAACTACTAAAGGTTAGCAACTTGCTCGGCTTGGATTGCTGTTAATGCAATGGTGTAGACGATATCATCCACTAATGCCCCTCGGCTTAAATCATTAACAGGCTTGCGCATACCTTGTAACATGGGACCTATACTAATTAAATCAGCACTTCGCTGAACGGCTTTGTAAGTTGTGTTACCAGTATTTAAATCCGGGAAAATAAACACCGTAGCTTTCCCTGCAACAGGGCTGTTAGGTGCTTTTTTCAGTGCTACATTTTCCATAATAGCCGCATCGTATTGGAGTGGGCCATCAATAATAAGATCTGGACGTTTTTGTTGCGCTAACTGGGTTGCTTCACGCACTTTTTCAACATCAGCTCCAGTGCCTGAAGTGCCTGTACTGTAACTTATCATTGCCACACGCGGTTCAATACCAAATGCTGCTGCAGAGTCTGCTGATTGAATAGCAATATCCGCGAGTTGCTCTGCTGAAGGGTCTGGGTTAATAGCACAATCGCCGTACACAAGTACTTGATCTGGTAACAGCATGAAAAATACAGACGACACTAATGAAGAGCCCGGTGCTGTTTTAATTAGTTGTAGTGGTGGCCTTATGGTATTTGCCGTGGTATTTACAGCACCAGAAACTAACCCATCAACAACACCTTGTTCGAGCATCATAGTACCAAGTACGACGTTGTCTTGAAGCTGCTCTAGCGCAACAACCTCAGTTAACCCTTTGGTTTTTCTAATTTCAACCATGGGAGCAACATAGTCTTGAAGTACCTGTTGTGGTTCAACAATCGTTACGTTTTCATTTAGTTCAACACCTTGTTGCACTGCGATACGGAGTATTTCTTCTCTATCACCTAAAAGCACTGTTTTAGCGATACCACGCATGCCGCAAATAGCCGCTGCTTTAATGGTGCGGGGTTCATTACCTTCAGGTAAAACAACTGTTTTATTAGCGTGGCGGGCTTTGTCTGTGAGTAAATACCTAAAAGCAGGAGGAGACATTTTACGTGTTTTCCCCACACTCTTTGCCAGCGTATCTAACCAATCAGAGTCAATGAAGCTAGCATTATGATATTTCACTTTATCAATGCGTTGAATGTCATCACAGGGAACTTCCATATTGAAGTTATGCAGTAACAAAGAGGTGCGCCAGGTATCGGCTCCAGTGCACAAAATTGGCAAGCCTGTTGCCATTGCCTGTTCACATAAAGTCATTATTCGTGGTTCTGGTTTAAATCCGCCTGTTAGTAAAATAGCACCAATTTTTGTGCCGTTCATTGCTGATAAACAAGCAGCAACAAGCACATCAGAACGATCACCCGGTGTGACAAGTAGTGCACCTGGAGTGAAGTGGTTAAGTATATTAGATACTGTGCGTGCACAAAAAGTAACGCGGCGTAGTCGCCTATGGACCATGTCACCTTCGTTCAATACCTCTGCTTTTAGATACGCACTTAAATCTTTTACCCTAGGTGCAACTAACTCAAAATCCCACGGTATTGAGCCTAGTAACATAAACGGGTGTTTTCTAAACAATGGTAATGACGCTAAACGGTTTACTTCGTTCTCTAAAGCATCTGGGTTATGGGAGTCAACTAAATCTGCGCGAGCTCGTCCTTCTTCATCAAGTGGGGCGTTCACCTTGTTAAATATACAGCCTAAAACACGTGCATGACCAACACCACCATAATAACCTGCGGCTATTTCTAGTTTATCTTCAATTTGGTCGTTGCTGTCATTCCCAGGGGTAAGGATAAAGACTATTTCTGCCCCTAAGGTTTGTGCAATCTCACGATTAACTCGCCCAGCATAAGGTTGACGACGGGTTGGTACCATACCTTCAATGATGGCTACTTCATCATTACTTATGGTGCTTTCAAACCGCTCAACAATTTCTTCTAGCAGGTCATCACCTTTACCATCACCAATCATTTGCTCTGCATAATCAAGTGCAAATGGGGTAGGCGGGTTGATCGGGGAGCCTTGAGTCACAATTTGTGTTGATTTTTCAGGACCTGTTTCTCCTGAGCGAGGTTGAGCAATAGGTTTAAAAAAATTAACTTTTACTGCTTTTTGCTCAAGCGCACGGACTAATCCTACAGACACAGATGTTAAACCAACACCTGTTGAGATAGGTACTAACATTATTCTACGTGCCATACTATTGCTCCTGTGCGATGTTTGCAGCATCTTGGGCTATTACCCACTCTTCATTAGTAGGCATAACAACGGCTGTTGTATTTGCATGTTCAGAACTGATAATACCTTGAGTGCCAAAACGGGCGTCTAAGTTTGCTTGTGTATCGCAATCAAGACCTAAAAAGGTGAGCTGTTTAATCACTTTACTGCGGATTAAATCTGAGTTCTCACCAATTCCTCCAGTAAAAATTAGTGCGTCTAGTCTTTGTATAGGCACCATAAATGAGGCTATTTGCTTAGCAAGTCGATAACAAAACATGTCCAGTGCAAGGATCGCTCTTTCATTCCCAGCAAGAGCTGCTTCTTCAATCGTGCGGCAATCGTTGGATAGCTCACTAATGCCCAGTAATCCACTTTCTTTATTGAGCAAATCATCTATTCTCGTAGCTGAGTAATCTAATTGTGATGTTAAAAAATTAAATAGGCCTGGGTCAATATCACCACTGCGAGTCCCCATCATTAAACCTTCCAGCGGAGTTAAGCCCATGCTGGTATCAACACTTTTCCCATTTTTTATTGCGCATACTGAACAGCCATTACCCAAGTGTGCACTAATGAAATTACTATGCTCCAGCGGCTTTTTCAATAATTTGGCTGTTTGACTTGCCACATAGTAATGACTAGTGCCATGAAAGCCATAACGTCTAACACCGTAATTGGTATACAGCTTGTAAGGCAGGGCATATAAATAGGCTACTTGCTCCATCGTTTGATGGTACGCAGTATCAAATACGGCTATTTGTGGCAGCCCTGTAAACGATGCCTGCGCAGCAGCGATACCTAATAAATTAGCGTGGCCATGCAATGGGGCCAAGGTAGCCGCCTTAGTAATACCTTCAATAACAGACTCATCAATAAGCACTGACTTGGTAAAATGTTCTCCACCGTGTACAACGCGGTGTCCAACAGCAATCAGGTTATCTGCTAGGCTGTGATCTTTTATAAGTTTAACTAGCGTATCTATGGCATGAGCGTGGGCTTGGCCTTTTGCCAGTTCAACCACGTTTTTCTTGCCTTGATACTTATATTTTATGGAGGGAGTATCAGAACCTAAACGTTCGGCGAGGCCTGAAATCACTTCGTTTGAAGAGTGTGCATCTATAATTGCAAATTTAAGGCTTGAGCTGCCACAATTAAGCACGAGTACATGGTGGAGAGAATTGGATTGCAATGGCATAAATAGGTCTCATTTTGGCTATAACAGTAAGTGTGCATTAATCTAGCGCAGGTTATAAATACAACAGCGCATACCAAATGACTAAAGATAAATAGTAATTTGCCGATTACTAGCTATGATTAAACTAAAGTCTAGTTGATTTAATGCATATTATTTTAACGCATTCATATATAAAACGTTAGCCATAACATTGATTAAACTCAAGGTTTATCTAGGTTTTGTTAGCAATTAGATTTTACAAAGGAATGTCGTTTTGAGTATGGTACACTCGAAGAGTTAAACCGTTAAACCAGCGACACCGAGGAGTCATGATGCAAAACAGTGTGATGTCACAAGTCCAAACAGGTCGAGAATACGCAAAAAAGTGGCCAATGCGCAAAGAACTTGCGCCTCTATTTGCTGAGTTTAAGGTCATAAAAGCCACTGAGCATGCAATTACAGTTATGCCGATACTGGCAATGCTGACATTATTTATGCAAATTAATTACCTTGGTAGTGATTTTTTACCGCAGGCGATCGCAGTAGCGTTGTTCTTTTTATCATTGCCGTTACAAGGTCTTCTGTGGCTAGGTAAGCGTGCAGAGACAACACTTGAACCTGCTATGGAACATTGGTTTAAAGAGTTACACACGAAAATGGTGGCAAATGGTTACCAAGGGTCTTTGGGTAAAAATAAACCACGTTATGCGGATCTGGCCCATTTACTTAATGATATGTTTGATAAAATGGACCGTGCTTTTACCAGAGAAAACCTCTAGGGTCTGTTAACCTTGAAAGGTCAACAAACCCTAGTCGACTTTTCTAAAATGACTTATATAAAACGATAAGGTGACAGTTTGCTCACCTTGTTTTTCTAACTCCTGCCAATGTTCAGGCCTAAACTTCCACGCGAACGGTGTCATGGTGATGAGGTTTTTAACGTCTTCAAACCCCAGTTTCACCTTTTGTTCAATCAAGTTTTGCTGGATTAACGTAAAGTTCTGCGGTGCAGCTACCGGCGTATGGGCGTTTACTTCTCGATAAATTTTTTGTTTTAGCTCTTTTAAGTGCCAAGGGCCAGGACTTGCTACAATTAATGACCCATTTTTGCTTAATAAACGGGTAAGCTCTTGTTCAAACAAAGGAGCGAAAATGCTAATAAGTACGTCACTTTGGTAATCAGCAAATGGAGCTTGGCTTATTGAAGCGACACTAAATTGGCAGTTTTCATAGCGTTTGGCGGCATATTTTATCGCAGACTTAGATATATCAACGCCATACATCTTACCTTGGCATTTGTTCGCAATTGCATGTGTGTAAAAGCCTTCTCCACATCCTAAATCAATTACATTTTTTGGCGATAGTTCAGCGACCAGTGTCGCGATTGCTTGTTGCAAAAACTGATAGTGCCCGGTGCTTAAAAACGCACGGCGAGCTTGCACCATATCAAGGTTATCACCAGGTTGCTTTGAGTTTTTATTTTGCACAGGCAAAAGGTTTACATAGCCTTCTTTAGCATAATCGAAAGTATGGTTATTATCACATCGCATTGATTTTTCAATTAGCTGCAAAGGCGATTGGCACAAAGGGCATTGATACGCGAGACTCATGAGTCTAGATAATCCTTGTCGTAAAATGTTTTCACCCAGTGCGGGCGATAAGTAATAAGTATTGAAATTGCCATGCCATTTAGCATCGCTTCAGGAAACCAAATAATGGCGCACAAGTATAAGTAATTTTCGCTTAATTCGTACCAATTATAGCTGCCTGAAAAATAGTAAAAGGCACTTACAGTGATTATTTTAACGCAACTGACTATCCCAGCGCATAAAAAACTGCAGATAAAGATATAAATAAAGAAATGACGAGGTAGTAGGTTGTAACAAATGATAAAAACACAATAGCTAAAGAGTATAGGGATAAATGCTGTTAATAATAAATGTAAGGGCAACTGTGCCAAGCTAAGTTGACCAAAGGCTACAAGCAGAACACTTGCAAAAGTTGCACTTAAAATAGCAAAGCGCCAACCAAGTACTAAAGTGATAGCGGTGATACCTAATATGTGTAGTTCAAGGCCAGGTAAAATACCCGCTTTAATCTGCCATAAAACACAAAATACGATTGCGCAGGAAAATACGCCCGTTTGACGTGCCGGGGTTTTAATAAGGCTTTTATAAAGTGCCTTATCAAAACTACCCCAGGCAATAACCCCAACCACAAGCCATAAAACTAACTGCATATTCGTGCTAATAAGCGCTGTGAGTTCAGGGTTATTAAACATCATAAACTAACTAAAAGTTGACCAAATAGGGGCATGATCAGACGGTTTCTCTATGCCTCTTAATTCGTAGTCAATACCTGCATCAGTACAGCGCGCAGCTAATGCAGGGGTTGCAAGTACCACATCGATGCGTAAGCCTCGGTTGTCATCGAACCCTTTAGAGCGGTAATCAAACCAAGAATATTGCTCACCTGTGTCAGGGTAAAGCTCACGGTAGGTATCTTTAAAGCCCCAATTCATTAACGTGGCTAGCCACTCGCGTTCTATTGGTTGAAAAGAGCATTTGCCGGTTTTTAACCAACGTTTACGGTTTGGCTCGCCAATTCCAATGTCTAAATCGGTCGGAGAGATATTTATATCACCCATGACGATGACATCTTCCTCAGCGCTATGATTATTATCAAGGTGATTCATAAGATCGGTGTAAAACTGGCGCTTATAAGGAAACTTAGTCTCGTGATTGATGTTGTCACCTTGAGGAAAGTATCCATTCATCACAGTTAGGTCGCGACCATTTTCTTGTGTGACGGTTACACTGATCATACGTTTTTGTGACTCTTCAGTGTCTGTAGCAAAACCTTTAAATACGGACTTAGGTTCACTTTTACACAGCATAGCCACACCGTAATGTGCTTTTTGGCCATGGAAATAAACGTGATACCCCATTTTTTGAATATCTTCTAAAGGAAAAGCTTCATCATGCACTTTAATTTCTTGTAAGCCGATAATATCTGGTTGATGTTTATCAATGATTGCTTGTAGTTGATGCAAACGAGCACGAAGCCCGTTGATGTTAAAAGAAATGACTTTCATATGTTTGGCCTAAAAGAGTATTTGTTTTGCTAAATTCTATCATCAAAATGAGCTTGATACATGTGCTTATTCATTACGTAAAGTTGGTTTAATGTTGTTCAAATGATGATTATTTATTAAACATTGTTAACCTTCCATTAAATAACAAATTAAATGAATTATTCAATTGATTTGTGCTTTTCTGTATATATAATGCGCGAAACAAACCCGTTCAAACCATTTTATACAGGTCAGTCATGAAAAAACAACTTTTAGCTATTTTCGTTGCAACAGTATCATTCTCACAGGTTACTCAAGCAGCTGAATATTTTAGTGCAGATAAAAAAATTGAATCAAAGTTATGTTCAATCAGTGCAAATGAAGGTTTCTCTGCGGCCCGCAAAGTAGCTTCTAAGCACGGTATTTTTTTATCGCGCTATTCGCAAAGCATTTTGTGTAATGGTGAAGATATTCGTTCAATTGCTAAAAAAGTTGAAATGAAAAACCGCGACGTAAAAATGATTCAAGTATTTGCTGAAAATGACCAAACTGAAACGCAATTGTGTATTACAGCTGTTAAAAAAGGTCTTGAGCCAGTTAGGGCAAAAATCGGTAACTTAAACTCACTGCGTTGTAATGGTGAAGTGGTGACTGATTTTGTTAAGCGTTACCAAAACGCTGCTATCTAATAGCAAAATTTGATTAAGAAAGCGCTTATACAGCGCTTTTTTTGTGTGTGAAACTTTTACAGGAAAGCTGAAAAGTTTTTATGGTTTCTTCAGGTTTAAATTTTACCTTGTTATATGTTGTTGATTTTTAATGATAAAGATTTTGGCTTGGTACTTGTATTAAATTAAGTGAATTTAATTTATTACAAGGAATCTCTTATGAAAAAGTTAACACTCGCATCTACTATTTTGGCTGCTCTTACCTTGAGTGCGTGTTCATCAAATGCATCAATGGACAAAATCAGCAGTGATTTTGGTAGTCTAGATAATGACAACGATGGATATATTTCAAAAGTAGAAGCCGACGATGATGACATTTGGTCACATTTCTCTAATATTGATACCAATATGGATGAGCAAATTAGTCGTGAGGAGTTTTCAACTTATACTCAGCTAAATACAGGTAAAGTAGCCACTGATAGTGAAGTGAGTGAATCAGCTTTCAAAGCAGAGATAGCTAAATTTGACCCTATTGAAAGTAATTTCTCTTCTTTAGACAACGACAGCAATGGGTATATTTCTGTTGTTGAAGCAAATGACGATGACATCGCAAACCACTTTGGTTATATAGATGCTAATAAAGATAAGCGTGTGAGCAAAAATGAGTTTATGAGCTACATCAGAGCACACGGTAGTGAAGTGGCTGAAGATGAAGCGCTTGAGATGTTGAAAAATAGTTAATTAAAATTTTTCCAATAAAACATAAAATGCCAGCATAGTCGCTGGCATTTTTTTTGGGTTTTTAGATAATAATTTTTCCAACAATCGGTGTATTCTGTCATAATGAGTGGTTAATCAGTTCCGCGAACATTAATTTATGGTTTTATAGATGGCAACAAAACGAGTAAGTGATGAGCAGCTCATTGAGATCATTGAAGCAGCGATTTTTGTTGCGCCAAAACCATTAAATAAACGATACATTAAAGACACCGTATTAATTGATTTGAGTGTGTCTATGGCACGCGTGAATCAAGCACTAGAGCATATTCAAATACATTACCAAACACGTGGTATCCGTTTGGTTGAAGTCGCAAGTGGTTATCGTTTTCAAGCTTGTGAAAGCCTAGCACCTTGGTTAAGTAACTTATTCCAAGAGCGTGCTCCAAAATATTCACGTGCCTTATTAGAAACGCTGTCATTGATAGCTTATCGCCAGCCAATTACCCGTGGTGAGATAGAGCAAGTACGGGGTGTCGCTGTGGGTTCTGGTATAATGAAATCCCTGCTTGAAAGAGAGTGGGTACACGTCGTCGGTTATAAAGAAGTTCCTGGAAAACCAGCTCTTTATGCAACGACAAAACAATTTTTAGATTATTTTTCGTTAACTGGTCTTGATAACTTACCTGAACTGCCAAAGCAGCAAATAAGTAAGATTGATCAGTTATTGAGTGATCCTTCTGTGAGAGAACTATCCGAATGAGTATACAAGGTGAAAAGCTACAAAAAGTCCTCGCGAGAGCCGGTGTTGGTTCGCGTCGTGAAATGGAAAAGTACATCGATGCTAATCGTGTAAGTGTAAACGGTAAAGTAGCAAAGTTAGGCGATCGGGTTGAAGAAACAGATCAAATCCGTGTAGATGGGCATACCGTAAAAATAGAAGAGAAAGCAGAGCGTATTTGCCGTGTAATTATGTATAACAAACCTGAAGGGGAGTTGTGTACGCGTAAAGACCCTGAAGGTCGCCGTACTGTATTTGATCGCTTGCCGCGTATTGATGGCGAACGCTGGATAGCGGTTGGACGATTGGACATCAATACAGCTGGTTTAATGTTGTTTACCAATGATGGTGAATTAGCTAATCGTTTGATGCACCCAAGTTATGAAGTTGAACGTGAATATTCTGCCCGCGTATTTGGTGAAGTGACTAACGAGACTATTAAGAACCTCACTAAAGGTGTTGAGCTTGAAGATGGCATGGCTAAGTTTTTAAACATTAAACCACTGGGCGGTGAAGGTATTAACCGTTGGTATAATGTGACACTTACAGAGGGACGTAATCGTGAAGTGCGCCGTTTGTGGCAATCTCAAGAGGTTGAAGTGTCAAGATTGATACGTATTCGTTACGGTAAACTAGAGCTGGATAAACGCTTGCCACAGGGTGGCTGGAGTGAGTTAGATTTAGAGACTGTAAATTATTTGCGCAAGACAGTTAAACTAGGTCGTGAGACACAAACTAAGCTCTCAGTTATGCCTGAAAAACGCAAAGATAAACGCGCGAAGATAAATCAGATTCGTAAGGCTGTTAAAAAACATAACAACCGAGTTAAGCAAACTAAACGTCGTTAATTGATAGCGTTTAAAGAAAGCCGCAAATTGCGGCTTTTTTCGTTTTTAACCTATGCCGGTTTTTTTGTTTGAGCGTCTAATGATTGCCCATTTACCGCATTAGAATCGTCACTCATTAAATATAAATATGTAGGCATTAAGTCTTCAGGTGTAGCAAGTTTATCTCTGTCCTCACCAGGGTAGGCCGTTGCACGCATTGAAGTACGCGTTGCGCCTGGGTTGATACAATTGATTCGGATATTTGTTTTACCGACTTCTGCAGCCCACGTTTGCATCATACCTTCTACTGCAAACTTCGAAATTGCATATGCACCCCAGAACTCTCTTCCCTCTCGTCCCACACCTGAAGAGGTAAATATAATTGAAGCACTGGGTGATTTACGAAGAACAGGGAACATATATTTAGTGATCATTGCTTGTGCGGTTACATTCACTTTCATGATGTTATCAAATGTTGATGCACAAAAATGTTCAAGTGGACCAAGTGCCCCTATAATGCCTGCATTATTAAGCAGGCCATCTAATTTGCCAAATTGCTGCTCAATGGTTGCACCTAAATCACGGTAGTTTTGTTTTGTAGCGCCTTTTAAGTCCATAGGAACAATTGCAGGTTTTGGATAACCAAGTGCGACAATTTCATCGTATACACATTCAAGCTTTTGCGTGGTTTTTCCAAGAAGAATTACAGTCGCACCGTGTTTAGCATAAGTTATAGCTGCTACTCGGCCTATACCGTCGCCGGCACCAGTGATAAGAATTACTTTGTCTTGCAGTGCGTTATCTGCCGCTTTATAAGTTTGCATAATAGGGTACCCAAAGAATCAATTTTTGTGATTTTAACATAGCAAAACACCAAGTTATCGAATTTATTGTAAAATTAGGTGGCGAAAGTCGAAACTTTACGTTAACTTTAACTGGTCTAATGTCTCATTAATAAACTTATTACAATATTTTAACCATTATATGACTGTAACTTTGGCATTATATTTGAAACATTAACTACACTAATACAACTGAACACACAATAAAAATAAGATTATGCGCGGAGCAAATCATATGAAAAAAATGCTACTCTCACTCTCAATTACCGCTGTACTTACTGGTTGTGGCGGCGGTGAAACGTTAGAAGATGTTAAAAACGACGCACCACCGATTATCCCTACTGCAACAGTAAGTTTTGATCCATCAAACGGCGTTATCTCTGTACCAAATGATTTATTAATGAGCGGTACTCAAGACGGTACTTTAAATATTCCAGGGGAGCTTGATGATGACGGTGTATCAATTCCTCGATCTGCATATGCAAATCCGTCCTTTGCCTTAGGAGCTCTTGACGGATGGTCTAGCCAAGTACCGTACAAAATTGACTTAGTTATGCCATCGTTTATGAGTGACGATGTTCCAGATGGTGTTAGCTTAGATGCAGCGTCTGCTGGTGCACCAGGTTCAGTACGAATTTTTGAAGTTATTATGGGTGCCAGTTTAACAGATGCAGAATGTTCTCAAGCACCTGCAGGCGCTGCATGTAAACTTGTAGGTGAACTTACTTTCGGCGAAGATTTCATTACCCAAGCAAGTGGTGATGGTGTTGCAGTAATCCCTCTTAAGCCTTTCAAGGCGGGTAGTTCATACATCAACGTTGTTACGACTAATTTAAAAGACTCACTCGGGCGTTCTATTGAGCCATCTTCCACGTATGGTCTAGTTAAACAAGAAGCTCCGCTTGTCACTGAGTCTCAGCTTGCATTACAAGGGGCCGTTAATAGCTATGAAAATGTAGTTGTTTCAGGTGGCAGTATTGCAAAGGATGAAATTATTTTCTCTGCTGCAATGACCATTCAATCAGCAGGACCGGTCCTAAGCACAATTAAGTCATTACTAGCAGCTAGTTTATCTGAGCAAAGTTTACCGACTCCTGCAGTTCAAGTACCTGAACAGCCAATGCTTACTGTGACTCAAGTTTTTGCTTCTCAAAACATTACCGGTCTATCACCGGTATTTTCGGGTGTTCAGTATCAAAAAGGTAATGTGATGTTACCTATGTATTTGTCTACACCAACAGGTAAAGAGATCTCAGACTTAGCTGCTACATATTGGCAAGGTATGTGTGATAACGCTGTAGCAGTGATGGGTTATAAAGCAGCTGCTGGCGAAGCATTCCCAACTGACCCAATTTCGACAAATGATGCAACGTGCGCTGCGTTAAGTGAGGGACGTTTACGTGACTTAGGGCTAGACAGCACCAAACATTTAACAAAGTATAACTCTATTCCTAAAGTACAAAGCATGGCAAATGTACCAGTGCAAGTCACTAAACCTATTTTGCCTGTTTTAAACGGCATACGTGCCCAAATAGGTATGGATGAGTTAATGATGCCTGAGGGTGGTTGGCCTGTTGTGATTATGCAACATGGTATTACATCGAAAAAAGAAGATATGCTTGCACTAACAGCTGCTTTGTCGATGCAAGGTTTTGCAACAGTTGCAATAGATCACCCAGTTCACGGTGAACGTGGGATTGATGTTGACGGTGACGGAACTGATGATTTTAATGCAAGTACAGGATCTGTTCTTGCGTATATGAACCTTCAATCATTGCTTGTTGCACGAGATAATTTAAGGCAGTCTTCAGCTGACCTATTGGGCTTACGTCTTGGTCTTAATTTCATTAATGATACATCTTTAAATACAATGGATGTTTCATTTATTGGTCACTCATTGGGCTCGGTTGTGGCACCGGCCTTTATTAGCCAAGCAAATAACCCGCTTGCAGAGCAAGTTGACCCGTTATTCAATGTAAAATCTGTTGCACTGGCGAGCGGTGGTGGTGGTTTAGCAAGCTTCTTGCTTGAATCAGCAAGCTTTGGGCCATTTGTACAAGGGTCTGTTTTAGCGTCTGCAGGTACAGCAGAGTCAGCTGAGTTTATTAGCTATATGTCAAATGAAGCTGTTTCTAACTGTGGCGCTTTAGCTGGAAACCAACAAGCCTTTATAAGTTGCGCGTACAATGAATATGTCACCTCATTGACAGTGGGTGGCGAGACTTCAAAACTTGCTAACATTCAAGGTGTAATGACCCAGTTTGCGTTTGCCTCTCAAACTGCATTAGACAGTGGTGATCCAACCAACTATGCAGCAGCCGTTAATGCCCTTGGCACGCCTGTATATATGAATGTGGTTGTAGGTGATGGCGAAGGTAATAAGAAAGACCAAGTAATACCGCCAACAACATCGATAAACCCGATTGCAGGTTCACTGCCTTTAGCTAAAATGATGGGCTTAATGACAGTGGCTCAGTCGCAAGCACCGACCGAAGACGGTATGAGTTATCTAGTACAGTTTACCAAAGGCCATCATGGCTCAGTCCTTACTCCAGCGCCTGCTGAAGGGTCAGGGGCTACAGTTGAAGGTAGCGCGGCTGCAAACACAGAGATGCAATTACAAATAGCAAGCTATTTAGCAACTCGTGGTAAAGCATTATTAGTTACCAACACTGATGTTGTAACGAATTAAATCTAGTTTAATCCAATCCAACCAATAAAAAGCCACTGAAAAGTGGCTTTTTTGTGTTTGATTGGCATGTTAGTTTAAGTTCAGTTAAATTAGAGCAAATTTATTTTGGAGATGGGCGTTGGAATTTCTTTACGAGTACGGTTTATTTTTTGCAAAAACAGTTACCTTTGTAATTGCGATAGGTGTTATCGCAATTATTATTGTTGGTTCAGCAGTAAAGCCTAAGGCAAAAAAAGGTGAGATAGATATTGAAGATGTGTCAGAACAACTTGATGATTTAAAATCAAGCTTTCTTGAAAATACACTTTCGAAAAAAGCACTAAAAGCGCATCACAAAGCTGAAAAAGTAAAAGCAAAACAAAACAATGATGATGAGACATCTAAACCTCGATTATATGTTATTGATTTTAGTGGCAGTATGGATGCTCATGAAGTCGATAGTTTAAGAGAGGAAGTCACTGCGATTATTTCAATAGCTGACCCTAAGCAAGATAAAGTGCTTGTTAGGCTCGAAAGTGGTGGTGGGGTTGTGCATGGATATGGTTTAGCCGCCTCACAATTGCAGCGCTTAAAAAGCAAAGGTATCCACTTAACTGTTGCGATAGATAAAGTTGCTGCAAGTGGTGGGTATATGATGGCCTGTGTTGCAGATGAAATAGTGGCAGCGCCATTTGCTATTGTGGGATCTATTGGTGTAATTGCACAAATTCCTAACTTTCATAAAATACTGAAAAAGAACGACGTAGATTTTGAACAAATAACCGCTGGTGATTATAAGCGAACATTGACATTATTTGGCGAAAACACCGATAAAGGACGTGCGAAGTTTAAAGAAGAAATAGAGCAAACTCATGGTTTGTTCAAACAGTTTGTAATTGAACAGCGCCCCAGCTTAAACATTGACGCTGTAGCTACAGGAGAGCACTGGTTCGCTACTCAAGCAATTGAAAAAGGGCTTGTTGATAAGATAGAAACAAGTGACGACACGCTTTTAGGGCATCAGCAATTACGTCAAATTTATAAAGTGCAGTATAAAATCAAAAAGTCACTCAGTGACAAGTTCGCGGTGGGTTTGAGCAACGCGGTGAACAAAACAGGTGTTTCGTTACTTTCTCGGTTTAAAAGCATGAACCCTTAATTTCCTTTAGATAATAAAAAACCCGCATCACAGCGGGTTTTTTTATTATCTAACCTACATTATGAATCAGTAGGCTTTCGATAATCTTCTAACTCTTTTGCAGCATTAGGGTCATTAAATACAGTTTCATCTAATTGGCCTTCGGACTTTGCAACAACACAAGTGACCATACAGTCACCGGTTACGTTCACGGCTGTTCGAGTCATATCGAGTAAACGGTCAACACCGATAATAATTGCAATGCCTTCTACAGGTAAACCTACTTGGTTAAGCACCATTGCCAGCATGATCAAACCAACGCCTGGAACACCAGCAGTACCTACAGAGGCTAAAGTTGCCGTTAATATAACCATCAAATAATCAGACAGGGTTAAGTCAACACTGAATACTTGCGCTATAAACACAGTTGCAACACCTTGCATAATCGCCGTACCGTCCATGTTTATGGTTGCACCCAAAGGAACGGTAAATGAAGCGACAGAGTTATTGGCACCAAGCTTCTTAGTTGCTGTTTCTAAAGTGATAGGCATAGTGGCACTGGAGCTTGAAGTACTAAAAGCGAATAAGCACGCATGGCGCATTTTCTTTAAGAAAGTAAGGGGGTTCAAGCCTGTTAATAGCTTAAATAAAATCGAATAATTAACCAACGCATGGATAAATAATGCAACAACGACAACACCAAAATATTTGGCCAAGCTAACAATTAGGCTTAATTCTATGGTTGTGAATAATTTTGCCATTAAACAAAATACGCCATAAGGAGCAACATTCATCAATAACGTAACTAGTTTTAAAATAACGGCGTTTAAATCTTCAAACATCACAGCTACACGTTTACCAGTGTCTCCACTAAGTGCCATTGCAATACCGAAAAGTAGTGCAAAAACGATAACTTGAAGCATATTGCCACTGGCCATTGCATCAATTGGGTTGGTAGGAAACATACCTATGATGACTTGAGCAAGTGTTGGTGCTTCTTTAGCGCTATATGCAGCCTCTGTAGGTAAGTTAATACCTTCGCCTGGATTAACTAATAGCGCTAGCGTCATAGCTACGGTTATTGCAATCGCAGTGGTAATTAAATATAAACCAATCGATTTACCCCCTAAACGGCCTAATTTTTTGGGGTCACTTAAACTGCATGTTCCGCATACGAGGGAAACAAATACTAAAGGCACTACCAGCATTTTTAAACTGGCGATGAATATTTGACCACCAATATGAAATAAACCATCTACAAAAAAGCTTTTAATTGGCAAAGAGAATAATCCAAGAGGGATTAGATAATCGTCTTCGCCAGCTAAAATTGCCTGGAATATAAAGCCTACAGCCACACCCAAGGCCATACCAATCATTATACGTGTTGTTAAACTCATTGAACGGATTTTCGACATAGTTACAATCTATTTTTATAAATTTGCCATAGCCTAACAGTATGCAGATTTTTATACAGAAAAAATCGATAAATATGTAAAAAAAAGTTTGATAAAAAAAACAACAAATAAAGTCTTAAAAAGTTGTGATTTTCGTGCCAGATTTAGGTTAATATTGGGTAAATATATTATTTCAATAATTAATAACAAACGCTAGGGAGAGGTCAATGCCTTTTATGCGATGGCTAAGTGTTGTGCTATTCAGTTTTTTACTCACTGCATGTGGTGGTGGTGGAACCATTGAAAAAGAGGGGGAGACGGCAGCTGCTTATACCCTTGCTGTACAAGGGTATTCCTCATCAACGGGTGAAGAGTCCAATGCAGTAACTCGCGGCGCTTCTTTACAAATTTTAGCGCAACTAAGGAATAATAATAATCCAGTTGCGGGTGAGCGAATAAGTTTTAGCTTAGCTGATGGTGTGGGTATTTTAGATCCGATCTCTGGTACTGCGGTAACTGATAGTAATGGTATCGCACGAATTAACATTACAGCGGGTACGGTAGAGGGGGCGGGTGAAGTTTCTGCGTCAATTAGTATTGGCGGTGCTTCCTATTCTGATTCATTTGCATTTAGCTCAAGCGGTGATCAAAATCAAGTTCCTGAAGAAACGTTTACTTTAACTTTGCAAGGCTATACAGAAGCAGGGTCACAATTATCAAACAATGTAGCTAGTGATACCCCACTTGATATTAGAGCAACGCTTAAACAAGGTGAAACAGCTGTTTCAGGTCAACGAATCACATTTTCTTTGGTTGATAATATTGGCTCATTAACACCAAGCTCAGGTACAGCGTTAACAGGCAATGATGGTATTGCTCATATGCTGCTTACAGCAGGTTCAGTTGCGGGGGCGGGAGAGATAACGGCTCGCTTCACCTTCAATGGTATTGCGTATTCAAATTCATTTGCATTCACTTCAGCAGGGGATGCAACAGGTAACGGCACTATTTCGCTTGTTCTTGATATTGTAGATCAATCTGGCGCTGCTTTTACTGATGAAAATCCTGTTAGCAAAGATAACAAAGGCATAGTAACTGCCACATTAACGCAAAGCGGTGTCCCTTTAGCTGGAGAGCTAGTCCGATTTGAATCTAATTTTACTGGTAAAATTACACCAGAGTTGGGCACGGCCCTAACAAATGAAAACGGTCAAGCTAAAGTAACTTTAAGCAGTGGCCTATTAAAAGGTGCAGGCCAAGTTGTTGCATCTTATACCTCGAAAGAAAATGTGGGTATAACACAAACAATCGGTTTTATATCTAGTGGTGATGATGCATCCGTTGAGACTGCGGTAGCCAGTGTAGATGTTAAGCTATTGCAAGGTTGTAATGAAGGATGGGATAGCAACCGTAATACGGTTTCTCTTGAAACTACATATTTGAGCTCTGGGTGTATTGAAGTAAATCAATTTTCATCTGAAGAGCTAATCGATGTATTAGTTAAAGTAACCGATACCAGTTCTGGAGATGGTTTTGCAGGAATTATAAGTGAAACAACAACGGATTTGGGTAGTTTACTACCAGAGTCAGGTAAGGCTCTAACAGATAACTTTGGCTTTGCGCTATTAAAGCTGCAGCCTGGTGCAAATAGTGGGGCAGGTCAAATAACAGCCACATCTAAAACAGCATCGAATCAAAAAGCATTTGAAATTGCGACCGCTGATTTAACAGTTACAATCGATAATGGGCTTTACAATCAGTTGGATGCAGATGGCAATATCATTGAAGATGAGTTTATCCCATTAGGTGCAGGTGCAACGACTGTTATTACTGTAAAGATATTTGATACTGCTGGTAACCTTGTTGTATCACCGCTTGATGTTGAGTTTACGTCAGGGTGTGTACAAAACAATACCTCGGTTATGGATACTAAAACCACGAGTGTTAGTGGTGTAGCAACTGCTACTTATCGCACAGATGGCTGTAATGCAGCGCAAGGTGACACAGTCAGAGCAAGTGTATTAACAGGTGGAACACCTGTTATAGCGACAGTTAATATTCCAGTATCAACAGCCCCAATTGAATCAATTGAATTTATCGACGCAAGCGAACCAGTCATTGCCCTTAAGGGAACGGGTGGACAAGGGCGTTCGGAAACATCTGAAATCACTTTCAAACTTAAAGACAAAATAGGTAAAGAAGTTCAAAGTAATAGAATGGACTTTCGCTTGAGCTCAACCAACGGGGGTATTAGTTTATCCCACTCAAGTGTTTTCACCGATGCTGAAGGTTTAGCCCGTGTTCAAGTAAACGCTGGTTTTGTCCCTATGGCTGTTCGCGTACAAGCTTGTTATATTCCCGAAGATCAAATACCGGCAGAGCAAACAAATAACGTTACCTGTTGGCAAGATCTTTACCTTGAGTGTTTAAAAGATGAAGCTGATAGAGCACCAAATACCGCATGCCCAACTGGCGATTTATCCCTTGTCGCCCTTGATGAACAAGTCACAACTGTATCGGACTTAGTGTCAATTAGTTCAGGTTTACCTGATGGGAATAGTTTTACTGCAGGCTCTGCGATTATTAATATTGAAGCGCTTGACTATATTGGCGATTTAAATGAAATATCAGTTTACTTAGCAGATCACTTTAACAACCCAGTGCCAGATGGTACCGCCGTGTATTTAACAACCGAAGGTGGTGCGGTAGGCACACTAGACAGTGATGCTTTTAACCCTCAGTTAGAGTGTAGAACTGTTGATGGAGAATGTAACGCTCAGTGGCGAAGCCAAAACCCGAAACCATTCACAGAGCCTAAATGGGGCAACCAAATTAGTTCAATAAACCCTAAGACCAATACTATTAACTGTGATTTATACTTTAATACCGCAGCACCTTGTATGGCAGGTATTTTAAATGCAGCGACATTCGAAAATGGAGTACCATTGGGTGGACGCGCAACAGTATTAGTTACCGCAAAGGGTCAAGAGTCGTTTATTGATATTAATGGTAATGGCCGTTTTGATACTAACGAATATTACAGCGGCTATGACTTAGCTGAAGCATTTGTTGATCACAATGAAAATGGTGTATATGACGGTTTAGCTGCAATTTATAACCCAATAACAGCTGAAGTTGAACAAGATGCTCGCTTTTGTCAGGAAGGGGATGCAAATGATCCATGTAGCCCAGAAAATACCAACGCCGGTCAATTTGAGGAAAATTTTGATATAGACCTCAATGGCATGCACACATTGGCTGACGGTAAATACAATGGCCTTCTGTGCACAGAAGCGGCAACATCGCCATCACCAGGTGATACTTTCGAAACATTGTGTACTAAAGATGTTGTTGATGTACGTGAATCATTTGAAATTATTATGTCTGGCAGCCAAGTTTATAGCCGGTTTGTGGTATTAAAAGCGGAGCTTCGAAATCAGTTTTCATCTCGCTTAACTGAGATAGAGCTCGATGATGAGAATAATCCAATACTGGATGGCGATGGAAATACTATTTTAACTCCTAATGCGGTTCAATTAGAGGTAGATATTGATAGTTGTAACTCTATTTATGGTGTTGCAGGCGAGAGTTCAACAGGGCTTGTGGTTGCTTTAGAACCTACGGCGCAATCTGATTATTGCGATTTAGGAACGATTGACTTAACACCAAGTGATAATAATGAGCTAGCAGCATTATCATTCGCTCTTTATTACTCAGACCGTTATAACAACCCAATTCCTTCAGGTACTGCTGTTGCAATTAGCACTGATAATGGTAAATACAGTGGTTCAGCAGGCTTTGCTATGTTAGAGAGTGCCGCAACAGCTGCGCATGGTATTGGTTTATCAATCAGCCGTGAGGCTGAGCCAAATAAAAGCACAAGTGGGTTTTTATCTATTGTGTTTACAACGCCAAAAGAAGTAGAAACCACTGCTCAATTGGCAATTAGAGATGCCGGTTAGGCGTATAGCAGCCTATCCTTTTTGATAAAATGCCAACCTTTCGGTTGGCATTTTTGTTTCTATTCTATATATTCCTCTGCAAATACAAAAAAACATCCTTTTGTCTAAATTAAACACAATAATTGTTTAATTAATCATTAAAAGTAGAAAAGTTTCTATTAAAAGCTTGTAACAATTGGTGTTTGTAGATATACCTATAAATATTCGCGCCCAAAATGGGCTAAACACATTTAAAATACTTGGTTAGAAATAGGCAACTATGGGCAAATCGCTAGTAATTGTAGAGTCTCCTGCTAAGGCTAAAACAATTAATAAATATTTAGGAAACGATTTTATCGTCAAGTCCTCAATTGGACATGTACGAGATCTTCCTACCTCAGGTTCTGGCAAAACCAAAACAGCGCCAACTAAAACGCCAGCTGAAGTGCGCAAAATGTCTCCTGAAGATAAAGCAGCTTATAAAAAGCAGCGTGATTACACTAACCTAGTTGCTCGAATGGGGATCGATCCTGAAAAAGGTTGGGAGCCACATTATGAAGTGCTACCAGGTAAAGAAAAAGTAGTTCAAGAACTCAAAAAACTCGCTGAAAATGCTGACCAAATCTATCTCGCAACGGATTTGGATAGAGAAGGGGAAGCCATTGCATGGCACCTCGAACAGATTATTGGTGGCGAGCCAGAAAAATATAAGCGCGTTGTTTTTAACGAAATCACTAAAAATGCGATTCAACAAGCGTTTGAAACACCCGGTGAACTAAACACTGATATGGTTTACGCCCAACAAGCGCGCCGCTTCTTAGACCGCGTTGTGGGCTTTATGGTGTCGCCACTATTATGGGCTAAAGTAGCTCGTGGTTTATCAGCGGGCCGTGTTCAATCTGTTGCGGTACGTTTATTAGTTGAACGTGAGCGAGAAATAAAAGCATTTATCCCAGAAGAGTTTTGGGATATCCACGCAGATGTAAAGAATGCAGAATCTAATTTACGCCTTGAAGTTGCTAAGCAGGGTGACAAACCATTCAAGCCTGTAAATGAAACACAAACTATGGCGGCAGTGGCCTCTTTAGAAAACGCTGAATATAAAGTTATTAGTGTTGATGAAAAGCCGAGTAAAAGCAGACCAAGCGCCCCATTTATAACCTCTACAATGCAACAAGCAGCGAGTACACGCTTAGGCTATGGTGTTAAAAAGACCATGATGCTCGCTCAACGCTTGTATGAGGCCGGTTATATTACTTACATGCGTACTGACTCGACTAACTTGTCAAAAGACGCTGTAGGCATGTGTCGTGATTATGTGGTTGAACAATACGGTGCTAAATATTTACCTGAAAATCCAATTAACTATAGCTCAAAAGGCAACGCGCAAGAAGCGCATGAGGCTATTCGCCCATCTAGCGTAACAGTATTGTCTGGTCACCTTGAAGGTGTAGACCCTGATGCGAAAAAACTGTACGAGCTAATTTGGCGCCAATTTGTGGCGTGCCAAATGGTGCCTGCAGAATACGATTTGACGACGCTTACTGTTGCAGCGAATGATTTCCATCTCAAGGCCAAAGGGCGAGTACTTCGCTTTGATGGTTGGACACGTGTGCAACCTGCGGTTCGTAAAAAGAATGAGGAAGATCAATCATTACCTGCGGTTAAAGAAGGTGAGATACTTACGTTAATTGAACTTGATCCTAAGCAACACTTTACGAAGCCGCCTGCGCGTTTCAGTGAAGCTAGCTTAGTTAAAGAGCTTGAAAAGCGTGGAATTGGCCGCCCATCTACTTACGCGTCTATCATTTCAACAATACAAGATCGCGGCTACGTTCGTGTTGAGAACCGCCGTTTCTTTGCTGAAAAAATGGGTGAAATAGTTACCGACCGTCTAGTTGAAAACTTTACCGATTTAATGAACTTCGATTTTACTGCAAAAATGGAAGGACGTTTAGATGATATCGCTGAAGGTGAGCGTGTTTGGACCCAAGTTTTAGATAAGTTTTACGCCGATTTTTCTACCCAACTATCTATCGCCAGCGGCGAAGAAGATGACGGTGGTATGCGTAAAAATGAAATGGTCGAAACAGACATTGATTGCCCAACATGTGCACGCAAAATGGGTATTCGCACAGCCTCTACAGGCGTTTTCTTAGGCTGTACAGGTTACAACCTGCCACCAAAAGAGCGCTGTACCACTACTATGAACCTAGTATCAGGTGATGAAGCGGTTGCTGCTGATGTAGAAGATGTTGAAACTGAAACGTTAATGCAGATGAAACGTTGCCCAATCTGTGAAACGGCAATGGACTCATACTTGATTGATGAAACACGTAAATTACATGTCTGTGGTAATAATCCAGGTTGTAAAGGTTACGTGATTGAGCAAGGCACCTTTAAAATAAAAGGGTATGACGGACCCATTATCGAATGCGATAAATGTGGTTCTGATATGCAGCTTAAATCGGGCCGTTTTGGTAAATACTTTGGTTGTAGTAATGATGAGTGTAAAAACACACGTAAATTATTACGTAACGGTGAAGCTGCGCCGCCAAAAGAAGACCCAGTACAGTTACCTGAGCTAGAATGTGAAAAGTCGGATGCTCATTTTGTATTGCGCGATGGGGCAGCAGGTATTTTCTTAGCTGCAAATACATTCCCTAAATCACGTGAAACGCGAGCACCAAAAGTTGAAGAACTTCATCGTTTTCGTGATCGCATTTCGCCTAAGTTCTATTATTTAGCTGATGCACCTGCAAAAGATCCTGACGGTAACCTAGCGATTGTACGCTATAGCCGTAAGAATAAAGAGCAGTATGTTATGACAGAGGTTGAAGGCAAGGCGACGGGCTGGACAGCACACTATAATGCTGGAAAGTGGGTTGAAGAGGCGAAGAAAAAAGCCGCACCTAAAAAGAAAGCAGCCGCTAAAAAGGCACCCGCTAAAAAAGCAGCGCCAAAAAAGGCTACTACAAAAACTAAAAAAGCTACTGAGTGATATATGAGCACCTAAGGTGCTCATTAATATTACACGCGAGCAATAAAAAAACCGAGATTCACACCCTTGTGCAATCTCGGTTTTTTATGATTAAGCGAATTTAATTAAATTTTTACGTCGGTCACTTTTTTATAGCCTTCTGCTGTTAATTCATCATTAACGCACTTTAAAACGTATGGCTTAAGCTGTGCATCGCCGATGTCGTCATCTTTAGCCCAATCTAAACACATTTCTGTGAATTCTTGGATTATTTCTTCAGGCGCATCAACGGCGTCTTCTGCGACAGCAAACGTCGCAACAACGCTAAAAAGTGTCGCAATAATAAGGGTCAGCATTGTTTTGTTCATGTGTTCATTCCTAATAGTAGTTGTTAGCCAAAGAGAAATGCTCAGTGGGTGATGTGATTCTTAATTGAAACGCTTATAAAGGGAAACGAAATATTTTTATCGTTAAGATGAAATTTATACCGAAAAGAAAAACACCCTAGTGTTTGTATCAAATAACAAACTCAGTTAAAGTCAGCGTTTTATAAAATGATGAACAAAATGGACAATCAAACCCCAACAAACCCCAAGCGACAAGCAGGCAGAGCCGAGCTCGCACTAGAAACATTTATATTTCGTGGCCGCTGGTTACTTGCCCCTTTTTTTGTTGGGCTATTATTTGCCGTTATCTTATTACTGATCAAATTCTTTAAACAGTTATATTTAATGGGCATTGCTACGTTTACAGCCACTAATGAAGAACTATTAGTCGGAATTTTAACGCTAGTCGATACGGCGCTACTAGGTGGGTTATTGCTCATAATTATTTTTAGTGGTTATGAAAACTTTGTATCGAAACTTAATATCGATAATCATGAAGATAGACCCGCTTGGATGGGGAAGGTTGGTTTTTCAGGCCTGAAAATGAAACTTATAAGCGCTATTGTTGCAATATCTGCTGTAGAATTATTGAAAGTATTTATTAGCGCGTCATCATATTCGAGTGAAGAGCTTATTTTGAAAGTCGCTATTCATATCACGTTTGTCGTTTCTGGTGTGTTGTTCGCACTCACAGATTATATTAATAGCAAAACAATTAACCACTAATTAAATTCATCAGGTAGGCTAAAAGTCTAGCCTACCTCGACACTTTAAATTATTTAAAAATAGCGCGCCACATTGCTTTTAAGCTAGGCTCCTTACCATACATATTCATCCCCATTTTAAATATACGCGCTGCAAATATGCGTAAGTAATAAAAACAACCCGCACTAAGTAATAACGATAAAAGTGGCTGCCAAAAAGGTAAATCAACAAGTGACATCCTTACAGGCATCACTGCAAAGGCCGTGAAAGGTAGGTAACTTAGCACAATACTTATGAGGCCATTAGGTTCGTCCATAATGAAAAATGCAATGGCAATAGGCGCTATTGGCAGCATCATTAATGCACTTTTACTACTGTGGTTTGGATCATCAATTCCTGCCGCAATGGCAGCCATAAACGCAGCACAAATAGCGAGGCCGAATACCGCAAACGCGACAAACCACGGAAGCATTGACCAATTAACAAAACTTAAGCTCAGAGGTTGTTGCTTTATTATTACAGTAAAAAATAGCATAGAAAGAACAATTGATATAAGTGTGCCTAGCATAGTTTTTACGGCAAGTAATATCTGACCTGTTAGTTTGCCGTCAATCCAAGTTTGTGGCGTCATTGTCGCCATTAGTTGCTCTGTCACGCGGTTTTGTTTCTCGCCTGTAATACTGACAAACAGTTGACCAAATACGCCAAACATAGCAACAAACAATAAGATCAATACCCCAAAGGCTGTGTAAGTTTGCCCTTTGTCAGCTTGGTTTTTTAACAGCTCATTAAGTACTGTATGTTCAATATTTATGTTCTCGGCCAAACTATCTTGTTGCTGTTGAGTCAAATTCAGCGCGTTGAATCGTTGTTGTTGTAACGCAGCGTTAATATTTGAGGTTAAAGACGTTTGCCATGCTTCTTTTTCAAAGGTTATTAATGTGAATGTGTTGTCAGCGGCATCGTATTTAAGCGCTCCATCAAATTCATTTTGATCTAAGTCTTTAACGACTAAGTTTATATCTTCAACGTATTTAAACTTGAACCTTGGGTTTAATTGGTCGAAAAGTTGTTGCTTTGTATTAGTCGCCAATGAGTACTGTTTATTCAGGTCGGTTCCATTTGCAGCAAAAAAATAGATAATAACCGCGATTAGCAACATAATGAGCTTGGAAATAATTTCTTGCTTTAACTTAAAAAAATGCAAGAACTCCCATTTAGCCACAGTCCAAATTTGCTGTGGCGTAGATACATTTTTATTTGTCATCATTTTTCTCCTGGTGAGCGTGCGAATTATGCTCGGCAACAGCCTGAAGATAAATAGCATGTAGTGATTGTGATTGATTTTTTAACTCAGTAATATCACCCAGCTTAAGCAGTTGCGGCAGCACCTCATTGAGTGATTGTTGCTCAGTTAACGAAATGGTTAATCGCATTGAAGACAGCTGTTTGATGGCGCAGGTAAAATTAAGCTCTTCAAGTTGTGTTTTCTCAATAGTTTCGCTAAAACTGACATCAATCATATTGTTGTTGTATTGAGTAAAGATCTCACTTAGCTTACCGTATAACACGCTTTGGCCTTTATTAAGCAGCAGCACTCTGTCGGCTAGTTTTTCTACCATAGCCATTTGGTGGGCACTGAGTATTACAGTCATACCTTGTTGTTTCAGCTCAGCTAAAAACTCCACCACCAACTCTTGGTTAATGGGATCCAAGCCAGAAAAAGGCTCATCAAGTATTACCCATTTAGGTTCATGCAATATGGCTGTAATAAGCTGAACTTTTTGCTGGTTGCCTTTTGATAAAGACTTCAACGGGTCATTTAAACGATCGTATAGGCTAAACTTCTTCAACCAATGTTGGCACCGCTGTTCAAAATCTTGATTCGACACACCATGTAACAGCGCAAAAAACTGTAAGTTTTGTTTTAATGTTTTTTCAGGGTATAACCCTCTATCTTCAGGTAAGTAACCTAAGAGTTGTGCAGGGATTGATGAATAATATTGATTTTCATCAACAAGCTTAATTTCACCAGCATCTGGGTAAGTAAAGCCAACCAACATTTTAACCAATGATGACTTTCCGGCCCCATTTGGGCCAAGCAACGCAAATATTTCACCTTGCTGAACTTCAAACGACAGTTTGTCTACTGCATTTACGCTAGCATAATGTTTTTCTAAGTGCGAAATTGTTAATGACATAGTAGCTCTACATTATTGTTTTCTTTATCATAATGGGTACGCCCAGTGAATAAAAATATATTTTGTAAGTAAAAGTGTAAATAAAGAGTAGAAATGCTAAAATTTCGTGATATATCGCGAGAGCATTTTTTTATGATCAAACAATTTTTGAATGACCCAACTTTATTACTTAATGCAGTGGGCGAGGGGATCTATGGCTTTGATTTATCCGGTAACGCGGTGTTCATAAATCCAGCAGCAGAGCGCATGACTGGCTGGCAAGCAAGTGAATTACTAGGAAAAAAAATTCATCAATACCATCATCATAGCCATGCAGATGGAACGCCTTACCCAGCAGATGAATGCCAAATTTATTGCACTATGTTTGATGGCGTTCATAGGCACGTTAAAGATGAAGTATTTTGGCGTAAAGACGGCACCCAATTCCCCGTTGAGTACACATCAACACCCGTTTATAAAAACGGACAATTAATTGGTGCTGTCGCTATATTTCGCGATGTTTCAAAGCAGCATGAAACAGAGCAAGCATTACGCGATGCTCTTAAACAAGTAAGTGCCTTGAGTGAACAATTAAAAGACGAAAATACGTACCTTACAGCGCAGTTAAATGAGGATTGGCAGGATTCAGGTTTAGTCGGCAAAAGCCATGTATTTCAAGCAATGTTAGAGCAAATTAAATTAGTTAGCCCAACAGACAGCACAGTACTGATCCTCGGTGAAAATGGAACAGGTAAAGAGCTAGTAGCACGTAACCTTCATCGTTTAAGTAACCGGTCTAAGCAGTCATTTATAAAAGTTAACTGCGCAGCGTTTACACCCAGTTTATTAGAGTCCGAATTGTTTGGTCACGAAAAAGGAGCGTTTACAGGGGCAAATGAGCGTCGTAAAGGCCGCTTTGAGCTGGCGGATAATGGCACATTGTTTTTAGATGAAATCGCGGAGTTGCCACTAGAGTCACAAAGTAAGTTATTACGTGTTTTGCAAGAACGCGAGTTTGAGCGCGTTGGTGGAAGTACCACGCTCACTGTTGATATACGAATTATTGCAGCGACTAATCGTGATTTATGGCAAATGGTTGAACAAGGGCGTTTCAGAATCGATCTTTATTATCGTTTAAATGTATTTCCAATTCGCGTACCTGCATTAAAAGAGCGAAAGGAAGACATACCACTGCTAAGTGTTAACCTTGTTCAACAACTAAATAAACGCCTAGGTAAGCAATTAAAAGGTTTAAGCAATAAGGCCATAAATCAGCTTCAAGCATATGATTGGCCAGGTAATATTCGAGAGTTACAGAATGTATTAGAACGAGAAGCTATTTTATCTAAACATGCTGTCATTAATTTAACCCAGCCATTGAATAGGCAAATTAATCCAAATGCTAACCTATCACTTTCGCTTAATAGTGTCGTTAAACAGCACATAGAAACAGTGCTTGAGATCTCAAATGGTAAAGTATCTGGAACAGAGGGAGCCGCGAGTATACTTGGCATGCCAGAAAGTACATTACGATCGAAAATGAAAAAACTCAAAATAACAAAGTGACGATATATCACGAGTTGCGCGATATATCGCGAATTAAGAATTGCCTTTAAATCATAAATCATTGTATTTAAATATTAAAATGTAACTTTCAGCTTGGTCTGAAAGTTGCAAATACTTACTCAGAAACCGTCACAATGAAGTAAGTATTATGAAATTTGATATTAAAGAAGAAGACATGATTATTAAGCCCTACAAGGATGAGGGACCAATTTATATTCGCGAGCAAAAAGGTTTTTTTCAGCGAATACGTCGTAATCTAGGGTGGCTACTCATGCTTATGTTTGTTGCTATTCCTTGGGTTCAATACAACGGGCAACAAGCTGTTTTATTTGATGTTGGTACTCAGACTTTCACGATTTTTAGTCTAACGCTTTTACCCCAAGACTTTGTTATTTTAGCATTACTGTTTATGCTTGGGGCATTTGCGCTGTTTTTTGTAACTAACTGGCTTGGCAGAGTATGGTGTGGCTATACTTGTCCACAAACAATCTGGATGCTTATGTTTTCCTGGGTTGAACAACGCATAGAGGGTACACGTAATCAGCGCATCAAGTTAGATAAGTCACCTTGGTCAGTCGCTAAATGGCGTAAAAAATTGACTAAACACAGCGCATGGCTTGTTATTTCTTTATTTACTGCCACGTCGTTTATGGCTTATTTTATACCTGTTAAATCACTTTATAGCGATATGGTGATGCTTGATTGGTCAGGCATAACCAGCTTTTGGGTGTTCTTATTCGCTTTTTGTACTTATGGTAATGCAGGCTTTTTGCGTGAAAAAATGTGCACCGTTGCTTGCCCATATTCTCGTTTTCAATCTGTTATGTTTGATAAGGATACACTCCTTGTTACCTACGATAATAAGCGCGGTGAAAGTCGTGGACCACGAAAACGCAAAGCCGATCCTAAGTCGTTAGATTTAGGTGACTGTGTAGATTGCAACTTGTGTGTGGAAGTATGCCCTGCGGGAATCGATATTCGAAATGGATTGCAATATGAGTGCATAAACTGTGGCTTATGTATTGATGCATGTGATGACACCATGGACAAATTTGGTTATCAAAAAGGACTTATAAAGTACGCAAGTGAAAAACAAATGGCAGGGGGGACTACCAATCCATTTAGGCTAAAGCTTTTGGGCTACGGCGGTTTAACGGTTTTATTCTCTGTTATGATGGTGGTGTGGTTGGCACAAAGAACACCAATTGAAGTATCAGTACTGCGTGATAGAAACGCACTTTACAGAGTTAATTACGAAGGGCTCGTAGAAAATCCATATACGCTAACCATTATAAACAAGACCCAAGAGCCACTGCATTATAGTGTATCTTTAAACGGTTTTGACAAAGGGATATTGAAAAGTCCACAGAATACTCGCGTTGAGCCCGGTGTCATGAAAAAAGTCCCAGTCACTATTGTTGCTGATGGATATGAAGTTGATAAAAAAGTCACCAAACTTGAATTTGTTGTGACAGCACATGAGGATAAAACGATAACTCAAACACAACAAAGTTTATTTTATAGAAATTAAACTCTTCAACTTAGATTGTAGGCTCTGTTATTTTTTGTTCTATAAATGACTTAGCCTCTTCTAAGTTAGAAAACAGCATATTATGAATGTTAAAATCAAGCCCTGCATTTTTAAACACGCGCTGCATTTGATTAATAATTAAAGACGAATCAAATATAAAAGCACTTGCTATACAACCATCTTTAATCATGTTTTTCGTCAACGCGACAAAGCTTGCTTCAGCCTCAGGTGTTGCAGCTTGTACATTTTTTGAGTTGCTGATATACCCCCAAGGAGCACCAGCAAACGATTTGGCACGCTGTAACATGGCGTTACTGAGTTCAACCACCAAACGCTCGTTTATGTAGCCAGTAAAACTTGCGATAAGAATGTTGCTCTCATGGTGTAACTTTACATGACCATACTGGTTTTTGAATTCCAATTTTTATCCTTGCTAAAAATAAAGAGCGCGAATTTTATACAAAAATTGGTGTAAGTCTAGGCATTTAAAGGGAATAATTGCACTTTGCATATTCTATTTTAAATGCGGTACAAAGTGGTTGTATTAAGCCTTTTTTACGACCAAATTAAATAATTTATTTGCATTAAGCTTGTATATAAACATATATAATTTGGTCTAAAATGTTAATTAGTTTGCAATAATGTAATCTAAAGCACCTGTAATTGCAGCCACTTGAGCGAGTATGCATTCTTCATCAGTTGCCGTTGAACTATCTGGGTAAACTTCTGTTGTAGTCACATATTTTGCATCGGTAAAGCCCATGCACAAACCTAATTCTCGAGCGCTGTAATTAATTACACCAATCTGCTCTTGCGCAACACCAATCAACTGGTTGTTTTCATCGCTAGGTGCAATATGCGTTACTTTAGACACCGTATTAATTATGGCTGTTTGAAAAGCATGTTCTGGTTTTACTGAATCTGCAACGAGGTAAAAACCGTCAGGGATATTCCAGTTTTTATTAACAGTGCCTTGGCGCGCAGCCAATGCTGGCCTAAACTCGCTGTTATCAGTGTCTGTTGTTTCGTGTAAGTCAATGTGCGCAATTGGCTGGATAGTGTTGTTGTGCATATACGCCATGATTGCTGCTGACTCAGGAGCAGGACTCTCATTATAAAATGATCTGTTAGGATCCACTGCTTTTGGGTTCCAGCGATTAATTGTTTCATATCCCCATGGACTAATACATGGCGCAATAATCAAGTTAAATTGTTCACTGTATGAGGTTGCATGTGTTTTCGCAAAACGCATCGCACCAAGAACACCACTTGTTTCATAGCCATGCACACCACCAGTGACCAATACGGTTGGCTTGTCAGCATGCCAATCTTTAGATTTGAGTAGAAAAAGGGGATATCGCTCAATATCATAATCAAGCGCACCATATTGCTCAACATCAAAGTGAGGGGTTAATTCATCGATTAACGCAACAACGTCTTGTTGGTAACTTCGCTTAATCGTTTGCTCATTAAACCATTGTTGTTTTTCTTCACTTGTCCAAGGTACACCAGGTGTGCCGATATGATAATTATTTTCGCTCATAAAACCTTCATTGTTCGCAATAAAGGGGATAGCTTATCTATGCGCTGACATCTGTGCAACTAACTAGGAGGGATCGCATTATATAAATTAGCATATTGACGTTTGTGAACACTAAATAAATACGCACGAAGTTGCTCTTTTCCCTCATGTATATCAATAATTTTAGCTGCAATACCGCCTTTACATTGCCTAACAGGTTCTATACTCATGGTAATGTGCTTTTTATTAGGTAAATCAAATTGCATAATTTGATTTTCATTAAAGGCAACGTGCTCTCCTTGCGGTTTTAAAAAGATGCCTGTGCTTGAAATCGACTCAATACAGTATCCCTCACTTTTTATATTTAAATTATCCCATCGCCAACTACGTTGGTTACCCTTTGTATCAATTACCTCAGGTGCACTCAGAGCGGGTGTAAACGTACCTGAAGAGTCAACCTTAAACTCCAGCGGGAACCACAGTTGATAGTGTCCAACTTCAGCAAGTAACGTTAAATTTGCATTTTGAAACAAGCAAGCTATGTTAGCAGGAATATCGCTTTGCACAGTCAATGTTTGGTCTTTTGGTAAACGAGGTGGAGTTTGTGCTTTAAATAAACTCGATAAAAATAGTAATTCATCGTTTGAAAAACCCATGAAGTACCTCCTGTACAAAGTATTTATTGTTTTAATGTTTATTTTATAACGGCAGGAGTGGTTAATTCTTGAGCGCATGAAAGAAATATAGTTTATGGATCATAGGGAATGCTCTCTTACTAAGTTTGTTCATGCTTAATCGTATTAGCGAGTCAGCCCACAATCCTGTTAGACTTAGACTCGTTTTACCAAGAGCAGGCAAGTTGCTGCTGCTTGCAAATTTGAACATAAGGCTACGCTAGCATTGGAAAAATCAGCGCTAAGGTAAATTATGAATATTCAGCGGTTATTAGGTGTTACTTAGTATGGATTTTATCGCTATCACACTTTTTTTTATTATTCTGCTAATCGCTTTATCTATTGTTTGGAGTACCTTGAAAACGGGTATTTCACCGATGATGAGCTCAACTCAAGCGCGCCAAACTATGCTGGCTGAAATAAGTACAGACGAAAAAGGCACTTTAATTGATTTAGGGTCTGGTTGGGGAACGCTCGTGATAGCGGTTGCCAAAAAATATCCAAACAAACAGGTTGTTGGTTATGAGGTATCTTGGTTTCCATGGCTTGTTTCAATTATTTTTAAATATAGTATGGGTTTAAACAACCTTCGTTTATATCGTAAAGACTTCAAAAACGCTGATCTCAGTGGTGCTGCTACTTTAGTATGTTACCTTTTTCCTGGTGCAATGGTGGCGCTTGAAGATAAGTTAAAACACGACATGGCAAAAAGCATCACCATTGTGAGCAACACCTTCGCTTTGCATTCCTATAAGCCAGTTAAGGTTATTAAACTTAAAGATTTCTACAAAACACCTATTTACGTGTACCACTGGCAACCAAATTAAACTTCGGTTTAACTAAAAGTAATGCCAGAGCCGTTTCGTAATGAAATTGAAAATAAATAATCTGCAGCAGTTATTAGCGCATCAGATAAAGAAGGTGCTTTTTAAGAGTTATTTTTTTTGGTTCGAAATATGGTTAAAAACGCTTTGATAATTATGATGTCTGAAGTCAAGATTTTACCCCTTTATTTTTCTAGATGCGTAGTCATAATTGAATTGAGTTTAAATAGAAAGAACACTTGATTTTTTAATAGAAAGCTCAAGAAAACACAGTTGCCTGCTTGACCGGAACTTTCTAATGGGTGACCCCTTTTACTTTGCTTCGATGAAAATAAAGTAACCCGAGAAGAGACTTTAAAAAATATAGTATATTAAAATTTGCATACTTGATTAGATTTTAAAGTCACTTTACAAATTTGATTTTTATCAGATTGCCAATGTTGTATATCTGATTTTGCGGAACACCCAGCATCCTCGATAAGTAGTATTTCTTCCTTACACAGCAATAAAATCGCGTTTTTTCTTGAATAACGATTCTTAACTGATAATTTTCAAATGGTTCAAGTTTGGATTTATCGTCTTTTATTGCTGCTAGTAGTAGCTTATGCGGGTCGGTATAAGGTTCAGAACTAAACTTCAATGTTCCATCAATAGCGGCGGAAATATCTTTTAATTGTGAGGCAAGGTCAGCCATTTTTTCAGGATCATGAGCATTGGCTAAGCTAGAGCAGCCTACAGATAAAATAATTGTTATAATTAGAAATATGTATTTCATTTATATACTCCACGCTGTTAGATTTCCATTTTCGTCTTTGCCGTTGTCCAAGTTCCAATTGTAAATCTGGGTGCATTGTTCATCATTAAAAACAGCATTTGCAATGATAGTTATAAAATATTTAATATTTTCAATTGCTAAGTCAAATATTTCATTATAGTGCATCACTCCTTTAGGAGTATTAAGTTTTTCTATAAAGCTATAGTCAATTTCATCTTGTCTAGGGTAAAGAAGGCCATTCTCAGCTGCAACGTGTCTCGCCCAAGGGAAAAGCCTGTAGCCTTCTTCAGCATTATTTACAACTAATTGAAAACCGCTATGCCAAATATCGAAATTTGGTGCGGTCGAATAAGCATATTCACTATGTATACTAGTTAAAGCGTGACCCCAAATTTTCTTTATATCATCATCGAGGCAATTACCTTGATTTGTACATGAACCAATGTTTTGCTCAACTCGATCAGCCAGGCCAATTTCCCCAAGATTTAATCTGGGCCAAATAAACGAGTCTTGATTCATTTCGCATGTTCTGTGTGCGGCCTGGTTATGTTCATATAGACCAACTTTTAGTTCGACTACAGGATGTATAGTTATATCAGCTGCAACATGTGACATATAGCCACAAAGCCATGCAAAGCACTTCTCCTTCGCATGCCCTTCAAGAACTTTACAATATTTTACAGCTTCTTTAATTACATCACCTGTACCTTGATAATGCATTAAATCAGCCCATTTATTTTGTTCTGAATGGCCAACAGCGAGATAAGGATAATCCGGTGACACGCAACCTAATTCAATATATTTCTGGTTTGTGCTTAAAATTAATTTTGCTTGTTTTGGAATATTCATTCTTGAAAGGGCGTTATTATCAGTTGCTAAATTAGCAGCTGTTATATGTGCGAATGCACCAGGCATGAGTAAATCCTTTTACTTAATCTTTAATGTATTAACAACTTACAATAGTGTAATAATTAGTCAAGCAATTAAGAGAAACTTACTCGAGATACACTTAAGTAGCATCGTCCTAAAATACCCTATTTCCTGTGAAGTGATCTCTAAGGTCGTTTTATATTTAAAACCTACGCATTAAGTTAAACCATTCTTGCTTGAGCCTAGCTATACCTGAGGCCATGTGTGTCAGTTGGAAAGAGTAGGGTGTAGTTAGAAAAGAATCAGACTATTTTTTTGCCACTACCGTTACCCTAATACAGCATATAGTTAACTTCTCTATCGGTGAATGTGATAGGTTGCTTGTGCTCTTTCATTGGCTTTAGAAAGTGTTATAGCTCATGGGCTCTAAGGTTCATCATATGCAAGTTATGTTGATAATTTGAGGAAAATAGATTTGCTGGTGTTGGAGGACATTAATAATTCTCATACCTAAAATTTGAACTAAAAGTCATTTTGAAAATTAATAATACAAATATGATACAAACGGAGTTTATGAGAAAACTTGATTTTTTGTGTAAGTGAAAGATATTAAGGAGGAAAGATGGTCGGTATGGAGAGATTCGAACTCTCGACCCCTGCCACCCCATGATGTGACGCTATATCGAGTTAAGTTATTGTAATTTATACATTATAAATGCAATTAACTGATTTTATATACAGTTAATTTTGCAATTTTTATCATTTTTACAATTCAATAAAATCAAACGGTTAGGGCGCTTGTTACAAATCGAGTATTTAAGTTATCAGTAAAACTCAATATAAACAACCCATTAGAAAATCTTAATCAAAAACCTCACTTTCCTCAGTAAGCTAGTTTACCTTTCCAAACTCGCTTATTAGACTTATACTGTATAAATAAACAGTGCTTTATTTTGGTGTGTGTATGTTTGTTATTCCTATTTATATTGAGGCGGGTATTACTGGTTTTGAATCGCCGGCAGCGCAATATAAAGAGCTGGGCTTAACTTTGGATGAGCTACTTATTAAGCATCCTGATGCTACCTTTATAGGTTTAGCGTCGGGGCAATCTATGCAGGGGGTAGGGATATTCGATGGCGACTTGTTAATTGTTGATCGTGCTGTTGATGTAAGTACAGGTGATATTGTGGTTGCCACTTACAATGGCTGCTTTGTTTGTAAAATAATCCATAAAGAAAATCGTTTGTTGATGTCTGCATCAGATGACTATGCACCAGTATATATATCACCTGAAGATGATTTCTGCTTAGAAGGAGTGGTTACCAGAAGTATTAGGCTACATAAGCCTTGTGCAGAGTTTTCACATACAGGCTAAATTTTATTGCAATATGCATACTTATACTTTTAGTAGAATTTACTGGTAGCAGCTTATGTTTAATGTTTACATAAGATCATTACATATAGAGAAATAATAAAGGATAAAAATATGAAATACCCAACAGAATATCGTATTGAGGTTTATTTGGAGTCGTTTATTAATGATCCAATAGCAGGCTTTTGTTCAACATCACCTTTTATAGCCTTACAAGTAGGTGATGAAATTGATCCTTTTGCTTGGGCCGAAGGAAATGATGAAAGTTATGCAAATTCTGGTGAAGTTCCAAAAGATCATCTTCTTGAAGTAGTTAAAATTCGCCATTTAATGATGGTTAATAAAAGCAAAACGATTCAAAGTGTCAGTGTCAAAGTTAAATCAGTTAAACGAACTGATTAAATTAGAAAGTAAGTAAAATAAACTATTACGTACGGTGGCTGCTTTTAGCCACTTAAATCTTTATTCAGGTTCATTTCTGAGGATAAAATAATGCTTCCTAGTATTTTAAAAATGTCTGATACTCTTTATAGTAATGACTCAGGATGGAACTCTTATTTAATTAAAATTGGTGATTTTGCTAGAACAATTGATCGCGATTTTCTTAGCTCTGTTTGTTTAGAGCACTTCGATAGGTTTAATTACAACTTCCCAGAATTTAATATCAATAATCACAGGTTGGAAAGAGTTTCATTCACAGCTGAACAGATTTATAACGAGGTGCGTTATTGTGATAATAAACCACTCGATTTCTGGTACTCCCAAGTGGATGATTATTTAAAGAATACAAGCAGTCTCGCTTATCCAGAACTAAAATACTGTATAGAAAATAAAAAGTGGAGCTTCTGTCCTGTTATTATTGATCATATATTTGGTTGTGAATTAGGTGGCCGAAGACTTGGGCATCCGTACCACCTGATTGAAGGTACGCATAGAGTGAGCTTTATTAATAGGCTGTACGAGCGAAATATAATAGATGCGAGCTCAATCCATGAACTTATTGTTATCAAGCCGTAACAAAGATATAAAATGTGCTTACCATAATATAGGTATGCTGATTGCACTGCTTAGTTTGAGCTAAACAATTAGAGACAGCATAATAACCACACTTATCACATCACTTAAACTTATATAACCAAAAAAGTATATTATCCTCTGGGGAACCCCCTCAGACTTCGTTTTATCTTTTCTAGGTTGTCTGATACCACCCATAACATGCCTGCTAGGGTGTCTTTATCCATTACTTCAAAGTGGTCTTCAATACATAGCGCGTTAATTGCGGCTTCTGCTTGGTAGATGTTTTTATCTAGTTCGTTTTTAAGTTGTAGCGCTTTGTTGTTTTGCATTAGGTATTTCCTGCTGTTTTCGTTGAGGAAAAGATACAAGTAATTTTGTTTGTTAAAAAGTGAAAAGATATACGTCCTGTGTTACAAATTACGTCGTGAAGTTCGTATTTGGGTATTTTAGACTAAAAGGACGTATTAAATGGAGCGAATTACCCCCGAAAACTTAAGAGAGTTACGTAAAAAATTAGGCTTATCGAGTCAACAAGCGGCAGATAGTGTTTATAAGAACCGGCGATTATGGCAAAGGTATGAAGCGCCGGTGACTGCTGGTAGCAGCTTGAACATACCGCCAGCAACACTTGAGCTATTTTGCTTAAAGCACGGTTTACCTTACCCACCAAACAAGCAAGGTAAATTAGGAAAGCTTGTTAGTTTTTATGGTGGCCAAGGTGGAGCAGGGCATACATTACTTACTATTGATATTAGCACCGCGCTTATGGCTGATGGGTATGAGGTACTTGTTATCTCTGACCGTAATGGTTGCGCTATGTTTGGTGAAATGTCTACTAAACATAACTACTCATTTCCAAGAACGATTGAAATTGAAAGCCCTGGCAAACTCGACGCTACCAATGATTTGTTTGATTTCCCATTTTCCTCTTCACCCAAGAGTTTAAAGCCTGTAATAGATAACTATGATTTCGTATTTATCGATATTGGTTTTATGATGGCTGAAAAGTATTTTGATATTTTAGAGCCTGATTTGATAATAGGGCCTGCTAAAATCAATGAAATTAAAGATCGCAACGAAACAGCGTTTTATAACCTAAGAAATTTAGCTAAAAGATTCTCAGAGCAAAAAAATGGCAAAACTAAATTCGCTTTATTGATGGTTGCGGTTTCAACAGACTATGCATTTAGCCCTGATTATTATGGTTTGTTTGACGAAAGCGCTGATGATTATGAAGAGCGAAGAGACTTTTATTATGAAGAGCAAGAAAAAGACCAATTAGCCCAAGAAGAGTTGTTGAAGCTTTTTAATAGCTTGAAGAGTGAGCCTAATATGCACCTAATGAATAGCTATACCTCAGATGCTTATGATAATTATAGAGAGCGGTATGCAAAAGGGTATAGTATATTCAATAAGGCGCCAAACTCATTGCCAGCCCATGAATTACGGAGCGTTAAAAATGAAATATTAAGAATATTGGGCGTTCCAGAAAAATTTTATTCATATATAACTACAATCTAAAAGGGATATTTATGTCTAATTCTAATAGTGAATCCTCACCGAAAGGGCTTTTGTATACACTTATATTTTTTGCTGTTGTGTGTATCGCTGGCGTTTATTTTTTATGGTGGTCTGGTGTGGGAGTCGGTTTTAGTGGAACTACTGAAACATGGTCTCACTTTGGTAGTTTCTTTGGTGGTGTATTAGGCCCTGTTCTGTCGTTTTTCTCATTTTTGGGAATCATTTATACTGTTTACTTACAGTCAAAAAGTAATAAAGAACAAGCCTTAGCCAATAAGTATACAGTTACTGCCATTAAGTTATCTGAAGAAATGAGTAAAGAAAATTTAGAAGAACAACGGAAGCAATTTAATGAGCAAATTGAGTATGATAGGCAGCAAAGAACTTTAGATTTTTTGACAAATATGTTGAATGAGCTAGAAAAAGCCGGAGGAGATGTATTGTCTGACTTTGTTCCAAAAGACATCAACGCACAAGTTAAGCTCGGCCCTCATTTCAATTTATATTCTTGGAAACTTAAAAAAACCTCTGTTGTAGTTAAGAGGCTCAGGGATAAGTTGGACATAGATAGTGCAAAATTAGTTAATTTGCTTCTTGAAGCTGCGATAGCGCAAATTAGTGGCCATATTGATTCAATTGAACGTTATGAGAATTATTTTATTAACCAAGGTGATCTTCCACAATCTCTAATATATTTGAAAGAAGCTAAAGAGGCTTTTAGTAAAAATTTAGAATACTTGAACAATAAGCACAAACTAAAAGATGAAGATAATAAATAACATTATGTAAAACCCGCTGATTAGCGGGTTTTTTTTATGTGTTTAGTATTTGTGTATCATTCGGCTTAGGCGTTCGTTGGCGGCTTTGGCTATTTGGGCGAGTTGGTAGGGTTGTATTTTCATACTTTCTCGTAGGATACCGGGGAGTTTGTCGAATGAGGTGACCATATCTTCAAGCGCTAGTGATTGGGTATTGGTGGTTTGGCCGTTCTCTATTGTGAGCATGATTCGCTGGTAGTCCAGTGGGCTGGGTGTTTTGGTGATGGCCTGTTGTTGTTGGGCGTCAAATGCGCGGATGACTTGTAGATGAAACTTAGGGCTTATCCACATGGCGTAGGCGTAAACCAGTTCTTTACAGCCAAATGAACCTACACCACGCAATGTTTTAAAAGAGTTGCCCATATCTGGGCAACTGTTAATTTCAGTTATTAAATCTTGCGTTTGCTCTAAGCGTAAAAACCTATCGGGGCGGTGCTTGCCCTCACTGCCAGCAGCTTTATGTAAATCATTTAATGAGAAAAGCCCGTCATGTAAACGGATCTGTTTTGATAGAATTGATAAATTAGTCATATTTGACTCCGTAGGTAAGTAGTTTTTAACCCATCACCAAGGACGCCAATCAGATGGTGGTGGGATGAACCGAGTTGGCGTACCAGCTACCTACGGAATACTGGCGCAACCGAAGTTGCCTCAGCTCACCCCACCATAATGAAATGGAGAGCATGCACAAAAAAACACGCTAAATATAAGGGCGTGTTGTGCACCGCAAGTAATTTCCGAACGCCAATTCGGGCACCAGATTTTGCTGGTGTGGGATAAGTATGGGCTGACTGTTATTTTTTGTCAATATCATGGTTTATTTTGCCGTTGGTGGTTTAGCTTAGGTTTACCGTTAAATTAGGCACTTGCACCCATTCTATTTGCTTGCCGAATTCGGTGTAGACTTTGGTTGATTTGCTGTCTGAGTGACCCATGCGGGTTTGTGGGTCCCAGCCTTGGGCTTTTATTAGTCGTGCAGATAGCCCGCGTATTTCGTGGTAGGTTGGGCGTTCTTCTGGTTTTAGGTTACTGTATAGGCCTAGTTGATCGCGTACGTTTGAAAATTCGCGGCTGATGTTTTTGCTTACTATTTGGGTGATGTGGTTTACCAATGCACTGGTTGGGTTTGAGTTCTTTTTAGGGAGCTTGTGCACGACGTAGGGCGATACGGTGTTGTCGCGGCTGTTGTCGATAATGGCTTTTATTGTGTCGTTGATAGGTATGATCACATGCGACGCTTCACTTTTATAGGTTTTTTGGCGGTGTATTGCCAGCTCACCGTAAATTTTACCGTATTGGTCTGTGAGTGGTTCTTTATACCAAATGCAACCACAGCGCCCAGGTTCTGCTTTTTTTAGTTTGTATTCTATGCGCGATACTTCCAGTACTGCGTGGGTGGTTTGCATGGTTAAGTCCATGGCTGTTTTTAGCCAGAGTGGGGCGGCGGCGCGTATTTTTTCAAATGCGTTTACGTCCAGGGCTTTGCGCTTTTTGGCTTCTTTTGGTTTTTTAATTTTAAGCGCTGCTGGGTTGGTGGTCATGTGGCCTGTGTCTTTAGCGTAGTCGAATACGAGTTCAAGAAAGCTTAATTTGCGGTTGTATACGTTGTTGCTGGCGCTTTTATGAAAGTGGTCCATGTAGTCAGTTACGTCGCTTAGGGTGATTTCTTCCCCTGGCATGGTGAAGTATGACTTAACGCGTTCGGCGTCGTTTAACCACGTAGATACAACACTGCTGCCGGGCTTTTTATCGGCGGTCATGCGTTCAATTATTTTGTCTACTAAGCTGCTAAAGCTGGTTTTTGAGGTGGTGTCGTTTATTAGGTCGTCTAGTAATGAGCCGCCACGTTTTATGCGGTTGTACTCGTTTGCAATGATGATTGCTTCGGTACGGTTTTGGCTAATAATTTTGCGCTTGCCGTTTACTAGTTTGAGTTGATAGCCGGCGTTTTTATCAAAGTATAAAAACGGCGGCAGGTCTCGGTTTTTGTTAAGTCGTTTTCTTGGTGCCATTTTAGCTGTTCGCTGCTAGTTGCAATGCAATTTCTTTTGCTTTTGCATGCGTTCCTGGTTGTTGATCTTCGTAAATATACACTTGTTGTCCTGGGCCTACCAATTCACCTAGCACATAGCCGGTTGCTACCCAGTCACGAAGTGATTGATAGCTTGGGAGTGAATCGCCGTGGAAGTGCTCTTTTGCCCAACAACGGGCTTTCATTAATTTAGGCTTTTTCATAAGTCACCTGTTTGCAGTTCGTCTAAGTGGGGGAGTACTTCTAGTGCTTCGTTTAGGTCTTCGCACTCATAATTTACGCGCCGGCCATTGGTGCGAATTTCAATAATAACGCCATCGGCATCTTCTAAAATTGTGATTACTTTTTTAGCCATAGTTTTACCTCAAAATACCAGTCGTTCCTGCCTTGGCTGTTTAGCCTTAGGCCTGTTATCAGCATCAACCACTTCTATAAATGGCTCTTGCTGATATTGGTTACAAAGCTCTGTTATGAATACTTGGGTGCCGTGGGTTTGGCAGTGGCCATAACGGGTTTTTGTTTTAACTTGCCCGCGCCAGTCTGTATGTGGGCAGTATTGATCATCGCTTTTACCAATGTGTTTATAGGCCTGACAGCTAATACAGGCCTTTGGCATGGTGATTTTATTGATCATCATTTAATTAAAATCACTTTGGTTTTTGTGGATTACATTACCTGGTGCCATTGTTGCTCTCCTGAATCAGTAAGTTTGGGCGCTTGAATAGCAATGCGGTGTTCTGTAATTGGTTGATGGTTACTGTACGGCCATCGATGGCGATTACTTTTACTTTTTTAACCGGGTGTTGTTCTTCAATTATGGTGTAGCGCTTATTCTTTCGAATGCTTCTTAAACATGCTTCACCATGTTTGAACGATTGGCCAAACTCGCGGGCTATTAGTAGCTCTGTGTAAAATAGCCCTGTTTCGAGCATTCTCTCAGCTGCTTGATGCGTATTCATCGGCTTGCTCCTATGCTGCTTTTTTGGTTTGTGTTGGCTGTGCGCTTTGCACAGCGTGTTTACGTTGATAAAACTGGCGAATGCGTGCGCGTTGATGAGCTACGCAGTTGCGTTTAAATTTGTGCATTGGTGGTTCCTTATTTAATGTTAAAAACAATCCGTGCATCTTGTTCGCGGCCGGAATAAAGCCAGCCATCCATTGTTTCTTTATCGCCTTCAGATAGGTGGCGATATTTAGCAATAGCAGCGTCTCCTTTAACTATGCCAGCAGGGCCATCATGGCTACTTGAACCATAACTAAAGCCGTTTTCTCTAAGCCACTTTTCTGCAGCGTAATGAGCGCCAAAAGTGGTGCCGTCATGTTTAAAAACTTTTTCGTTTGCCATTGTTATACCTGTTATTCCCAAGGGACTAAGCCCAGTTGTTTACGTTTGTCGTTCCACTTTTTAACTAGTTGGCAGGCTTCTTTTTTGAGCTTTTTGTTAGTTAGTAACTGTTTGATCTCGGCTTGGTCTTTGGCTATAAAGCTGACCAAGGTTTCGAGCGTTTCTTGCTCAAATTCAGTCATTACGCTGCTAGTAATGATTGCTGTGAACGGGTGTTTTCAATAAGGCTTAAAAACGCTTTGGTGACACACAGGTCGCGCTTGGCGCTGGCGTTTAGTGCCCATGTGCCAAGTACGGTTTGTGTATTTAGATCGACAAGTACGATGATGCAGTATTTGGTACCTGATTCGTAAATGCGTAGTTCTTCACCTTGCATGCGCTGGTTCATAAAGTGAATACGCTGTTTTAGTTGGTTGATGATGAGTGCTGTAAATATGTTTAGCATGATTTTTATCCTAGTTCCTGTTGTGTTGTTAACCGATTTTTATATTGTGAGACCTGTCAGATTTACTCGTTTGTTTCCATCTTTCATCAGGGTTTTCATTGCTCGTTGCTCTGTTTCATCTAGTGAAGAAATATCAGCATTGAGCAATCCAGCTTGTTCTAAAACATCTACCGCATATCCTGGACTATCCATGAAGGTCACCAATAAGCCTGCAACGTAAAAAACACCTTTATCAAAATCGTTCATAATTTTTACCATTTTTAGTTGTGTTGTTTGGTTGCTTACGGCAACCACTCGGCTGGGCTAGTTGGGCAAGTGCGCGCCAGCAGGTTGTGGAACTATGGCCCTGAGTTACGCCGCATGTGGCGGTGGCTCAGGATATGGGCTATTAGCTGCTTTTTGCTCGGGTATAATCAATTTAAATGGGCATACCTTTTGCGCTTGTTTTAGCTTGTGAAGTAACGGGCCTGTGGCGGCGTTATTTCTGGCTGTTGGGAATAAAAATACTTTGGTCATCGCTATTCTCCTTGTGCCGTTAGGCTGCTAGTAAGTCGTTTTGCAGTTCACGCAGGTGGCGTAAACGGGTGGTGCGAACTGTTCGGGCTACCCGAATAGTTCTAAAACTGCGCTCTAGGTCGTTATTTGCTGCGCTAATTAGACAAAGCAGTATGCAAACTGTATAGCGCAATACACCTTGCTTGATTGCTTGGTGTACCGTTTGGCGCATGGAATGGGTATTAAATTTAAAGCTGAGCTCGTTACAGGCTTGGCGAACGGTGCACAGCTTTACGCCTAACTCATCGGCTATGCTTTGTTGCGGCAGGCCTTTAGCGACTAATAGCAGGGTACGCGCCTGTTGAGTTGGTAGGCGAGAATAGGGCTTGGCGTTAACGTGCATGTCGTCAAGCTGGTATCCGGTTTCTGTGCGTTGAGTGTTCATAACTAATCTGTTTGTTGAGTAACCTATGGTTTATAAGTAAACCATAGGTTTACATCTCAGGCAAGTTAGAAATGACAAAAAATTAAACCAAAGGTTTACTGTGTGGTAATGGCTTGTTTTATTTGCGAATTGGTCCAGTCAGGGCTAGTCTTTTATTTAGGAACTTGGAATGCAAAGAAGGATTTGTATATGCACTTAAAAAGTATTTTTGCTTTATTACTTCTTTTGGCTGTTGGTTATATTTATTTGAGCTATGAGCCTGAGCTTACAATTGATACTACTTCTATGAATAGTTTTGCTTGGTCTGAATATGATATTTATTTAAGCCTTGAAGAGCATGAAAAGCCGATATTTATAGAGGCTATTCGGTTTTATAGTTACGGGGGAGATTACATTTCATATAGTGAATTTATTGCTGCTGTTCTAGCACGAGGAGAAAATCCTCAAGACATTAAGTTTCATGAAAATGCTGAACGTATTAATGGTATGACAGGAAAAGAGGTGATAACGGTATATCAAGATGTCTTGCATGCTAGGAATCTGATGGACAGGTGATTAAAATTTGACTTATGCGTTATGCGCATATAGAATGAATAGCATCAACTGTAATCAAGCAGTTGGTGTTAATTACAATTAGGGGTGCAACATGTTAATTACGACTGTTGATGACTTAATTGTAGCAACTGAACCTTTGAGTCAGACAGAGAAAAATAAAGTGCAGAGTTTTATTGATGTTCTTTATGCAGCTGTTAGTTTGGATGCGTTGGCAAGTATCATTGATGATGTAGAGGTTGACGGCAGTAGCGCCACCTATTTTGTAAGAGTAAATGAACAGCATGTTTGTGCATGTATAAAAGTTCAACTCAATGCAAACGGGGGCGTTAACTTAGATGTCACTTGCTATAGTTAAGGTGTGGACGTGGCTTAAAGGCCACGTCCACACTCGTTATAGTGGACTACTTTATAGAAACTATAAGCAAGTGCTTTGTAATTGGAGATAAAAATGAATGTTAATAGCAAACTGGTAGGCGCGTTAGGCTCACCCCAGGGCGCGGCATACTTCGTGAAAGAAAAAATGGTTAAAAAAGGATTATCAGGCAATGAAGCCGCAAAACTCGTAGGTGTCAATCAATCGACGATGAGTCGCTTTCTCAAAGGCGGCGCACTTACAGAGGAGATGGCAGTCAAACTTAACAAGGCATTCCAGATGGACATCCAGACATTGTTCAACCTAGAAGCTCAAAAGCATACTTACAACGCAAGGCGATTGGTTGAAACTTGTTAATAGACTATTTATCTCAAAAAAGCCCGCATACTGCGGGCTTTTTTAGTGAGAGAGCTTTTAGAAGCTTTTTATTTTCTTAAAGAATAGATAAATTTAACCCTAATCAAGACAGTTAGGAATAGCCTTAATTTTTATTTTAATAGATGCCTTACTATTGAATTATATTCTTTTCACTCATATTAGACCTTGGAGGTTTTAATGTATTTATTTTCGGGATGGAATGATTACCTAGCTTCACTTTTGGAAATTGATTCCTCGAGTAAAAGTTATAATGATGCACATATGATATTTTGGGAGTATTTGATAAGAAAAATACCTAGAAAAGCTAGAGAAGTAGTATTCCCTAAAAACTTTGAAGTTCCCAAGGAGATCGCTAAAGGTTTCGAGTTATTCTGTAGTAATGCTTCATTAGGTGGAGACTTAGCACCGTACATGTCTAAAGGCACTGAAATTTACAAATTTGAAATGGAACCAGACGGTGACGATGTAATGGTTAATCGTACTGTTGACGGTTTATTTAATCATTGGAATATAAGACATTTTCACTTAGGCATGAAAATGAAAGGTAGATATATAGAGCGGTCAGGACCTTTGTTGTATGCGATTGTCACCGAGGACAAAATTTATGCCATCGCTATAATGGAGCACGGTGCTTGGGTTGATAAAAATCTATTAACCATTGTTAAGGATAACTGGCCGGAATTGATAGATGATAATAAAGTAGTTAATGCTGATTACTCTGAAGAAACACAAAAAGAATTAAGGAAAAGAGGCACGTCAAGCGTTGTTGATTTAACGGAAAATCAGTATTTATTTGGCACAACTTTGAGCGGACATAAAATGTCTCTTCCCATGGCTTATACGTATTTGATCCGTTACTTTACAATTAAAGAGTCGGAACTATCAAAATATTTAGTTTCTAAGTATCCATTCATTTTTGCCGAACCTAAACTAGTTGTTAAGGACGCTTGTTTTTATATTAAATGTGATAAAACTGGATATAAAGAGGAAATCACACATGAAGTTTTTAATCATTTATCTCGCGCACAAGATATTATAATCAATCTTTAGTGCCAGATTATCTTAAAACTGAATACCAAAACACTCTTCCTATTACTCTAACTGTTTGAGCTTCTTGAACAGTTAGGTTTTCGTCTGGGTATTCGTCTAAATTAAAGCTGCGAATGCGTAGGCCACCGCCTGGTCTGCGCGTTAGTGTTTTAACAAACAGCGCACCCGACCAATCTATGGCGAACATATCGCCATCTTTTATTGTTGTATTCGCAGTATCAATACCTACAGTCGCGCCATCAGGTATGACTGGTTCCATAGAATTACCTGATACTTTGACACATGCTGCGTGAGTTGGATCTATACCGTGCCGACGAAGTGTAGATTTAGAAAAACGTAGTTTAGGGCCTTCGGTTTCTAAATGAACCTCTGAGCCATTGCCGGCTGATAATTCTACTTCCATATAAAACGGTACTTCTACTTCATCATCATTTAATGGGGTTTTACTATCCCATGGGTCTAATTCTACAAAACTGTCAACGTTAGATGATTGGTCATGCATTCTTTTGCTGATTGAAATTACGTTTTCAGGGAATTTATCACCTTCGCCGTTGATCAACCATTTAATGGACACACCTAACCTTTTAGCGCATGCGTCTAAGGACTCGCGACTAATAGAGTTTGTTTTAAACCATTTTCCAGCAGCTTGTGGTGTGACATTAGCTGCTCTCGCGAGTTCTGCCTTAGTAACACCTACATCTTGCATTGCCGACCATAGTCGACCAGTAACTGAATTATCTTTCATATCAACACCATAAACCTAAGGTTTAGAATTTAATACAAAACAAGGTTTACAATAAATAAACTAATGGTTTATATTGGTTTAGTTAACGGAGGGTTTATGACACCAGAATTTAAACAATGCGTTGAGGCCGCCGGTGGTACTCAAAAGCAACTTGCTGAAAAGCTTGGGGTAACTGAACAAGCAGTAGGCAAGTGGAAAGACAAGAAAATTCCAGTTGTGAGGGTGCTGCAAATTGAGGCTGCGCTTGGTGTTGATCGTAGTTTTCTGCGGCCTGATATTTATCCGCCTGAGGAAAATAAGCAAGCAGCTTAGGTTGGTAGTTTTCATGTGGGTTATTCCTGTGTTGTTGTGCTTTTAGATTAGCCAATCAATAACTGGGAATTTAGCCAAACGAATATATGTTTTTTTATACAGGTGATTTATGAATAACGGAAAATGTGAATGTATTGGTGTAGCAACTTTTAACATTAATGGCGAAACAAAGCAGTTTGGATTAACCACAGAAGATTTTGATTTTTTGAAGGAAAGAGAAGTAAAGCTCCAAGAGCGTATTGATGAAACATCAAAGCACCTGGAGCATGTAGCTGAAGAAAAAGCTAAGTTAGAAAATAAACTTGCTGTTCTTAGTCAGTCGGTAGCCAGTTCTCAGGTAAAAGTTTGAGGGCGGGGCCTGTGCATTTGAGTTCAATCTCTCTACCACTTTCATTTTCTTTAAAAGAGTATCCGTCATCTTTTGCTGTTGTGAAATCGGTATACGGAAATTTTAGTGGTTGCATTTTATATTCGATGCTCTTTAAGCCTTTTTCGGTAATGGTATAGGTATTTTTTTTATCAGCCGATTTTCGAATATAACCTTCGTCTGATAACCATATGATAGTGGCGGGGATTACTTCACTTAATGTTCCAAAGTAATCAGCAATCCCATGGCGGCGAAGCGATTTAGCTAAGTTTTCATCTGACAGCTCGAAGCTGAGAGGGAAGTGTTTAGCGGTGTAGGTAAGTATTAAAGAGCTTATTAGAACAAAGTGGTTTTGATTATCAACTTTAAGTGGCATGTTTTGCTTCCTTATTTTGGAGTGTTGGTGTGGTTACTAAATATACTAATTTAGGGTAGCTTTTTTTAACAGGAATTTTAAATATGCAGCAAACGACTTTGCAGGATTTACAGGATGCATTGCAGTACCTTGACCCTAATTGCTCGCGTGATGAGTGGGTTAAGGTGGGCATGGGTATTAAAAATGAGTTTGGTGATGCGGGCTTTGATGCGTTTGATAGTTGGAGCGCGGGCAGTGAACGCTACAAACCGAGCGATGTAAAAAGTGCCTGGCGTAGCATTAAGGCAGGCGGCGGTACTACGATTAAAACCGTTTTTAAAATGGCGATTGATAATGGGCTGACTTTTGAACGAGAGCCTATATCGCCAGAAGAGCAAGCTAGGCTTAATGCTGAATTTGCTCAACGTGCTAAGGAGCGCGAAGCGAAAGAAGCAGAGGATGAAGCCGCGCGCCAGCGTTGGCATGGGGTTGTTGCGGAATTTTCCAGTAGTTTACTTGACCAATTTACGATTAAGGTTAAGTCGAATAAGTATTTGAGCGAAAAAAAGGTTATTGGTTTTGGGGTTAGGGCGTTTAAGCAGTCTGTTGTTGTGGTTATGCGACCGAATTTTGTGGCTGAGTATGTTACCGGCGGAAAAGAGGTTAAGCAGTTCTTAAGCGATTTACCACCTAAGGATGAACGCGATTATTCTATTTTCCATATTAAGCGTGGGGACTTGGCGATTCCGTTGATTGATATTGATAAGGCACTTTGGAATGTGCAGATTATTAATGCGACGGGGGGGAAGTTCTTTTTAAAGCATGGCCGTAAGGCTGGGTTGTTCCATTTTATTGGTAAGGCGAGCAGTTGCAATATTTTGGCTGTATGTGAAGGCTATGCAACGGGTGCGAGCATTCATATGGCGACTGAGTGGCCGTGTGCGGTGGCGCTTGATGTTGGGAATTTAATGCCTGTTGCATTAGCACTAAAAGAGAAGTTACCTGATAAGACTTTTATATTTTGCGCTGATGATGATGCTAATACACAGGGCAATCCTGGTGTTACAAAAGCACACGAAGCAGCTGCTGCTGTGAGTGGCCTTGTTGCTGTGCCTGACTTTTCTGCTGTTATAAATAAGGCGGCATGATGGCTAGTAAAGAATTAAACGATTGGAATGATTTGCATGTTAGCGCTGGCCTTAACGAAGTTAAAACGCAACTGCTTAGTGTAGTTGATAAGCCTAGTGCTAATGATGGTAATAATGAAAATAACCCGCCGCCGCAAAACGCTGACGCGCGACAGCGTTCTCTAGGGGATGAGCAGTGGCAGCGCAATTTCCAAAGAACTAATTCGGGTAATCCTCAGGCGAGTATTAGCAATACAAAGTTGGTGCTTGAAAATGACCCTGCTTTTGATGGTGTGTTGGGCTATTGCGACTTTAGTTATCGTATTATAAAACGTAAGAAGCCGCCGTTTTTAAAAGGAAAAGCGGGTGAATGGACCGACACTGACACTGAGCGCTTACGTATTTACCTTTCTGAAACCTATGGTTTTACGCCTAGGGCCAATGATGTGCTGGGTGCTATTTTGGTTCATTCTGAAGAACATGCTTTTCACCCTGTTAAAGATTACTTAAATTCGGTTAAGTGGGATGGTACGCCACGCGTTGCTATGTGGTTGCATAACTATTTGGGCGCTGAAGATACTGACTATGCCGCTATGGTTGGGACGTTCTTTTTGGTTTCGGCTGTGGCGCGGGTGATGTGCCCGCCTGTTAAGGTGGATTCGGTTTTGATTCTTGAGGGTTCGCAAGGCTTAGGTAAGTCGAGTATGTGTAACAATTTGTTTGGTGATTGGTTTACTGATACGCCTATGGCCCTTGGTGAAAAAGATACGTTTCAGCAAATGCAGGGGATGTGGGGTATTGAGCTTGCTGAGCTTGATTCGTTTAATAAGGCTGAAAATACCAAAGCTAAACAGTTCTTTGGTTCTAAGGTTGATAGATACCGCCCGAGTTATGGCCGTATGGTGCAGGAGTTCCCTAGGCAATGTGTGTTTGTTGGGACGACTAACCAAGATAGGTATTTAAAGGATTCTACGGGTAACCGACGTTACTGGCCTGTGATGTGTACGAAGATATGCCAGGATGCGATTGCCCGTGATAGGGACCAGCTTTGGGCGGAGGCTTTGCATTTGTTTAATGAGGGGATGCCTTGGTGGCCTACTGATGAGTATAAGCATTTGTTTGAAGCGCAGCAGGAGGATAGGTTTGATTCTGATGTGTGGGAGGGCATGATTTATGAGTGGCTGCTTAAGAATATGCGCGGAGATTATTCGCTGGCCGATATTATGACTGAGGTGCTTGGTATGGATCCTCATGCTATGCGACCGCCTGAACAAAAGCGTGTTGGCCAGATTATGCATAGGCTTGGATTTACTAAGAAGAAAAAACGAGTTGATGGTAAGCGCCCTGCGTTTTACGTGGCGCCTGAGGGGTTTTGGAATGTTAAGTAGGTTGTTTACTGTGACCATGACCAGCAGTGGTGACCGCTGTAAGGTGCGTGTTTGCTGGTGTGGTCATGGTGGTCACGGTGGTCACGGTGTTTTCGCGCACACATACGCGCGCGGGTGCGAGCGGACACGCGTATCTTGTACTTTCTATTTATATGTTTGTTCTTGTGTATGTAAAAACACTATGACCACCATGACCAGTATGACCAATAGAGTATTTGCAAGGGTTGTAGCGGTCACGGTAGGTGGTCACGGTAAAAATAAGGGTGACCAAGTCAGTTTTAATTTGTTATTTGGCTTTAGCGGGGAATGATGATGCAGTTAGTTACGACTATTGATGATTTGCTTAATGAGTGGGGTGTGTGGTCTCAGGCTGGCTTAGGGCTTACGTTGAGCTCTGCATCGAATGATGTGATCACGTCTATTGATGATGATATGGGTTTGTTGATTGACCAAGCTGTGGCGATGCTAGGCCAGTACGCACCAAAAACTAAACGAGTGGTTATGATGAGTTACCGTTCGCATCTGAGTACTAGGCAAATTGCTAAGAATTTAGATATTGGTGAAACCAAGGCTAGGCAGTTGCTGTTAAGTGGCTCTGCTTGGCTTGAGGGCCATTTGATGGCTAAGGGAGTTTTAATTAAAACTGCTGCATAAATAGTTTGCAATTGCGCGCGCAATAACTATACTAATTCAGGTAAGCTTAGCAAAGCTGCATCATAAAGCCCGAGGTTAACACCTTGGGCTTTTTTGTGTCTGCTGATTTATCCTTACATCCTGTTGTTGTAACCCGCTTAGGTTTTGCCTTAGCGGGTTTTTTACGTTTGAGGCCTTAAATGAAAGTTAACAAACTATTAGCCGCTGGTGTGACGGGCGTTCTTGCTTTGGCTGGTGTGATGGTTGCTGAATTTGAGGGTGAGGTAAGAACAGGTTATGTGGATCCTGTTGGTGTGGTTACGGCCTGCTTTGGGCATACCCAAACAGCTGAGCTTGGTAAGACTTACACTGAGACTGAATGTTTGAACCTGTTTGCTATGGACTTAGGTGTTCATAATGAGCAGTTATTGAGAGCGGTTAAGCAACCGCTTTCAACAAGTGAGCATGCTGCTTATTTGTCGTTTCACTATAACGTGGGTGCTGGGAACTTCCGTAGTAGCACATTGCTTAAATACTTAAATAACGATGAACGTGTTAAGGCGTGTAATGAATTACCACGTTGGGTTTATGCCGATGGCCGTAAGCTAGCCGGTTTAGTTAAGCGTCGAGAGTTGGAACGCCAGCTATGTTTGAGTGAGTTAAACAATGCTTAGTTTAAATAAAGTTGTTTTTGCAGGTTTAGCTACGATGCTGGGCATTGCTGTTGTTAGGTACGTAGGCCTTAAGTCAGACTTAACGAATGTGCTTGATGATAATAAGCAGCTAAAAGCGTCAGTTCAAAGTTATAAGAATCATGCAGTGCATTTAGCTAATAGTTTGGCAGAGGCTGATCAGCAGAATAAGCAGCTGATTAAAGAGCGTGATTTGCTAGTTAAGTTAAGAGCTGATCACCAAAAGCAGCTTACTTCGATTAAAACTCAACTCCAACAATCTACTGCGCAACTTGATGCGTTAAGGCTTTCAACTGATGAAACAACTAAGACCTGGGCTAATGATTGTGTGCCTAGCACTGTTATCGGCGTGTTCAAGTACGCAAGGGTTGGAGCCTGTAGTAAAGACAATAGTACAAACTAAATATGAGTTTGTGCTTATGCCTAATGAGTTTATTCAGCCATGCCCAGTTGATATTCATTCGGTTGGTGATAATGCATCGCACAGCCAGTACACGGCTTATTTAGAGTCTGTTATTGATGCGTGCAATGAACAATTATTAAGAGCAAGAAGTTGGAACAATGCGAATAGAGACTAGTGATATAGCTATGCAAAAAGCGGTAAGTGCAACGACTTACAGTGCAAGCTTAGGCGCAGCAGCTGGAGGGATTTTAAGCTTGAACGAATGGGCCATATTACTGGGTATAGTGTTTGCTGCGGGAACCTTCTTGGTTAACGCTTGGTTTCAGCATAAACGTAATGAACGTGAAGCGCGTAAGCATGAAGATGATAGAGAGTTCCATCGAGCAAGAATGGAAGCGCTACAACAGAGCGACCAAGCACAGCTGTTATGCCAGGATAAGTTAAATGGCAACTAAGCCTGGTTCTTGGTGCACTAAGTGCAGAGCCGTACACCGTGATAAGTCATGTCCTAAGCGTGTGCCGTTTGGCCGTAAGCGTGATGGTAATAAGCAATCAGGTAGAGGTGGCCGTGTGTGGCAACGAACAAGAGAGTTTATATTTCATCGTGATAACTTCTTATGCCAAATATGTAAAGCCAAAGGTGTCTTGACTTCTGTTGAGTTGCACGGTGCTTACCATGGTATATGTGATCATATTGTGCCTATCAGTCAAGGCGGTGAGGATAGAATAGATAATCTTCAGACTATTTGTCAGTCTTGTGATAAAGAAAAAACAGCACTTGAGTCACGTGAAAGTCTTAACCCGGGGGTAGGCAAAGTTTAGCGCTACTCTACGTACACCGCCCCCTCAATTAGATTTTTATGCGGGGCAGAATTGAAATTGAAAAACCCACTTAAAGAGATTATTTGGTAATTATGGCAGGTAGATACCCAGCAGTAGCAGAGGACACAACTAATAAGGTTGTTCAGTTCCCTAATTCTACTGAAAACAAGGAAATTAGCGATAAGGACGCGAAAAAGATCGCGATCCAATCGCGTCCGCGTGGTATGTCAAAACCAGAACAGCAGGTATGGAATAGTGATATACCTGAGTATGTAAAGATTAATCGCTTTAAGCCACACTATATTCGATTTTTTAAAGAGTACTGTATTGTAATTGCTCGCATGGAAGCGGCTCTTACATACTTAGATGAAAATAATTGGAAGTATACAACTGAAGGTCGTAACGGTATTCAACATAAAACACGGCCTGAGGTTAGTCAGTACAATGATGATTGGCGCAAGCTCAACAGCTTGATAAATCAGATTGGTGGTAGTCCAGCAACAGACCAACGGTTTAATAATTTACAGCCTGGTTTATTTGATGACTTGTACTGAGTTCATTTAAATGCAAAACCGTAGTAATTACCCAACGTTTCAACGTGATCACTTAGCTGATATTGAAATGTATGCATCTGATGTATTAAGCGGCAAGCGCCCATCTAACAAATATGAGATGTTAGCTGTAGAACGTGAAAGTCATGACCTAGCAAGAGCAGGCAGTGAGGACTTTCCTTACTACTTTGACCCTGAAGCCGCACTTAAAGTCATTTGGTTTTTAGAAACCTTCAGCCATGTAAAAGGCAAATGGGCTAGAGCGAAAGGTCATGAAGGTTTACTTAAACTAAGCGGTTGGCAAAAGTGGATAACAGCCCAAGTATATGGCTGGAAACATATTAAAACTCATCGCCGGCGTTTTCGTACAGCATTCACGTTAGTACCGCGCAAGAATGGTAAATCTACTTGGGTTGCTCCCATTGGTTTGTACATGCTAGCGAATGATGATGAACCAGGCGCTGAAGTTTACTGCGGTGCGACTACACAAAAGCAAGCTAACGAAGTGTTTAACCCAGCTAAAAAGATGGCTTTAAAACAGCCTATATTTAGACGCCGTTTTAATATTGAATTGTTTGCTCAGCAAATAGAAAAAACAACGGACGGCGGCAAGTTTGAACGCTTAATTGGTAATCCTGGCGATGGTGGTTCACCAAGTTGTTATTTATGTGATGAGTACCACGAACATGATGATGACGACCAACGCGATACGATGATCACCGGCATGGGTGCCCGAGAGCAGCCACTTGAATGGATCATATCAACAGCTGGTTCTAATTGGTTTGGGCCATGTGGCCAATTCCAAAAAGAGTGCCAAGAGATTCTTGAAGGAACCCGCACCGACGAAACTGTTTTCGCAATGATTTACACAATAGATAAAGATGATGATTGGCAAAGCGAAGAAGCACTGCGCAAGGCTAATCCTAACTTTGGTATATCAGTAGAGGTTGAGTTTCTTTTAAACCAGCTTTCAAAAGCAAGGCAATCAGCGCGTAAGCAAAACGCATTTAAAACAAAGCACCTTAATTTATGGGTAGGTGCTCGCGAATCTTGGCTTAACCTTGAAGATTGGTTATCAGCTGCTGATAGCACCCTTACAATGGACCAATTTACTGGTGAGGAATGCACAAAAGGCGTCGACCTTTCAGAATCAGACGATTTAACAGCCGATGTTACCTGCTTTACCCGCGAGATAAACGGCAAATTACATTACTACTTCTTTGCTAAAACCTACGTAACAGAGGCTAAAGCAAACGAAATAGACATTTATCGTGACTGGGTAGACCAAGGCCACTTAATTGAATGCGAAGGTACCAGCATAGATTACGACGAAGTAGAACGCGCTATCGAAACCGATAACGAAAACTACCAAGTAACAGGCTTATTTTACGACCCAGCAGGTGCAGCACCTATTGCACAGCGCGTGCAAAACAGCACAGGCATAGAGCCAATTAAAGTGTCACAAAATTACACCAATTTTTCACCGGCAATGCGTGAGTTTGAAAACTTACTCAGGCAAGGCCGCATACACCATAACGGTGATCCAGTTCTTACTTGGTGCTTAGGCAACGTAATAGCCAAAGAAACCATGGACGGTAAATATATCCGCCCAGTGAAAGAACATAAAGACAACAAAATTGATACCGCCGTCGCTAAGTTGCTGGCCTTCATTGGCTCATGGCAGCCTGAAGAAGACGATGGTTCTAACCAAGAGTTTTTGGAATTCTAATGTTTAATATCCCGTTTTTAAGTCGTTTCAGCAGTAAAACCGCGCCAGCAGTTAATAACTCTGCTGCTCAAAAAGATATTACAGTGCAGGATATAAATAGTTTATCTGACCTGTTTGGCGTCATGCCATCATTGGCAGGCCCAGCTGTAACGCCTAAAACATCAATGAAAGTGTCTATTGTATTTGCTTGCGTACGCCTAATTGCCGGTGCTATTGCGCAGATGCCCGTACATATATATGAGCGGGGTGATAAAGGCGATAAAAAACGCCTTGCAAACCACACTTTAGCTAATCTTTTTAACCTACAACCCACAGCAGTGTGGAGTGCTGCAACGTTTTGGGAGTTCATGGTTTCAAGTGTTTTGCTGCATGGCGATGGTTATGCCGTGTTATTACGTGATCGCAATGGTGATATAGAAGAGATTTTACCAATTAGCCCAGTCGGTATGAACGTTGTTAATAACAATGGAAGGCTAAATTACTTTTTTACACTTGATGGTACTGCCCGCGGATTTGATCAAGACGACATATTGCACTTTCCTGGCTTTGGCTTTAACGGCCTTAAATCTATGTCGGTTATTCAGTGGGGCGCGTTTAACAGCATTGGCCTTGAACTGGCCATGGAGCAACACAGCGGCGAGTTCTTTAAATCGGGCTCAACGCAACGTGTAGCCGTTGTTAAAAAAGGCAAATGGGATGAACAGCAAAAAGAAAAGTTCCGTACGGCATGGGTTAAGGCCTATGGCGGTGTAGAAAACTCAAAATTCCCACTTGTTCTTGATGAAAGCACGGATGTTAAAGCATTGAGCTTATCAGCTAAAGACTCACAGCTGCTTGAATCACGTGAATTTCAAATTACCGATATAGCCCGCGCATTTGGTTTACCTAGTTTTATGGTAAACCAAGAGCAAAAATCAACATCATGGGGCTCAGGTATAGGTGAAATTGGCTTATCGTTCTTACGTTTTACATTAGGGCCACACCTTAACCGCTTTGAACAAGAGCTAAACCGCAAACTGTTTTTAAACAAACCGATGTTTGCCGAGTTTATAGCCGCTAATTTAATGCGCTTAACGCTTAAAGACAGAAACGAAGCCTACCGCCAAGCAATTGGTGGCTCACAAGGCCCCGGCTGGATGAGCATAGACGAAGTTCGTAAGCTCGAAAACTTACCTGAATTTGGTGGTAAATACGCTTTGCCATACGACCCAATTGCAAATAATCAACCAATGGAAAACGAATCATGAATAACAGCCGCAAATTAATGCAGTTAGTTAAAAATAACTGCCAAAACCGTGACCAAGTTGGTTATCAAGTAAAGCAACAATCACCACTGGCCAACGCAGGCGAAAGCCGCCCAGCATTTTTGATTTACGATGTAATTGATCCATGGTGGGGCGTATCAGCAGAAATGATAAAACGCGACCTGCTAAGCATTACTGATGCAACCGACATCGATGTTTATATTAACAGCCCAGGTGGTGACGTATTTGAAGCAACCGCTATTTACTCAAGCTTAAAAGCGCACTCTGCAAAAATCCATGTTCATATTGATGGTATAGCAGCCAGTGCAGCAACACGTATTGCATTAGCAGGTGACACTATTGAAATAGCTGATTCGGGCTTTTATATGATTCACTACGCCTGGACACTTGCCCTTGGAAATGCACAAGAGATACGCGACACCGCCGATATGCTTGATAAAGTCGATAACACCATTGTAAACGACTACGAAAAACGCACTGAAGCAGGTGAAGAACAAGTACGCACCTGGATGAAAAACGAAACATGGTTTACTGCACAAGAAGCCCTAGAGCATGGCTTTGTAGATAGCATTATGCAAGAAGGCACAAGCGATTCAACAACCAATAAAGCATGGGATTTAACGTCATATCAAAATGCACCTAAACCCCAACAACCACAAGATAAATTTGTGCAGCGTGAACGGCTAGAGCGATTTGCCAACATGCTGCTAACTACTGGCTAGCTCCGCTGGCACCACTACTAAAGCACCTACGGGTGCTTTTTTTGTACTTAAAATTGAGGAAATTGAAATATGTCTATCCAACAAAAGCGTGAGCAGCGAAAAGATTTAGCTGTAACCCTAAACAAATTGGTATCGGATCACCCTAAAGATGAAGCATGGGGCGATGACAAGCAAAAGAAATACGACGACCTAGTAACTAAAATTGATGCGCTAGATGGTGATTTAGACCGCCAACAAAAAGTGCTCGACCTCCAAGCTAAGTCAAAGCAAACCATCCAAGACCGCGCCGATAATAACGGTATTTCTACTGATGAAGCAGAGCACCAACTTCACCAAGAAAAAGCCGCTTATGCATCGTGGTTACGCGGTGGTATGTCGGCGCTCAATGAAGAACAACGCAGTGCAGTACAAGCCCGTATCGACAGCCCTAAAAATACCATGAGCACAGGCACCGGTTCAGAAGGCGGTTATTTAACAGCTGACGAAATTGCACCGGGTATTTCACAAGCGCTTAAAGCGTATGGCGGCATGCGTGAGCTTGCAACCGTAGTACCTACAGCAACTGGCTCTACAATTCCTTGGCCTACGGCTAACGCAACCGCTGAGCAAGGTGAGTGGTTAGCGGAAAATGGCACCGCAGATGATGAAGATACTTCATTTGGTGTTCGTAACATTGATACGCACATGATCAGCTCTAAAGTGATTGCAGTACCGTTCCAATTACTGCAAGACACTCAGTTTGACCTTGAAGGTTACATTAATGGCCAAATTGGTATGCGTATTGGCCGCACCTCAGAAGATAGCTTTATTAATGGTGATGGTACTGGCAAACCACACGGTATTTTAGCTGATACCACAGCGGGAAAAGTAGGGGGGGCAGGCCAAATTGCAACCGTTACGTATGATGACTTGGTTGATTTACAACACAGCGTAGACCCTGCGTATCGCCGCAGCATGCAATGCGGTTACATGATGAACGACGCTACAATCAAAGTGGTTAAAAAACTTAAAGACCTGCAAGGCCGCCCGCTTTGGTTACCGGGTATGGAAGCCTCAGAGCCTAATACTATTTTAGGCAAACCGTATGCAACAAACCAACACATTCCAACCATGGCGGCTAACGCTAAGTCGGTTTTGTTTGGTGATTTTTCTAAATACATTGTGCGTGATGTATCGCAAATGTTGTTCTTCCGCTTCACAGATAGTGCATATAGCCGCAAGGGCCAAGTTGGTTTCTTAGCATTTATGCGCACAGGTGGCCGCTGCATCGATGTAGGTGGTGCTGTTAAGTACTACCAAAATGCAGCCGCTTAATTGATGCTCCAATTGCCCCTGTAAAGGGGCTTTTTTATTTAAGGAATTTGACCATGGCAGCTAAAAAGCTAATTACTGCACGTGTACTGGTTGCATGTGTAATTGCAGATCAATCTTTTGAACCAAACGCACTTGTAAAAGGCGATGCTGAGTTACTTGAGCCACTTATTAAAGTAGGTGAGTTATCAAGTGACAAAGCAGCGGTTGACTACTGCAGCAAAGAGCTAGAAGTTGAAGTTGTTGACCTTAATGCGACTGATGAAGACGCAGAAAGTGAAAACGCCGAAAACACTGACGGCAAAGAGTAACCATAATGAAAATGCTCCGAAAGTTAATACAGGCGCCAAGTATTGAGCCATTCACTGTAGAAGAACTGGCAGCACATACCCATGCTGATGATGATCACCATGATTATTTGCAAAGTTTGGTACCTAGAGCGCGTAAACGTTTTGAACAACGTAGTGGCCGGTTATTAGTAGAGCAAACATGGCAGTTTGCACTGCCCAAGTTCTGCAAAGAAATAAACTTGCCTTACGCGCCGCTTCGGAGCATCACATCAATTAAATATATTAATAACTTGGGGCAGCTCGTTACTATTGACCCAAGTGAATACCGTGTAATTGAACATGGATTAACGGCCACAATTACTCCTAAACTAGGTGGGCAATGGCCAGCGGTTGGTTTTAAAGTTGCTGATGCCGTACAAATAGAATGTGTATTTGGTCATGCTGGGGTTGATGACAATGCAATTGATGCCGCCACCATGCTAGACCAGGATAAATACGACCTAGCAAAACAAGCTATTTTAGTTTTAATTGCAGATTGGTTTCGTAACCGTGAAGACACCGCACCAGTGCAACTTTACGACATGCCAAATGCATTTAAAGCCATTGCTGATGAACTGGCGGTTGAACTGCTATGAAATCGCTCCCAGCAGCTAAATACAATTGCAAAGCCAGCTTTGGTGAAGGTGTAAAGTCAAATGACGGCTATAACACAAACAGCCATGAGCATGAATTTTACCGCTGGGTAAACATCCAAACGGGAGCAGCTAAAGAGTTTGAACAAAGCGGCCAGCTAATCGGCGAAATAACCCACACAATTTCGTGCCGGTACAGCAATCAAATAACCCCAATACATCAAATTGTTTATAAGCAACGTGTGTTTGAAATCATTGGTACACCTGTTAACCAAGACTTCGCAAACATATCAACCATTATCGCGGTTAAGGAGATAACCCATGCTTGATACAGGTATTGATATTTCTGGTCTTAAAGAAATGGAAAAAGCACTGCTAGATATAGCCAAAGAAGTGGGTGCAAAGAAAGCCACCGGTATGATGACCAGCGCGATAAAAGAAGGTGCAATTAAATACCAGCAAGGCATGCAGCGCAATGCACCAAAGTCAGACATAGTGAGGCTAGTTAAAACTAAGCAAGGGCAAAAGGTCGAGATTCGCCCAGGCTTTTTAAGATCGCGTATTCAAGTAAAGGCAAGTACTAACCGGCAAGGAAGAGAAACCCGCCGTTTTGGTAAAGGCGTTGTATCGCTTGTACGTGTGGGTGTGTTTAAAGTGCCTTACATAGTGCAAGTAGAATATGGCACAACCAACCAAAAAGCAGACCCATTTATTCGCCAAGCTTTTAAAAAGCGCACTAATCAAGTCGTAGTTGTGATTAACCGTGGCTTAGCTAAGCGTATCAATCTGGCCCAGCGTCGCATTGCTAAAAAGAACAAACCAGCATGATAGAAAACAGTATACGTACAAAAGCACTCGCATCAGAAGCGCTTAACGCCTTAATTGGTAATGCACTGCATTTAACGACTAACCATAACTCAGACGATAACTATGTGCTGCTTAGTGTGATCAACGATGACACTCCAATCGAAATACACATGGAAGACAACCAAAGCGAAGCACTCATTCAATTTGATTGTTACAGCAAGCTACCCGCTAATGCCAAAGCAATAGCCAAAGAGCTTGCAAACATTTTTAACAAACAAGGGTTTGTTGATGATGAAGTAGACGTGCAGCTTGCACTTAAACAAGGCCGCATACCCGACTTTGAAACCGGCTCGAAGTTATACCGCGAGTCATACGAATACATTTTTAAGTACCACACCATAAATAACGAGGTTTAAAATGCCAATTACTCCAGTAACTACCCCAGCCGCTGATACGGTTGATTCACATAAGTCTACACTGCAATTTTGTACTACGGGTGTGGGTGAAGTTGACGCTATATTGCCAGGGCTCGACATCATCCCACAAATTAACTCTGGCAAAGTGTATGAAGACGATACTGACATTGCAGCCGATAGACGTTCATACAGTGAAAAATGCCTACCTGAGGACCAAGATTGGGAGCTTAGTTTTCGCCATAAACCAGCCAATGTAGATCAAAAAGCGTTTTGCGATATGGTAAAGGCCGGCACACCTATCAGCATTAAAGTAACCCGCGCCAGCGGCGAAGTACAAGATGTTGAATTTTTACCACACGATTACTTTAGCGGTGAATCGGGTAAAGATTCAGGTAAACAAATGTTTGCATGCATTGGCAAGCTGCAAGAAGTTGACTTCTCAACGCTACCAGCAGCTTAGGGGGTTAAATGATTACAGCAGCCCAAATTATGGCGGGGAAGTTACCTACTTCTTCCCGTGAGTTTGACATTGAAGGCGTAGGTAAAATTGTATTACACCGACTGCCGGCAATGGATGAAGTAAAAGCCCGTGAGTTATTTAGCGATAAACACGCCGACCCTAAAAAGCTTGAGAAAATGGCGCAGCGCAATACGTACTACATGCTGCATGGCAAGTTTGACGATAAAGAAGCCGCCAAACTGCCTAATCTTATTGATATGCAGCAGCTGGGTATGATCCACACTACTGGGTTATTTTTCACTAACCTTGCTCAAGAGAACCTTGAGGCGATTGAAAAAAACTAAAACAGCAACCTGAGTTACAAGCGCTCTGCAACCTAGCAGATAGCTTGGGTTGCTCACTCTACGACCTTCATAAACGCTTATCAGCTGACGAACTGGAACTGCGCTTAGTCCATCAAGGGCTAAAAATGGGCCTGACATTCGACAGAAGCGAACAACGAAAAATTGAATACGAGCAAAAACGCCGCGAAGCCGAAGCGTTTTTAAATACCTGTCCTTGGCGTAAACAAAAGAGAAATTAACATGGCATCAATTGCAACGCTCACTATCGATTTAATCGGTAAAAGTGGCAAGTTAACTGCTGAGCTCAATAAAGCCAATAAAAAAACCTCATCGTGGGCTGATAAAACCCGCAAAATGGTAGGCAGTAGCGCTAAAGTAATGGCGGGGTTTGGCGCAGCAGGTGTAGCCGCGTATGCCTCTATTTATGCAAAAAATGCAGAGTTTATTGATCAACAAGCTAAAACAGCAGACCGTTTAGGTATTACTACTCAGGCTTTAGGTGGTTTGCAGCATGCCGCTAATTTATATGGTGCTTCTAACGAAGAGCTAAATAAATCACTGCAAACCATGCAAAAAAACCTAGGCCAAGTGGGGCAAACGGGCACCGGTGAAGCTAAGTATGCGCTTGATGGTTTAGGTTTATCTGTTCAAGAGTTGCAAGGCCTTGCACCTGAAGAGCAATTTAAAGTCATTGCCGACAAACTCAAAGGCGTTGAAGACCAAAGCCAAAAAGTTTACCTAGCACAAAGCTTAATGGGTAAATCGGGCGCTAAGATGATCAACGTGATGGACGCGGGCGCTGATGGCATAACCGCCATGATGCAAGAAGCCGACGCTCTAGGTATGACGTTCGATCGTATCGATGCTGCTAAAGTTGAGATGGCAAACGATGCATTCGATAAAGCACAAAAAACCACACACAGCTTTGGGCAAACGCTAGCCATTGAAACAGCGCCTATTATTGGCGCTATTTCAGATATGTGGACCGAATCAGCAAAAGAAGCCGGTGGTTTTGGTTCTATTGCCCAACAGGTCGTAACTAAAGTTGGTTCAGGTCTTGGGTTTTTATCTGATATGGGCCGAGGTTTACAAGTAACTTTTTTACTTGTTCGCCAGGCTATGGCCGAACTCGTAAATGGCATAGTGCAAGTAGGCACTGTTGCATCAAAAGTTGGTGGTAAATTAGGAGACGCCTTAGGTTTTGACACTGAAACGTTAGACGAAATTAACTTTTTTGCTGATTCAGTATCACAAACTACCGATAGCTTAGCCAAAGAGCTTAGTGATTTATCAATGGCGCCTATGCCATCAGAAAAAATCAAAATATGGATCACTGATGTACAAACTAAATTTGAAGCCGCAGCACAAGAGCAAGTAAACAATCCCAAAAAGAAAGACCTGAGCGATTTATTGGTAAATTCAGATCCTAAAGTGGCTGACGAAAAAGCACAAAAGCTAATTGAATCAGCCCGTAACCAATACCAACAAATATTTGATGCTCAGTTAGCGCAAGACGGCAAAGAAGTCGAGCTCGAGAACCGCCGCTTTGAACGTAAACAGCAAGAAATGGAACGCGAATTTCAGCTATTGCGTGACAAAAACCTAATCACCGCTGAGATAGAAGCCGAATACAACACCGCAAAAGAGCAAGCATTAGCACAGCATGAGCAAAATATAAGCCTGATTAAGCAAGAGCAGCTAGCGGTTCGTGAAGACAAAGAACGTGAGCATCAAGAGAAGCTAGCCGAAGGTGAGGCGCAGCGTAATCAAATGATGCAGGATGGCTATAACGGCTTACTTAATGTAATGGGTGGTTACTTTGGTGATATGGAGGGTAAGAACGCTAGCTATGCCAAATCAGCCATGAGTATTGGGCAAACAATGCTTGATGAAGAAAAGCGTAATTCCTTACAAAGCATTTGGACTAATACTTACGACACCGCAATGAAAGCCTATAACGCACTTGCTGATATTCCGTATGTGGGCCCCGTGCTCGGTGCAGCTGCTGCGGGTGTTGTAATTGCAGCAGGTGGTTTATATGCAGGCAAAGTGAGCGGTTTAGCTTCTTTCGATGGTGGTGGTTATACCTGGGATGGACCAAGGACAGGTGGCCTCGATGGAAAAGGTGGTCAGTTAGCCATGCTGCACCCTCAAGAGACTGTTGTCGATCACACAAAAGGTCAAACCTTAGGTTCGAATGTAACGGTGAACTTGTTTGAAGATGCAAGTAGAGCAGGTTCGACAACACGCAGTTCAGGCCCATCAGGTGAAGAAGTTATCAACATATTTGTGACGAGTATTCGACAGGGAGGCGAAGCTTCAATGGTTCTTGAAAACACCTATGGCTTACAAAGGCAGGGGTTCTAAGTATGTTAGTTCGATACCCCAAAGACCTAAAACTTCCCCTTGTTTCAACTCACCGGCTATCCCAAAACCCTAATTTATTAAGAACTGAAATGGCAAGCGGTCGCGCTCGGCAGCGCAAGCGCTTTCAATCAGTGCCAACGACGATGGCAGCAACGTGGAAACTGAAGGCTGACCAGGCCGCTATTTTAGAAGGGTTTGTGAAACACGGTACCAACGATGCGGTTAACTGGTTTGTTATGCCAATTCGCACACCCCAAGGCTTAATTGATCACGATGTACGTTTTAAACAAAGCCCGCTGGAGTCATGCAGTTTCAATGGCGGGTTTTGGAGTTACAGCGCGAATATCGAAATTAAAGAGCGGCAGATAGTGAGTGAGGAAGCCACTGCTAACAGCTTATTAGAACCAAATACTTTAGATGAATTTGTTAATGGCGTTTCTGACGCTTTAGATACTTACCAGGAGAATTAGAAATGTCATTTTTTAGTTTAGTGACGGAGCTTGAGACTTTACTAGAGCAGTTGAATACAATATTGGCGGGTGCAGAAGATGAAACTGTCGAAGTGAATGGTGTAACTAAAGATAGTATATCAAAGGCCATTAGAGATAATTTTTCAGCTATTCAAGCTCTAGTCCAAGGTAGATTAGCATTTGAAACTAAGGCAGAAATGGTCGCAGCAGGAGCACCACCGTCAGGGGAGCTTGCAGAAGTGTGGAATGACACTCCTGCAAATAATGGTCTGTATGGCTATTCAGACGTAGCGTGGGTTAAATCAAGTTATGACCCATTCAATGAATTTAACTCTAGATTAGGAGTTTCAGAAGGGGCTGCTACATTAACAACACCTATATCTAATCAATTATTTGGTTTGACAGTATCTGAAAAGCTGAGAACGTATCAGGCAGGTGACATAGGTGACAAACGAGTAATTACGTCTACTTTCACTGGTTGGGCAGCGCCTTTCGATTGGGACGGAACAGCTTTTAATATGCTGAAGGTATTTTATAATGTGGAGTTTCCTGGCTCCCCGCTTAGAGTTCGCATTTGGTCAGCAGATAAGTTAACCAAAATAGCCGAAACCACTGTTATAACTACTGACTCTGGTTTTAGTTGGGTTCCGTTCAGTAAGTTGATTGATACCAACTATGTACCTGCTGGTATTTTGTATTATTCAATGGACATATTAGATAAATCATCAAGAGTCATGCCGCATATTGTAAATGGATATGTAGATGTTCAAGATGCGAGCACAATCAATAAACAGATGTATTTAACAAGTGGAACTGGTGAGTTGCTGACAAATTGGATACAAACTAGTAGTGGAACTGGTTATCCTCCGCCAGTTGAACTTTATGATATCAGTACACTACAGAGCCAAAACTTTATCGACTTGCCAAAGTTAGATAGTCAATTGGCATCATTGAGAGATGTGTTTAGCCTTATAACTACCTTGAATTACACGCAAATTAATCAGTGTAACAATATGATATCTTCTCCAGCGTTTACTTCACGAGGTGAAGCAGATGATATATGTGGTTATGGTCAAACACTCCAGCGCCAATCAGGGAAGTCTATAAATGCTGTTAGTATTCCTGGTCTGCCAACAAAATCGCTAACACCTCAAGACCAAATCAAAACGATTTATGTAGAGCTTAGATCTACAGATTCGAGTGGCGCTTTACTTGCTGAGGGCATTGTTTATGTTAAAAGTAAACAAAACATACCTGTTACCAAAGTAGCGCTTAAAAGCCCTGCAACAGGAGAGCTTATCACTTTAACAGAGACTGATTTACCAGAAGTTTATTGGGTTGGTTTTTGGGCTGAGAACGTATCTGCTAATTTAGCGGCTGCAGGGAATGGTACAGCAACAATAAATGGATTCGGTGGTTCCAGTCAGTACAAAAAAATCTCAACCGGTGAATGGCTGACATATTCAGGGAATAAAAGTTTAGCAATAGAAACTGAGTATCTTGCGTCATTATCTGAAAGTGAAGATTACAATTACATTGGTCAGCTAGATCTTTCTAACACTTCAGAGAGTAAAACTTTAAACAAGGTTATTCAGAAAGAAACAAAACTTCAATATGAAAGTTTTGAAAATCAGAATTTAGTTAACAGCCCCGGTTACAATAAACGAACAGCGCCGTTTTGCGGCTGGGGCTGCGATTTGTATCCAGTAGAAGATGATATAAACGCGATCCGTTTGCCATTTATTGGCAGAACAACGCCAAATTTAGACACCGATAAATGGTCAACTATATTGATTGAAGTTCGTAACGGTCGATGCCCTACAGGCTCTGTTTTGGCTCAAGGCTCTATATCAGTAGACCCAGAAGACGATTTGTTAACTGATTTGACTATCTTACTATTAAGTCCTGAAACGTTAGAGCCAATTACATTAAATAACGCTGATTTTACCTCAGGTTTTATGGGTGTGACATACCGTGCTGTTAATGATGTAGGAGGTCAAGCTGTATGTGGAGATGCTACGGGTTCGCCTGATAATTTTGCAGGCATGTCGTACTACAGTGTAAATAATGGGTCGAGTTGGACAACCTATTCAGGTAACCCACCTTTAGGAATTCAGCTATTATTAGTAACGAACCCCACGGTAGCATTTAATTATAAAATTCGTAAAACGGTTGAATTACAAAGTGCCGAAGAAAGTAAATCTGTAGAGCTTTACGGAGCAGACCAAATTTATGCGCTGGAAGGCAGTCAAATCAATTTATATTTTGACAATCTAGTTGCTGCAGATATGGAAAAATATGCTTGGGATACAGCTTGTTCACAAGGATTGCACTTAGATGAATGCTTCAGGTTAATCGCGTCTGGTAGTTCTAACCTAGCTTTAAACGTTCAAATTAGAGATCCTGAAGATGGTAAGAACTTATGGGGGGAAAAAGCGTTAACTGTCAGAGTGGCAGATAGCGATTCTGGCAACGGTGCAACTAGGAAATGCTTGTTTATTGGAGATAGCACAACAGCTGGCGGCCAGTATGTCGGGGAAGTGGTTAATTTAGCTTCCACTGATGTTATGAACATAACCACTATTGGCACAATAGGTAGCGGTGATGTTAAGCATGAAGGCCGTGGAGGTTGGCGAGTTGATGACTATACAACGGCTGGACGAGAGTTCTTTAGATTTAATGTTACAGGTTTAACGGTTGAGCCATACATCAATAGCACTCAATACGCACATAATAATTCTGTATATCGAGTTCAGGAAAATCATTTAACTAATGGTGATGGTTACTTAATTCTAGAAAGAAAATCCGGAACTGATGAGCCTATTTCTTCAGGTAACTTAGTTAAAGATTCAGGTATAGGTGACGACAATATTGGTTTTGATAGTTGGTCTCGAGTAAGCGGAAATCCTTTTTGGAATGATTCAACGCAACGGGTCGATTTCTCAGCGTATTTAGCTGAAAACGCTTTAACAATAGGAACTGATGATTGGGTTTTCATTCACTTAGGTATAAATGATGTATTTGGCCAAACAAGTGATGAAGGAGCTACTAGTTTAGCCTTGGCTAATGTAACAAAATTGAATCTACTTATAGATAATATTCACAGTTACAACCCAAATATTAGAATTGCTGTCATGGTGACAATTCCACCCTGTAAAGGGCAAAGCGCGTTTGGTTTTAATTACTCTAGCGGCCAGACTCGTGCTAGGTATAAACGCAATATTTTAATTTACAACCAAGTCATGGTTAATGCGTATAAAGACAGCGAAGGAAGCGATGTATTTCTTTGCCCTGTTCAATACACAATTGACCCAGTTCATGGTTTTCCAAGCTCTACCACTGATGTTAGTAGCCGAAGTTCTGAAAAAGTATTTAGAAATACAAACTCAGTTCATCCAAATGAGAGTGGTTATTATCAAATGGCCGATGAAATATGGGCTTTTTTAAAATATTGGGGGTAATCATGAGCCAAGTACTCCAACGCATTTACGCCAGCGCCCCAGTTAACGACATTCCCATTCACACATTAGAACTTAAAGCTGCCGATTTATGGGAGCTTAGGATTTGTGATGGCTTTGATGACCAAATCGCTGGCATTGAAAATGGCGACATGGTTATATTTAAAGCCAGCGGTATGGGTGTTTCTTTACCTCAAAAAGGTGTCAAAGGGCGCCAGGACTTACAATTTCAAATTGATAATGTATCTGGTGAAGCACTTGCACTTATTGATCAGGCTATAGGTGCGGGCGTAAAAATTGATGTTATATACCGTGTCTATGTTTCCAGTGATTTAAGTGAACCTGCAGAGCCGACTGTTACAATGAAAGCTGCTGACGTTCAAGCTACTGCACAGAGCATAAATGTAGTTGCATCATTTAATGACCTAGTAAATAAAGCTTGGCCTAACATGCGCTATACACCTTCCATTGCCCCAGGGCTCAAATACTTCAGTTAATTATGGCATTCACAATTAATGATTATTTAAGTGTTCCATATGTGAATGAGGGGCGAGATATGTCTGGGTTTGACTGCTGGGGTCAAACTCGGCATCGCCTCCATCACTATTATGGGCAACCATTATTCGAATCGTTTGGTCATATTCATCCCGACGATAAAAGTTTGCTTACTGAAGCCTACCAACAAATTGTTTCGAACTTTAGAGCTTGCGAGCCATCATCTGGTGTTGTGGCGTGCGGTTTTAAGTTTGGTAGCTTAATTCACATCGGCACGGTTGAATTGATCGACGGTAAGCTTGAAATACTGCATACATCCCGCCGTAAAGGGCCATCAATTGACAGCATCGCTGACTTCAAGCGGTTATTTAAAGAGGTTAAATTTTATGAATACGTGGGTTGATATTAAAGTTTACCCAAACAAATTAGATCCTTCTTTAATAGAGCCCTGTAAATGTAAGGTTGGTTCGACACTACATCAATGGCTGACTGAAAATGTCCCTGCTTATTACGAAAGTGAAGAACCATTTTTTACTGTGCTTATCAATAAGCAGATCTTATTGCCTACAAATTGGAAAACTTATCAATTTAAGGTGTTGGATGATGTAAGTATCATTGTTGAGCCAAAAGAGCCTGCCACTATCGCTTATGCGGTTATTGCTGTAATCGCTGTCGGTTATGCGGTATATACCGCAAACCAAATACCCGATAATTACAATTCAACCACACCTGATGGTAGCAGTATTTATGATGTTAATACGCAAGGTAACAAACCACGTTTGATGGGGATCATTCCAGAAACCGCAGGACGTCATTTAATATACCCAGACTACTTAACTATGCCACGCCGTGAGTTTATTAATAATGAACAGTGGCTGTATCTTATGCTGTGTGTCGGCAGAGGTGAGTATGAAATTTTACCGGAAGAAATATATATCGCTGATACACCCGTCCGTGGTTATGTTGGCGATATTGATTATCAAGTATTTGCCCCTGGCGAAGATGTAACAACGCATGAAGCGCACCGCAATATATTTACATCAAGTGAAGTTGGCTCGACGTCGGGCAGTACCGGCATCGAATTAAAAGGTAGAACATTAACTACGGGCGGTGACCGAAGTCATTATGAATATAACTTTTCAAATGATGAATTAATTGTCACTCAAGTTGAGTTTGAGCCAGAGCTCGGCGCTCCAATACGTTACCCTACGATGCCACCTTTTGAGATTGGCGAAATTCTGACAATATCGGGCACGCTAAATGGTCAAAATGATGGTTACTTTGAGTTGTTAAACAAAAACACATCAGGTAGCCAAGTAAATAAAGTTGACGGTCAGTTCGAAGATGATCCTACTTGGACAGGTTTTGTGAGCGAAAACTCAAATTCAGCAACAGTGGCCGTAGAAGATGGTGGCGGGGATGGCCAATTTAATGGGCCATTCTTTGCGTGCCCCGCAGGAGAGTTGACAGATAAGCTTTGGTTAGATTTTAGAATGCCAAGAGGCTTAGGGGAGCTTGACGATAACGGCAATATTTTAAGTAAGTCAGTTACTTTACTTATAGAATATCGCCATGAAGGTGACAGTGAGTGGACGGCCTTTGATAGCCTGACGTATAGCGCATCAACAAATGATGAGCTCGGAAGAACGCAGCCGTTTACATTGCCCACTAAAATTCGCCCTGAAGTTCGTGTTAAGCGAGTAACAGCTGCAACAGATGATACTCGTATTTACGATGATATCTATTGGACAGCACTTAAATCAGAGCTAGAAAGTGCCACCAGTTATGATGGTATGACAACAATTGCTGTAAAAATTCGTGGTACCAACGCATTAGCTGGCACTGCAGAAAATAAATTTAACTTAATCGGCACACGTGTATTACCTGTATACGAAAATGGCGCGTGGAGTGCACCAAGGCCAACAACTGATATAGCACCGTTCTTTGCACATGTAATACGAAGTTCAGGCCACAGCGATAGTAAAATTGGGTTAGCAGAGCTTGAAGCACTACATCCTGTTTGGCACAACCGTGGTGATGAATTTAATGCTGTGTTTGATAGTGAAAGCACCATGTTTGAAGTATTAAAACGTGTGCTCGCTGTAGGCTTTGCAGAGCCTACCATTGACTATGGGCAAATTACCCCAGTACGTGATCAAAAAAGAACGATATACCGGCACATGTATCAACCAGATAACTATGTAGGTATGTTAAAACGCTCTATAAAATTGATTGATGACGATGAACCTGATGGCGTAGAAGTCGAGTACTTTGACCCAGCCACATGGAAGTCAGAAACAATTATGTGTTTATTACCTGGTGATTTAGGCTCAAACCCTGAAAAGGTTAGGGCGTTTGGTGTTACAAACCGAGACAAAGCTTATCAGTTTGGTATGCGTAAACGCCGTATCCGTCGATATCGCCGTACTCGCTTTGATTTTAAAACGGAAATGGATGCGCTGAATTCAAAGTATTTAGATTATTGTGCAGTTGCTGATGATATACCAGGCTATGAACAAAGCGGTACTGTAGAGGGTGTTTCTGGGCGTTCTATTTATGTTGATCATATAGGTTTAGAGTGGCAGAACGGCCAATCTCATATATTGGCACTTAGAAAACCAGACGGCACTTTATCCGGACCATATAACGTGATACCAGGAAAAGCCAACAATGAGATAATAATAGATGCTGATTTAGACTTTGCACCAGTGCTTGATGGCTCAATAGAACCACCACTATACATGTTTGGTATTAGCGAACGTTGGTGTAACGGCGTATTGATCCGCGATATAAAACCATCATCCACAGACCAAGTTAGCGTAACAGCAGAACTAGATGATAATAGAGTTTATTTGGACGACGACAGTTTAGCGCCGGCAGCGTAGATTATTGCGGTGGCGGGTATATTTTAACGAGTATTTTGCAGTTGATTACATTCGTTAAAACATATATTTTACAAGATGTTCTTGGAATAAAATAAACTCATGGAGAAAGGAATGGCATTAATAAAATGCAAAGAGTGTGGTGCCGAAGTTAGTTCAAAAGCAAAAACATGTCCAAAATGCGGTGCTAAGCCCGCTAAAAAAACATCTTTAATTACTTGGTTTGTGTTGATCTTAATAGTTTATTTGGTTTACTCAGCTAGCCAAAGATCGACTCCAAATTCGAACTATAAAAAGCCTGTATTAACCGAGAAATCAGATATTAAGGCCGAAGAGGTAGTTAAAGAAAAAGCAGAAAAAATTAAACCGCTAACAGATTGGTTGACTACTTCAGCTACAGATGAAATGACAGGTAAAGTTACGTTCTATGCAGCTTCAAAAACCACATATCCAGTACCAGGTATGAAATTTCCATACAGTGATGTTGATAGCTGGATTGGTGTGGGGTGTGATGGTAAAAGTGAGTGGGTATATTTTGGTTTTTCTAATGCTCCTAATTTAACAAATACATCAACTGAAGATGGTTATAGCTTAATAAACACAAGATTGAAATGGGACGATAAAGTTGAGACTGTAGGCTTAACTCAGGATTGGGGGAGCCGTTTTATTCACTTTAGAGAAGATAAAAAAGCGTTATTGAATTTAAAAAATTCTCAAAATATAAAGCTTGAACTTCAATGGCACAGTCAAGATAGGGTATATTTTAATTATTCACTTAGAGGTTCATCCAAAGCAATTCAAGAAATACAGCAAAAATGCTCTTCCTTATAACTAAAAAAGCAGCTGTATAGCTGCTTTTTTACGCTTCAGTTTTTTCTTTATAGTCAAACAAATCCTAATAGTACAACGTCAGAACTTAGGCTTTCTCGCTATACATGTATAACGTCCATGCAAAATAAACCAATGAAGTAGATTAAGTATGATTTTTTGAAAATACCGCGAGTTATCGGCTTTCATTTTTCTTATCCACTAGTTAAAGAGCCGTTTAGAACAATAGCAATACGTAACCCTATTAAAAAGCCAATAATGTTACTGCATATGGTTAACAGTAATTAGAGCTATTGAAAATAACTCTACAATAATTTTTAGAAACCCTAAAGTTACATATCCTTAAGTGATTTCTATTATCTCATCAAAAACATCGTAATATGCAAGTTCGATTTTAGTTACAGCTGAGTTGGTAATTGGTAGGACTAATAAATATTTCTAATGCTTAAAAGAGAGTTTTTGAGTAGCGGTAAAAAATAATAATACAAACGTAATACAAATCTAATACAAATAGATTTTTAGAAGTTGGCTTTTAATTTTGTGTAAGTGTTAGATATTAAAGGGAAATAATTGGTCGGTATGGAGAGATTCGAACTCTCGACCCCTGCCACCCCATGACAGTGCGCTACCAAGCTGCGCCACATACCGACTATGCGAGCAATATACGTATTTTTTTCGAAAAATCAATACGCTTTTGTTTGTTTGCACATTTATTATACGAGCTGGGCAAAATAGTGCCCAGCAAACTTAATCTGCTAACCAATTTTTGATCGATTTATACATTACGTCTCGTAGAATGGGTTGAGCGTCTTTATTTGGGTGAATATTGTCGCTTAACATTAGGCTGCTATCAGTGGCAACGTTAAGGACAAAAAACTCCATTAAATGGCTGTTGGTTTGTTCGGCAATTAGTTTAAAGCTTTCGGTAAACATTTGCGTGTAACGTGGTCCATAGTTGGGTGGAATATGAATTTCCATAATTGCTACATGCGCGCCACTTTGTTTGCTTTTATCAACTAGTGAGGTAAGGTTGTTTTGAAGTTTTTTTGTAGGAAAACCACGCAACCCGTCATTGCCACCTAGTTCAATAAGCACATGACTTGGTTGGAACTCATCAAGTAGGCCTGTTAAACGTCGCAGAGCACCACCTGTAGTTTCACCACTAATGCTGGCGTTGATAAGCTGGATGCTTGTTTGTTCAGCGTCGTATTTATCTTGTAACAATTTAACCCAGCCTTGCTCTTGTTTTAAGCCATAGGCGGCACTTAAACTGTCACCTAATATTAAAATTGTGTTGTCAGCTGCTGCAGTAAGTGGTTTGATTACTAACAGTAAAACAAATAAAAAACGTAGGATTGAATGCATCATATGTCAGCGCTATCTCAATTAAATATAATTCAAGTTAAAGGTCTTTCTAAAACGGTAACTACCCTCGAAGGGGATTTGCCCATCCTCAGCGACATCACGTTTAATGTCAAGTCTGGAGACTCAGTAGCAGTTGTCGGCACTTCTGGTTCAGGTAAATCTACGCTGCTAAGTTTATTGGCTGGCCTTGATCAATCTAGTAAAGGCGAAATCTATTTAGACGGTGCTCCTTTACATACCTTAGATGAAGAATCACGTGCTGCATTAAGGGCTGAGAAAGTAGGTTTTGTGTTTCAGTCGTTTATGTTAGTACAAAGCTTAACCGCACTTGAGAATGTCATGCTGCCTGCTGAGCTTGCTGGCGATCATAATGCAAAACAACAGGCCCTTGAGCTGCTTGAAAAAGTAGGTTTAAGCCATCGAGTTGAGCATTACCCATCACAGCTATCTGGCGGTGAGCAGCAACGTGTTGCCATTGCACGCGCTTTTATTGGCACACCTAAGATTTTATTTGCTGATGAGCCCTCTGCTAACCTTGATAGCAAAAACGGTAAGATGATTGAATCTTTATTGTTTGAACTTAATCAGTCGCATGGTACTACGCTAGTGTTAGTGACGCATGACGAAACACTCGCACAGAAGTGCCAACATATATTGCAAATAGAAGCAGGGCAGTTGGTAAAAGACACGAGTGAGGTTATTGCCAATGTGGGCTAAATTAGCATTAAAATTGTTTAGTCGTGAGTTTCGCCGGGGCGAGTTAACGGTTATTTGTGCCGCTATTGCGTTAGCAGTACTCACAGTATTAACTTTATCCATGGTGACCGACCGCATAGGCCAGAGCATTGCACAAAAGAGCAGTGCTTTTATTGCTGCAGACCGAGTACTTGCAAGTAGTCATGCTATTCCTGCAGATTACTTAACTAAAGCACAAGAATATAACTTACAAACAGCCAAGCTTACATACTTCGATACCATGCTTTTTGCGAACGAAGAAATGCAATTAAGCTCAGTAAAAGCTGTGTCACCTGAGTACCCGTTAAAAGGTGAGTTAAAAGTTAAATCCAGCTTAACTGGCACAGTAGAAGTAGCCAATCAAGGCCCCAGTGTGGGGCACGTCTGGTTTAGTGAATCAGTTTTTTACGCTTTAAAAGTTGAAGTAGGCGATATTGTTGAACTAGGCGCTGCGCAATTTGTGATTGAAAAAGTATTAGTCGAGGAGCCGGATGCACCGTTTAATATTTTTTCAAGTAGTCGTCGCGTGCTTTTAAATGAGGCGGATATTTCTGCTACGCAAGTTATCCAGCCAGGTAGCCGCGTGTTTTATCGTCAACTTTACGCGGGCGATGAAGACGACATTAGCAATTTTTACGCTTGGCTAAAGCCTAAAATGAAGGAAAATCAGCAATGGTATGGCGTCAAAGACAGGCAGTCGCCTATTGCTAATAGCTTAAATCGTGCTGAAAGTTTCTTATTGCTGGCAGGTTTACTAGGAATAATTTTAGCAGCCGTGGCGATTGCGGTTTCTGCAAAACGTTATTGTGAGCGCCAGTATGATCCAGTCGCGATGATGAAAACCCTTGGCGGTAGCCGAACAACCATACGAAAAATATATTTATTACACCTTTCAATGGTGTGTGTTTTATCTGTGTTGGTGGGCTTATTGATTGGGTACGGCTTACAAGAAATAGCGACTGGTTACCTTGCAAAATCGATGAACAATACATTACCTGCTGCGAGTGCCAAACCTTGGTTAGTTGCCATTAGTACCGGTGTTATTTGTGCGGTGATGTTTTCGATAAAGCCACTTCTTGATCTTTTTGATATACCACCTTTGCGTGTTTTACGCCGAAACCTAGGTGATAAATTATTAGTAAGTAAAGTTCATTTAGGCATGTCAGCTCTAACGGTATTTTTACTGATGTGGTTATTTAGTAATAACCTTAAAATAACGGCTATCTTGTTTATTTCTACCTTAATTTTAATAGCGCTGTTATTTGGCCTTTCGCGACTCATATTCGGTGGCGGCCGTAAACTTGGCCTTCGTCCAGGAAGTAGCTGGTCTCTTGCTATTGCATCTATCCAGAAACGGGCGAACGCAAATGCGGTGCAGTTAATTAGTTTTTCACTTGCTATAAAGTTGCTTTTGTTTTTAGTGGTATTAAAAAATGACATGATTTCAGATTGGGAGTCTCAGCTACCCAGTGATGCACCTAATGCTTTTTTGGTGAATATAACCCAGTCAGAGTTACCAGAGGTAAATAACTATTTAGCGCAGAAGAATATTCAAGTCTCAGAGTTCTACCCAACAATACGTGGCCGAGTGAATGCGGTAAATGGCGAGTTGGTAGCACGGCAAGTGTCACTTGAAGATAACGAGAAAAAAGACGAAGAGGCACGTTCGGGTATTGGGCGTGAACTAAATCTAACATGGCTTGCTGATGCACCTAGCCATAACGAGATTATTGATGGGCAATGGTTTAGTGACGATGCTGTTGCAGAGGCATCTTTAGAGGAGTCAATGCTGGCTAGGCTCGATGTAAAGATGGGCGATACACTCACATTTTTGATCGGTGCGCAGTCTTTTGATGCCAAAATTACCAGTGTACGTAAAGTTAACTGGGCAACCTTAAAGCCTAACTTCTTTATTATTCTAAGCCCTGATGTTTTAGCTGATTTTCCTGCTACGTATATTTCTTCAGTCCGTATTGAACAAGAACAAAAGCGTGATTTCAGTGAGTTACTTCGTACTTACCCGACAATAAATGCTATTGACGTAGATAGTTTCGTTAAACAAATTCGATCTACTATTTCACAAGTGTCACTGGCTATAGGCTTTGTATTGTCAATTGTTGTGTTGTGTGGTGCATTAGTGCTTATTTCGCAGGTACAAGCTAGTTTGGGCGAACGTATGCAAGAAATTGTTATTTTGCGAACGTTAGGCGCCAAGGGCAGACTGATAAAAAATGCAACACTTTACGAGTTTTTACTATTAGGTGCATCTGCAGGTTTTGTTGCTGCGCTAATTAGTGACTTGGCTTTACTTGTAGTACAAAAGGAAATGTTTGAACTAGCAGGTAAGCTGCATCCACACATTTGGGTGTTAGGCCCACTGGCTGGTGGAATATTTGTGTCGGTATTGGGATATATGATGATTGCTAGAACCATGCGAAAGAACACCCAAGGGTTACTTCGCTCGCTTGCCTAATATGATTTATTACAGATAAAAACACCCGCAGCCGCGGGTGTTTTTGTATGTGTGGTTTAAAAACAAACAACGGTTAAGTCAAAATAGTATGTTTACTGGTAATTTATACAGTGCTCTGGCATTATTGCGTTATTACCCTTTAAGTAACAGGTTTTTAGTTGGCTATAATTTTAGGAATCGATCCTGGCTCTCGGTTAACAGGGTATGGTGTAATCGAGCACCATGGGGCAAAATTCAACTATTTGGGCAGTGGCTGTATTAAGTTAGCAGAGCATGAGTTTCCTATTCGTTTGAAAATGATTTATCAAGGTGTTAGCCAGTTAATAGAGCAGTTTACTCCAACCACCTTTGCGATTGAAAAAGTGTTTATGGCACATAACCCTGACTCTGCACTTAAGCTTGGTCAAGCACGTGGGGCTGCAATTGTAGGGGCATCAATGGCGGAGCTTCCGGTGTTTGAGTATTCAGCTCGGCAGATAAAGCAAGCGGTAGTAGGCCATGGCGGGGCAGATAAAACACAAGTTCAACAAATGGTCAAAAACATTTTAAAATTACCTGGAACCCCCCAGGCCGATGCTGCTGATGCATTGGCTATTGCTATTTGCCACGCTCACTCAGAACAAAATTTAATAAAACTAGCGGGCAGTGCATCTAAAACCGTTAGAGGAAGATTAAGGAAATAATATGATAGGTCGTTTAAATGGCGTGTTAGTTGAAAAGCAGCCACCAGAGATTCTCATTGAGGTAAGCGGTGTTGGTTATGAAGTAAACATGCCAATGACATGTTTTTATGATTTACCTAATGTGGGTGAATCAGCAATAATTTACACCCATTTTGTGGTAAGAGAAGACGCTCAGTTATTATTTGGTTTTAATAATAAAGTTGAACGTGCGTTATTTCGTGAACTATTAAAAGCGAATGGCGTTGGGCCCAAACTTGGACTTGCGATTTTATCAGGTATGTCGGCGCAACAGTTTGTTAGTTGCGTTAATAATGAAGATGCAACTAGCTTGGTTAAATTACCTGGCGTTGGTAAGAAAACAGCTGAGCGTTTAGTGCTCGAGATGAAAGACAGACTAAAAGATTGGGGTAATGACTTATTTACACCATTTAGCGATAATGCAGTGATTGAACCGGTTGCAAACGATACGTTGGTCGCAAATAATGCATCAGATGATGCCGTATCAGCATTAGTCTCTTTGGGCTATAAACTAGCTCAAGCACAAAAAACAGTTAAAGCTGTAAGTAAGCCGGGTATGTCTACAGAGAATCTAATAAAAGAATCTCTAAAATCAATGTTGTGAGTAAACCATGATTGAAGCGGATCGTCTTATAGACGCAAGCGAGCAAAGTAACGAAGACGTTGTTGATCGCGCCATTAGGCCAAAGTTGCTGGCTGATTATACTGGGCAGCCCCATGTAAAACAGCAAATGGAAATATTTATTGAAGCTGCACGAACGCGTGCTGAGGCACTTGATCATTTATTGATCTTTGGGCCACCAGGGCTTGGTAAAACAACGTTAGCTAACATTGTTGCCAACGAGCTTAAGGTAAATATTAAAACCACATCAGGCCCTGTACTTGAAAAAGCTGGGGATTTAGCGGCGCTTTTGACGAACCTTGAAGAAGGTGATGTGTTGTTCATTGATGAAATTCACAGACTAAGCCCGCAGGTTGAAGAAATCCTTTACCCAGCAATGGAAGACTACCAGCTTGATCTCATGATTGGTGAAGGCCCCGCAGCGCGCTCTATTAAGCTAGATTTACCTGCTTTCACCTTAATTGGCGCAACAACTCGTGCAGGCTCATTAACATCACCACTTCGCGACCGTTTTGGTATTGTGCAACGTTTAGAGTTTTATTCAGTTGCGGATTTATCAACTATTGTAGGCCGTTCAGCACATTATCTAGATTTAGAAATGTGTGAAGATGGTGCAATAGAAATTGCTAAACGTTCAAGAGGTACTCCTCGTATTGCCAACAGGCTATTACGCCGAGTCCGCGACTACACACAAGTTAAATCAGACGGTACTGTAAATGCTAGCGTAGCAGAGCTTGCCTTAAATATGATTGATGTAGATAAAAGTGGCTTTGATTATATGGATCGCAAATACTTGCTCGCCATTATTGAAAAGTTTATGGGTGGCCCTGTCGGTTTAGATAACTTGGCTGCGGCTATTGGCGAAGAAAAAGAAACGATTGAAGATGTGATTGAACCATTCTTAATTCAACAAGGGTTTATTCAACGAACGCCAAGAGGGCGTATTGTCTCAGAAATTGCGTATTCGCACTTTGGTTTATTGCCCAAGAAAGATTAAACCTCCCCAGGTTGTATTAATTTAAGTAACCTGAACTCTGGTTAAGATATATACTAAAGTATTGATATAAATAAAAAGTTATTTATTATCCAGAGTTCAGTTTAAGTAGTCATTAATGCAATAACCCCACTTGTATACCAATTTTGACTGTTAACCTTACTCGCCTCACACCAACTCTTAGGGCACTTCATCGTTACTTCTCTTATCGTTGTTCATTCTTAAAAGGGGTGGCCGTTCTTGCAAAATAGCGCCTTGAAAGTAAGCCCCAGTGAAACCCTGGGTTCTGCATTTAGGGGTGGTTTGGGTATATTACGCTGTATTGAGTAATCAACGAGTGTTAGTTCACTCACTGTTAAGCAAGCAGCCTATATCGTATGTGCCAATATTGATAAAGTTTTTTTAAGCAAAAAAAAACCCGCATAAGAATGCGGGTAAACAACAAGTTGAAGGAAGTAATCCAGGGTATACAGCTTAAATTAGCCATGTTTTATCATGGGGGCATTTAAGCAATGCAATACGAAAAATCAGAATCATATTGCTAAGAACAGTGCTTAATAACGTTTGTTATTACTGCGCCAGCTCGGTATGTGAGAATAATACGCAAAAGTTGTTTTTTGTTCAAACTAGAAAATTTTCTTTTTCGGATTAAAAAAAATAATGCGATAAAATAATTCATTGAATTATTTTTAAACTTTAAATCTTATATGTGCTTGTAGGGTGTTGTAATATATTGGTTTATTAATAATAGCTAAAACTCTTTATGATTAGTTTATTTTTTGCAGCATGAATGATTAACTGTTGTTTTGCGTGTTTATGCACCAAATGTGAATAAAGCGCGTGTTTTAGTTGTTTTTTATATATAAATAAGCGCACTTAGAGCAAACTCAAAGTTCAATGCGTTTGAAATGCAGTGGTTATTTTAGAATCAGATACACATTATTAAAGTGCAAGTTTGGGTTTTCACCGTTTTTTGCTGCTAATTCGTAGCAACATCGTTGTCAGTGAACGACACAGTGGATACACTAGCCTGAACTATTGACTATTTCATTGGTCATACTCGCACATTATAAAATGCGTACTTAACAAGAAATCGAATTGGGAGTTTATTGTGGGATCAGGAATTAATTTTGTAGATTTAATCCTCGAAGCAAGTGTATTGGTACAGTTAGTGATGTTGTCGCTAGTGGGTATGTCAATTATGTCATGGGCAATTATTTTTCAGCGTAAAAAAGCAATTTCAGATGCGCTAATAAATGCAAAACGTTTTGAACAGAAATTTTGGTCAGGCATTGATCTAAGTAAGCTTTACAATGAAATTTCTTCTCGCAGCCAAGTGACGGGTGTTGAAGCATTGTTTATCGCAGGTTTTAAAGAATTCGCACGCCATAAAAAAACATCATTTCAAAGCGCAAGTATTGTAATGGAAGGCACGCACCGTTCAATGCGCGTAGCACTTTCACGTGAAATTGAAAAACTTGAATCTAGCTTGTCTTTTTTAGCGACGGTTGGTTCAATTAGTCCGTACATTGGTCTATTTGGTACTGTTTGGGGCATCATGAATGCATTTATTGCATTGGGTGAAGTAAAACAAGCGACATTGCAAATGGTTGCTCCAGGCATAGCTGAAGCATTGATTGCAACGGCGATGGGTTTATTTGCGGCCATCCCGGCTGTTATTGCTTACAATCGCTTTTCTAATAAAGTAGAAAAGCTTGAATCAAACTACATTAACTTTATGGAAGAGTTTGCGAATATTTTACACCGTCAAGCAGCTACACAAATAGAGGCAAAAGCGAATGTATCAGCGTAATAAACGTCGCCCTGTTGCTGAGATCAACGTAGTACCTTACATCGATGTCATGCTGGTATTGCTTATTATATTTATGGCAACCGCGCCGTTAATTACACACGGCGTAAAAGTTGATTTACCAAAGATGGAAGAATCTGATCTGGTTGATACTAAAGATACACCGCCGATTATTGCGTCTATAGATGCGCAAGGTAAGTATTATGTTAGTGTAGGCACAAACCCAGAAGAGCCGATGGAAGCGCTCGATGTTGCTGCTGTTATTAAATTACAATTAATGAAGAACCCAGAGACACCTGTGATGATTAAAGGCTCTGGCAAAGTGTCTTATCAAGAGGTTTTATTATTGATGGATTTCTTAAAAAATGCAGGTGTTCCTTCGGTTGGTCTAATGACAGAATCATTTGAAGGAAGTAATGGCTAATATGGGTGCTTCAATAATAAAATCTGTGTTGTTACATTTGCTCATTATTGGTGGAATTATAGGCTCGGCAAGCTTCCATATGCCCAGTCCAAAAGTGTTAGAGGTAACACTTAATAGAGAGCCTATGCCCGAGGCCGATAATGCGGTTGCGGCAGTGACAGTTGATCAAAAAATGGTTGAGCAAAAAATTGCTGAGCTAAAACGTAAAGAAGATGCTCAAAAACGTGCTGAAGATAAACGTATACGTGATCTTGAGCGTCGTGCCAATGACGCGCGTAAACAACGCGAAGAAGAAGCAAGGCGTATTAAAAAGCTAGAGAACGAACGCAGAGCTAAAGAAAAAGAGACCGCTCAGGCGCAAGCTCAAGCTAAGAAAGCGCGAGAAATTGAACAAAAAGAGCGTGCTAAAGCTCTGCAAGCTGAAAAGCAAAAGGAAGAAGCTGAACAAGCAGCAAAAGCAGCAGCTGATAAACGTAAAGCTGAAGAAGAAGCTTTGAAAAAAGCGGAAGAACAACGCGCACGTGAAGAGCAAGAAGCTAAAGAACGTGCTGAAGCTGCTGAAGAGGCTCGACTTAAAGCGTTACAGGAGCAGATGCTTCAAGATCAGTTGGCAAAAGAGCAGGCAGCGCGTAACAAGGTACGTCAACAGCAAGTGGTTGGCGAAGTAGAAAAATTTAAAGCTTTAATAATGGCGCGTATACAACAAAACTTCTTAAAAGATGTAAAGATGAAAGGTAAAGAGTGTCGTCTTAATATACGTCTAGGTTTTAATGGCCTTGTAACGCAAGTAAAATCATTGGGCGGAGATACTTTAGTGTGCGAAGCTGCAATGCGCGCGGTACGGATGGCCGATACTCTGCCTGTTTCGAAAGACCGTGACGTATTTGAGCAATTAAAAAATATTAACTTAACTATAGCGCCTCAATTTTAAAGGATTGATATGTTTAACCAGATAAAAACTGCTTGTTTTATTGTACTACTGGGATTTCATGGCATTGCCAGTGCAGCATTAGAAATCGTGATAACAGACGGTATAGATGGTGCACGACCCATAGCAATTGTCCCATTTAAGTACAATGGTATAGCGCCTATTCCACAAAAGCTGAGCGAAGTGATTGCTCAAGATTTAATGCGCAGTGGTAAATTTAAACCCATTAGTGTTGATGATATGCCACAGTTACCAAGTAAAGATGGCGATATTGACTACGCTGCTTGGGTAAATCTCGGCGTTGAGGCTATTTTGGTTGGCAACGTAGAGCAGCAACCTGATGGTCGTTACTTAGTCAGCTATGAATTAATTGATGTGATCCGTGCCCAAATAACGGGCGGTGAAACGCAAATGATGAGCAACGGCAAACTTGTAAAAAGCCAAGATCATATTCAAGAAGCGCGCGAAAGCATTATTCCTGAAAACGGCTTTAGACGCTATGCACACAGAATAAGTGATGTGGTTTATGAAAAGTTAACGGGTGAACGAGGTGCTTTTTTAACAAAAATTGCTTATGTTATCGTGCGTGATCAAGAACCGATGCCATATCAACTCGTTGTTGCTGATTATGATGGCTTTAATGAACAAGTTTTATTACGTTCAAAAGAACCACTGATGTCGCCAGCATGGTCACCAGATGGCACTAAGCTCGCGTATGTGACGTTTGAAAACCGCCAGAGTCAAATTTACATGCAAGACCTTTACACGGGTAAGCGTGAATTGATCACCAGTCATAAAGGGATTAATGGCGCGCCTCAGTTTTCACCAGACGGTACAAAACTATTACTTGTGTTGTCTAAAGACAGAAATGGTGCAACTGAAGTGTATATGCGCGATTTGGGTACAGGCAAAGAAACACGCCTTACAAACCACCGTAGTATAGATACCGAGCCATCGTGGCATCCAAATGGCCAAGATGTTGTGTTTACCTCTGAAAGGGGTGGTAATGCTCAGATTTATAAGTTAAATTTACAAACTGGCAGAGCGAAAAGAATGACGTTCGACGGTGATATGAACCTTGCCGGTTCAATTACGCCAGACGGAAAAGAATTAGTGATGGTTAACCGTACACAAGGTCAGTACCATCTCGCTAAAAAAGAGTTGGCGAGTGGCGCTTTTCAGGTGCTAACTCGTACGCGTTTAGATGAATCTCCAAGTATTGCGCCAAATGGTTCAATGATCATCTATAGCACACTCCATAATAATAAACAGGTGCTGGCGCTAGTATCAATGGATGGTCGCTTTAAAGCACGCTTGCCTGTGCTAAATGGAGAAGTAAAGGCGCCAGCTTGGTCGCCTTACTTACAGTAATAAATTGCTAGTTTATACAATATAGGAATCTACTCAATGCAACTTAATAAAATACTCAAAGGTCTGTTAATCGCAGTACCTGTAATGACTTTAGCAGCTTGTAGCTCATCATCAGATATTGATGAAGGTGCTGCAAACCAATCGAATCAAAGCGCAACTGAGCAAACAGTGCAAAATGACACGGTTGAAGTGTCTACAATTACGCCAGATCAACAAGCACAAGAAGAGCTTCGTCAAAAATACGAGTCACTTCGTCAAGAGCAAGTTATTTACTTTGATTTTGATAAAGCAACAATTGAAGGCAAGTATGCTGAATTATTACGTGCACATGCTGAGTTTTTAGTACAAAATCCATCTGTTAAGCTGCTTATTGAAGGCCATGCAGATGAGCGCGGTACGCCAGAGTACAACATTGCACTGGGTGAGCATCGTGGCCAATCAGTTGAAAAATACCTACAAAGTTTAGGTGTTTCTGCTAGCCAAATGTCAGTTGTGAGCTATGGTGAAGAGAAGCCAATGGTTAAGTCTCGCACTGAATCAGCTTTCGCAAAAAACCGCCGTGCGGTATTAGTTTACTAAGATTAGAGACATTATGAAGCCGAAAATTATTTTGGCAGCAATGATCTTAAGCGGGAGCACCCAATTATGGGCTGCTCCCGCTCCTGTTTCAGATGCTGCAAACTCGCAATCAAGCGTTGAGAAGCGTTTAGCTGCTCTTGAAAAAATGATGCAATCACGCAATTTGTTGCAGGTAGAGTTACAACAGCAACTCAATATTTTGCAAGATGAAGTCAGTCAAGTGCGTGGTATTACAGAAGAACAAAGCTATAAACTAGAAAAGGTTCTTCAGCGCCAGCGCGAACTTTATCAAGAAATTGAAAATCGTGTAAGCCAAGCATATTCACAGCCAGCACAAACACCGCAAACAGACTACAGTGAGCCTTTAGCAACACAAACAATAAGTACTGACTTGTCAGAAAATGAAGCTTACGATCGTGCTGTTGCGTTAATAATGAAAGATAAACGCTATGATCAGGCTATACCAGAGTTCCAAGCTTTTCTAACGACTTATCCAGATTCTGTGTATACCTCTAATGCACATTATTGGTTAGGGCAGCTGCTGTCGATCAAAAATGATTCAGCGCAAGCTTCAGAACATTTTAAAGTTGTTGTAAATGAATTCCCAAATTCAAATAAACGTCCTGATGCTATGTTAAAGCTGGGTACTTTGCTTCATGAACAAGGTTTAACAGAATCTGCGTTAAAAACTTTAAATGAACTGATCAATCAATACCCAAGCACAACTGCTGCAAAATTGGCCGCAGAACGCCTAGCAAAAATGTAGAATGAGCTTGATTAGACTGCTTTTTGTCATAAGCGGTCTAAAATTGGTCAACTAGACATAAAAACTTAAAAAAAGAGACATTTTCTGTTGCACTCATTTTTTAAATAAGTATTATAAGCGCCCGCAGCAGAGGAATGGTTCAACCACTCAAATTGCGGCAAAAAGAGCGGGTCATTAGCTCAGTTGGTAGAGCAGTGGACTTTTAATCCATTGGTCGATGGTTCAAGTCCATCATGACCCACCATCTATTCTTATCATATAAGAATAGAGTGGTCTTTTATCGGCGGATTTACGTATTAGTGTTTAGTTACATTAACTTGTAGCATCAGAGCGGGTCATTAGCTCAGTTGGTAGAGCAGTGGACTTTTAATCCATTGGTCGATGGTTCAAGTCCATCATGACCCACCATTCTTTTTAATATTGAATGGTACTAATCAGCGGATTTACGCAGTGCAGATTGCACAACCAGAGCGGGTCATTAGCTCAGTTGGTAGAGCAGTGGACTTTTAATCCATTGGTCGATGGTTCAAGTCCATCATGACCCACCATTCTTTTTAATATTGAATGGCATCAATCGGCGGATTTACGCAGTGCAGATTGCACAACCAGAGCGGGTCATTAGCTCAGTTGGTAGAGCAGTGGACTTTTAATCCATTGGTCGATGGTTCAAGTCCATCATGACCCACCATTCTTTTTAATATTGAATGGTATCAATCGGCGGATTTACGCAGTGCAGAATGCACAACCAGAGCGGGTCATTAGCTCAGTTGGTAGAGCAGTGGACTTTTAATCCATTGGTCGATGGTTCAAGTCCATCATGACCCACCATTCTTTATGCTAGTAATGAATGGTTCAATCGGCGGATTCACGCAGCAACTACTTCAAAGTAGATCAAGAGCGGGTCATTAGCTCAGTTGGTAGAGCAGTGGACTTTTAATCCATTGGTCGATGGTTCAAGTCCATCATGACCCACCATTCTTGATATCATCTCTCCTTATATTTAATTCTCACAGACTCTTTAACCCTACTGTTATTTAGCACCAGATTCTCGTATAATTCGCCCCATAATTGCACTGTAAACTTAAGTGGTCGAGAAATGAGTCTAGCTCAAACTATAATGCCTGAAGGATATATCTTTCCTCCTAAGCCAGCTCCGTTAAACAACGATGAGCAAGCGCAATATAAGGCACGAATAAAACAGTTATTGATAGATAAAAATGCGGTACTTGTAGCCCATTATTATACAGATCCAGAAATTCAGGCCCTTGCAGAAGAAACGGGTGGCTGTGTTGCTGATTCTTTAGAAATGGCGCGCTTTGGCGCAAAGCATGATGCAGATATGATCATCGTTGCTGGTGTACGTTTTATGGGTGAAACAGCTAAAATTTTAACGCCCAATAAAACCGTGGTAATGCCAACGCTTGAAGCAACCTGTTCGCTTGATATTGGCTGCCCAATTGATGAATTCTCAGCGTTTTGTGATCAGCACCCTGATCGTAAAGTGGTTGTATATGCCAATACTTCTACAGCAGTTAAAGCTCGTGCTGATTGGATTGTTACTTCATCGTGCGCGCTAGAAATAGTTGAACACCTAGATGAAATGGGTGAAAAAATTATCTGGGGCCCTGATAAGCATCTTGGTGCTTATATTCAAAAGAATACAGGCGCAGACATGATCATGTGGGATGGCGCGTGTATCGTACATGATGAGTTTAAAACAAAAGCACTAAAAGATATGAAAGCGTTGTATCCAGATGCTGGCGTATTGGTTCACCCTGAGTCTCCTGCTGAAATTGTTGCTTTAGCTGACGCGGTAGGCTCTACAAGTCAGCTGATCAAAGCGGCGCAAACAATGGATAACCAAAAGTTTATTGTGGCCACTGATCGCGGCATCTTTTATAAAATGCAGCAGCTATGCCCTGATAAAGAATTTGTTGCAGCACCAACGGCTGGCGAAGGCGCAACCTGTAAAAGCTGTGCACATTGTCCGTGGATGGCAATGAACGGCCTCAAAGCCATTGAGGAAGCTTTAATAGATGTAAACGGTAAAGAAGTGTTCGTTGATATGGGCCTTCGTGAAGGCGCACTCAAGTCGCTTAACCGTATGCTTGATTTTTCAGCGTCATTAAAGCGTTAATATCGTAAGCGTTATTGCAAAAGGCCGTTAATTTAAAGATTAACGGCCTTTTTTGTTTATATACTAAGCAATTGAAATGCAATGCTGAAAAACACCTTGCACGAGTGTGCGCTATTTCATACTATTGCAACGCGTTACAGAATAACGCATGTGGTGAGGTGGCTGAGTGGCTGAAGGCGCACGCCTGGAAAGTGTGTTTAGGTTAACCCCTAACGAGGGTTCGAATCCCTCCCTCACCGCCATTTGATTTAAAAAAAGCGACCTTAGGTCGCTTTTTTGCTTTTTACATTAGGAAAATTAAAAGCGTTTCTTTTTTGCTCTTAATTGTGCATCAAATTCATCAGGAAACAAGATAGTGCCGTCATCTTCTTCAGTAGGGAATACGGCAACGAGTAGGTCGTCTTGTTCAAGCCCTGGTGTCCATCTGCTTTGCCAGTCTTTTAAAGAAATTGCTTTCGCGGTGCAGTTTTCCCACTCGCCGGTTGCCCAGGCTTCTGCGAAAATACGTTCTGGCCAAACAGGAACGCAGTCGTCATCCTCATTAGCAAGCATCACGCAACCATCATCGTCGTTTAATATCCATATTTGTTTAAGCTCTTGAACGGTTTCAAACATAAATGCCAGTCTTTTTTTTGCTCCTAAACCTAAGATAGATTCGAACTTTTCAGTTGCGCTCGCTGTTGCGTTATTCATATAAAGGCTCACTTATTTTTTGGCTGTCTTGTTAACTAGGGTCTGTTGACCCTAGTATATTGAATAATATGACAGCCTGTCGATTGCTTAAAAATTAATTGCTAATAGCGTTGAATAAATCATCGGCTAGCTGGTTAATGTCTTTGGGATTGTTATTTGTTAATGCGTATGTTCTAAGCCCGTATAGACTCATTGCAAAAAAGCGAGCAAGTTGCGCAGCTGAGCGCTCCGAGTGTATTTCTTGCTGCTCTATTGCGCGGTTAAATTGAAAAGCAAGGGCTTGTTCATAGGCATTTAAATTGTCGCTTAACACCTTGCTTATTTGAGTGTCTTGTCCCTCAACCTCTGATATGCTTTTTGTGAGTAAACACACTTTCATGCTATCACCTCCTAAACACTCTGCTACGACTAGTTCTAAGTAAGCGCGCAAGCTTGGTAAAACGAGCGTGTCTGCACAAAATAAAGCATTAAATTGCTGATTTTTATCGGTTTGATATTGTTCTATAGCTGCTAAGAACACGCCTTTTTTATTTTTGAAAGCCGCATACAAAGAACCTGGGTGCAGCCCAGTTACTTGGGTTAATTTCTGCATGCTTGTTTTTGCATACCCGCATTGTGTAAATGCAAGCATGGCTTGTCTTAAAACAAACTCACGGTCAAACTCGGCTACCCGCATAGATTCTCGCTACTATTGATATGTTTACTTAGTAAGTGGTATCAGTTTACTTAATCTTGAACAATTATTCAAAATAGACTTGAATAATTGCTTTAACGACCTTATCTTGAATGTACACTCAAGATAAGGATCGTAAGAATGACTACCGATTTACTAAAACCCTACAAGTTAAATAACAGTATCGAACTACAAAACCGCGTGATGATGGCGCCATTGACTCGTTGTATGAGCGATGACAATTTAGTGCCAACAAAGGCTATGGTCGATTATTATGCGCGTCGTGCAGATGCCGGGCTAATTATTAGCGAAGCGACAATTATTCGCCCTGATGCACAAGGTTACCCAAATACACCGGGGTTATTTACCAGTGAGCAAATACAAGGCTGGAAAAAGGTTACGGATGCAGTCCATGAGAAGGGCGGTAAGATGTTTGCTCAGCTGTGGCATGTTGGTCGTGTGGCGCACCCTTACTTTTTTGACGGTGGTGACGTATTGGCACCTTCCGCTATTGGTGTTGAAGGCTCAGTGCCAAGAATGCGTGAGTTAACATATCAAACGCCTAAAGCCGCCACAATTGATGAGATCAAGCAATTGGTGGCCGATTATGCAAAAGCAGCAGAAAACGCACTTGAAGCAGGCTTTGATGGTGTGGAAATCCATGGGGCAAATGGCTATTTAATAGATCAATTTTTACATTATGCAGCAAATACACGTGAGGATGAGTACGGCCAAACGCCAGAAAATATGTCGCGCTTTGCACTTGATGTAGTAGATGCTGTTATTTCTAGTGTAGGTGCAGACAAAACAGCGCTTAGATTATCGCCTGGAGCTTATTTTAACATGGAAGAGGATAGCCGTGACAAAGCGGTATTCGACTTTTTATTGGCGGCACTTAATGAGCGTGAATTAGCGTACGTTCATGGCGGTATTTTTGACGACAGCATGCGCTTTGCAAGCTTAGATAACCAAACTACATCAGAATACTTAAGAGCTCATTATACTGGCAATCTTGTTGGTGTTGGAAGTTACAGTTTTGATACAGCAAAACAAGCAATTAGCGACAATAAATTTGACTTAATTGCAATCGGACGCCCATTTATTGCGAACCCAGATTACATCATTAAAGTGACTAATGATGAAGAGTTAGTGGCTTATGATGAGTCAATGCTGAGTGAGTTAGTATAAATAACGGGAATAAATTATTAAGTGCAGTACAAAAATACTGCACTTGATTGATACTAAAAGGGGATTTTTCTTTACTGCCAAGCTATTAACTAACTTTTTATAGCTAATTAACTTATAATCTAAAAAAACATCTCTACGAGACTAAAAGTTGGCGGCTATTAAGTACATAAATAATGGTTTTTCACGCTTTGCGCATTCGCGATTTGTACTATCGCTACGTGAATCTTTTATCGCTTTATTACCTTATTTTGTTTGCTCTGCTTTGGCTATTCTCGCACTTAATGTTGCCCTTAATTTTTCTTTTTTATCATCAGCAGATTTAACTTATGGAATAGTCCAAAAGAGCTCCCGTGCAATTTTATTGTTGTTTCCGGTAATGGTGGTGTTATCTGTTGGTTATCATTTATCTAAAAATTTAGGGCAGAGTGCTGTGGTTGGCAGCATGTTGGCAATAATCTCGTTTATTATCCATAGCGACTTTCTCGTTTTTAGCGCTGGGGGCGTCTATGTTGATGCTACTGGTGCATCAGCGTACGCTATTCTGATCCCTTCGTTAACGAGTTACTTGTTAATGTTATCTTATCGGGTGTTGCCACAAAAATATTTTGATTCAAGCTTTATTAGCGATTTTTTAAAAGAAAAATTAATGCTGATCCTGCCTTTTACAGTCGCTTTTTTTGCTCTGTTTATAATTGTGCCGATCATTGAACAGGTAATGCAAACATTACTAATTTATTTAGTTCCTATGGAAAGTGGAAGCTCCGTTTCTGAGCAACTGTTTAAACGTATGGTGATGATACATGGCTTTTGGTTTTTCGGAGTACATGGTGACAACGTTTATTCAATGATGTTTAACCAAGCATTTTTAGATGCAGATATATTTCCAGGTTTAACAGCAAAAACTTTTTATGACACATTTGTATTAATAGGGGGAACTGGTTGTTTTATTGGTTTGATCCTTGCCGCATTTTTTATGTCAAACGCCAGTCATGAAAAAAATATAGCGCGTTTGTCATTGCCTTTTTCGGCGTTTAATTTTTGTGAGATTATTCTTTTTGCGCTACCTGTTTTTCTAAATCCGCTTTTATTAATCCCTTTTATACTCGCTCCCTGTTTCAACTTTATTGTAAGTTATTTTTTAATTTCAACTGGCGCTGTAGGCTATCAAGAGGTGTCAATAAGTTGGATGACCCCTACAATCGTTAATGGCAGTATGGTGGGTACCGATCTTGTTGCGCCGATATTACAGGTTTTTTTAATAATCTGTAATGCATGTATTTACTATCCATTTTTAAAGCTAAGCAGTGAACGCAATGATTATCAGCTAGCATTTAATAAACTCAGTGGCCAACTAAATGTGAGCGAACGGTTTGCTGCAAAGTCAGAACAGCGATTTATTCAACAGCAACGAGAAACAAATAACTCAATGGGTCGCCTAACCGATGTGCTTAACACAATTTCTAAGTCACGCTTGGCGCTTTATTACCAGCCACAAATAGATATTCATACAGGCCGGGTGAATGGGTTTGAAGCGCTTTTACGGTTAGTAAAAAGAGATGGAACGATAACGGGGCCTTACTTTTTAGATACCTTAATTGCCCATAAGCAAACAGCAATTATAGATCACTGGGTTATCGAACAAGCACAGCGCGATCTTCGGCAATGGCAGAATATAGGTTTCGAGCCAGTGATCAGTATTAATGTTAATCCTGATGTGTTAACCAGTGAATCAATGGTCAATAAAATATGTGATTTGTTCTCTGACTTTCCAGATCAAGTTAAAATTGAAATTGTTGAATCAAGCTATTTAACGCAACAATCTTTAGTCACTAAGCACATTGATAAACTGCGCGAAAATAAAATTGAAACGGTACTTGATGACTTTGGTACTGGCTATTCAAGTTTATCAATGTTGGCTAATTTACCTGTAAAACATGTCAAACTAGACCGCAAGTTTTTGCTGCAATGTGAACAACCAGCTGGCAAGGTGCTTTACCAGCAAGTTGCAGAGATCTTTGCACAGCTTGGTTTTTCGGTTGTAGCTGAAGGCATTGAAACTGAAGAGGAGCTTGCTTGGGTTAAATGTTTAGGTATTCAAACAGCACAAGGCTGGCTTTATGCACCTGCACTACCGAAGAGTGAGATTCATGATTTTGCGTCAAAACTCAATAAATAACTTTTTATGCCATAAATAGTACATATTTTGGTAACTGTTACGTAAATAAAAACGCGTTTTTCTGTCACTTATTATCACCATAATGTTCCCGTTTACAACACTATAATTGCAAATGGAACAATGATGTACATTCTTAAAAATAAAAGCGCACTAAGCTTAGCGATTGCGTTAGCTTTCTCCACATACAGTCATGCAAATAATAATGAAATCGAAGAAGTCACCGTGGTGGCAAAACCAACTAGTTACGCAAATAATGTAATTGAACCTGCAATGCTTGAGCAGCAAAGCTCAGTATCGAGTGTGTTATCAGTGATTGATAATTTACCCGGCATCAGCATAAACGAAGGTGATGCCTTTGGTGGTGATGACTGGTCAACAACTATTACGATGCGTGGCTTTAGCATCGACGGTAATCAACAGCAATTAGGTATGACCATTGATGGAATACCTAATGGTGGCTCAAATTATGGCGGTGGTGCTAAAGCAAACCGCTATTTAGATAGCGAAAACCTCGCAACTGTAGAAGTCGGTCAAGGCACCTCTGATATCGCATCAGCATCGCTTGAAGCCTTAGGCGGTACATTTAACTTTGTTAGTAAAGACCCAAGCCTTGATAAAAGCACCACCTTTGCTTACACCAATGGCGATCATGACGCTACGCGGTACTACATTAAACATGAAACGGGCACTATTTTCGATAACACGCAAGCGTATGTAAGTTATTCACAAACAGACACCAGCCGCTGGGTTGGCGATGGCAGTAATGGCGGTAAAGACAATCAACACGCCGAGGCTAAATTTGTATCTAACTTTGATGCAGTAACGGTTACTGGCCGTTTATCGTATGATGATGTGAGCGAAACTAACTACAACAGTGTCAGCCTTGAGCAATTTGCACAAACACCCGATTGGGACCAACTAACTTGGAATTGGACAGGTACGCCGCATTTTGACCAAATGTTTGCAGAAGGTTGGGGCACATTGCGTGAAAACACCTTAGGTTATCTAAAGTTTGAATATGCGATTTCACCTTCATCATTACTGACAATTAGCCCTTATTATCATAAAAATTCGGGCCGAGGTGATTGGATCCCGCCTTATTTAACATCTCCAGTCGATGACGAAGGGAACCCTACAACAGAGGGCGGCTCGAATGCAGGGTCATACGGGTTTGCAGACAGTGACGGTAACCCGCTTGCACCTGATGCTAACTGTACCGAGAGTTTGAGTTGGCCGTGGGCGTCAGGCCCAGGTTTAAACCCAGCTTGTTATGACGATTCAGCAACCCCAGTTATGTCATATCGCCATACTCATTATAATAAAAACCGCTTAGGCTTAACTGCAGACTATAGTGTCACGTTTGGCATGCATGATATTGAAGCGGGTATTTGGTATGAGCAATCAGAGCGTGATGAGTCGCGTGATTGGCACAAAGTGATTGATGCCCGTGTATATCATCATTTTGATAGCACACCATATTGGACACAGTATAAAAACACGTTTGATACAGACACGTTCAAATGGTATATCCAAGACTCAGTGGCATTTGGCGATTTCACTTTAAACCTTGGAGCGAAACAATACTTAGTTGAGCTACAAAAATACGACCACTTTAACGATATAACCTCAGATAAAATCAATAGTGATTCAGATGTATTATTCAGCGCTGGTGCGCTGTATCAGCTTAGTAGCAGCACTGAGTTATTTACCAGCTACAGTGAAAACTTTGCCGCGATTAAAGACGGTGTGCTTGAACGTGATAGCTCGGCGCTGACTGATATAGAACCTGAGACGGCTGAGAATATTGATTTTGGTGTACGTTATCAAGCTGACCGCTTAAGCCTAACAGCCACTGCTTATTCAATTGAATTTGAAAACCGTATTACCTTTATTGCCCCTGGCAGTGATACCAGTGGTATTGATTACACTATTGGTACTAATGGCTCATACATTAATGTAGGTGGTATTGAATCACAAGGCTTTGAATTATCGGCAAGCTATATGTTGACCAATGAATGGAATATTTATACCTCGTACACTAATAATAGCTCCGAATATGCATCTGACGACCCAAGTTCATACGCTAATGGCGAACTTATTGCTGATGCCGGTCCAAGCTTTAGAGCGGGTGATGATGTTATTGATGCGCCTAGTGATATGTTTGTGCTTTCAATGGATTATTACAGCGGAGATTTCCGCTTTGGTGTGTCGGCTAAATACACTGGTGAGCGCCTCGGCGCATGGACTGATGAGCAAACTCGAGCACGCAGTGAGGTTGATGGTTACACAGTGATTGATTTTAACGCAGGTTACTACGCAGAGGTAAATGCAGGCGCATTTACATCAATAGATATTGCTTTTGCTGTGACAAATGTGACAGACAAACAATACTTAAGTGGTGGTACTGGTAATGGTTCTACCTATTTTATTGGTGCGCCACGTACTGCAGCACTGACATTTACTGCTAATTTTTAAAAATTAGTTATAAATCACAAAGCCCATCATTGATGGGCTTTTTGCTTTTTAAGGTAACTTTATGAACACAATATTAAAAATAACGGTCTTAGGGCTGCTCGTTGCCACCAGCACGTTAGTAAATGCCACGCAAAATGTCGTGTTAGTGACACTCGATGGTGTACGTTGGCAAGAAGTGTTTAGTGGTGCAGATGAAGTATTAATAAACAACGCGGACTTTGTAAAAAACCAAGCCCAATTAAACAGTGAATTTTGGCATAAAGACCCAAAACAACGACAGAAATTATTAATGCCATTTATTACTCAAACAATGGCAAGCAAAGGCGCCATTATTGGTGATAGAAATAATGACTCCAAGATGTCGGTAAGTAACCCATGGTATTTTTCATATCCGGGGTACAACGAAATTTTAACCGGTACTGTTGATGAAAACATTAATAGTAACGATAAAAACTATAACCCAAATAAAACCATTTTGGAGCTGTTACACGAGCAGCCTGCATACAAAAATAAAACGGCATTATTTGGTGGCTGGGATGTATTTCCATATATCGTAAATGACAAGCGCAGTGGCGTATACGTGAATGCGGGCTTTATGCCTATTGACGCTGAATTCTCAGATGATGCGCAGTTACTCAACGCGATGCAAAATGAGATCCCCAGTCCTTGGCATAATGTGCGATTAGATAGCTTTACCTATCGCTTTGCTAAAGCTTTTTTACTGGCTAAAAAGCCCAAGCTATTAGTAATTAGCCTTGGAGAAACCGATGATTTTGCCCACGATGGTGATTACGATCACTATTTAACATCGGCTAAGCAAAGTGATGCGTTTATTAGGGACTTATGGCAAACGCTGCAAGCCACGGAGGGATATAAAAATAACACCACCTTGATTGTTACTACAGATCATGGCCGTGGCAGTCATGCTAATGATTGGCAGCACCATAGCTCAAAACGTGCACTGGCTCAATCAGAGCAAGGCCGTAAGGCGTTTCCTGATGGGATTGTTGGCTCTGAACATATATGGCTGGCAGCAATGGGACCGTCTATAAAGCAAACTGGTTTAATGAAAGCAGAGCAAGAATTTAAACAAGCACAGGTGGCAGCCACTGTATTAAAAGCATTAGGGCAAAACCCACAGCAACTCAACCCAAATATGGCACCTGCGATTAGCGAGGTTTTAAAATGAAACGACTTAAAACAGCCTTCATAACATGTATATTATTCAGCTTTAGTGCAGTAGCCGCAACTGCACCAAATAAAATTCTGTTTGGCTCGTGTGGTCATCAAGACAAAGCAATTCCCATTTTTGATGCCATCAATAATGAAAATGCCGATTTGTTTATCTTTTTAGGGGATAACATTTATGGTGATACCAATGATATGACCGTGCTTGCCAACAAATATCAAAAGTTGGGTGCAAAGCCAGGGTTTAAAACGTTAAAAGCAAACACGCCGATTATTGCCATCTGGGATGACCACGATTTTGGCCAAAACGATGCAGGGAAAGAGTACCCACACAAAGAGCAATCACGACAAATCATGCTCGACTTTTTTGGTGAACCAAAAACTTCTATACGCCGCACACGCCCTGATGGTATCTATACCTCGTATATGTATGGTGAAGGCGAGCAAACAGTACAAGTGATCATGCCTGATTTACGTTGGAACCGTGACGCACTTAATCATGTAAGCGAAACGCAGTACTACACTCAGCGCAAAGCCAATAATCAAGGTCCATACAGCCCAACTGAGGTAAGCGGCGCATCAATGCTGGGAGAGGCTCAGTGGCTTTGGCTTGAGCAAGAGCTTAAAAAGCCTGCGGCAATTAAACTTATCACTTCAAGCTTGCAGTTATTACCTGATTTTACTGGTTGGGAGTCATGGGCAAACTTTCCTGAAGACCGTAATCGTTTATTTTCACTGATAAAAAAACACAAAGTGAATGGGGTAATTATCGCAAGTGGTGATACGCACTGGGGCGAAATCTCAAAATACAGAGAGAACCTAGATTATCCATTAGTTGAAATGACAAGCTCTGGCCTAACTGAAAAATGGAAAGATGTTAGCCCAAACAAGCATCGTGTAGGCGACTTTACTCATCAAGTTAACTATGGCGATTTAAGCATTGATTGGCAGCAAGCAGACCCAGCTATCTCACTGCAGCTTAAAGGCATAGATGGCAAAACTATAATGCAAAGTCAATTTAGTTTATCCAGTATTAGCCCATATTAGTAACGACACTAAGCTCACTGCATAAGGGATTGAAGTTGTGAGCTTACTACGGTTAAATATCAAGCTAAGCATCTGATTTATTGAAGCCATTAACCGTTAATGGCTACCCCTATAATTGAAAATATCTTACACTGTTTTTATCTCATGCAAGGACAGTGTCGTAATGCTAAATATTATTCAATCTAACCGAATGGAAACCCTGCAAGCTCAGTTTCATAAGCTGTTAACTGTAGACCCGCTAACCAGCCCATTTGAAAAAGAAGTGGTACTGGTGCAATCGCCGGGTATGTCACAATGGTTAAAAATAGGCTTAAGTGAAAACCTCGGTATTGCAGCACAGGTGGACTTTCCTTTGCCTTCGAGTTTTATTTGGCAGCTTTATCAACAGTTATTGCCAAACGTACCCAAAGAGTCAGCATTTAATAAACCCAACCTTGCATGGAAAATATTTACCATTTTACCTGATTGCATTGATGAGCCGTTATATTTACCCCTTAAAACGTATCTTGAAGGTGATTTAGACGGGCAAAAAACCTTTGCCCTTTGTGAAAAAATAGCCGACGTGTACGACCAATATTTAATGTATCGCCCGCACTGGATTGCAACTTGGGATAGCGGCAAAGATGCACTAGATGACGTAGACATTAGTATTTCTCCTTGGCAACCCGATTTATGGCGACGCATTGTTGCTTTAAGTGTTGAGCTTGGGCAAAGCCAGTTTCATCGTGCCAATATGCAAGGCAAATTACTGGCAGCACTTGAAACCATGGACGAGAGCCTATTGCCAAAACGTATTAGCCTATTTGGTATATCGGCCATAGCCAGCTCTCAATTGGAAATTTTTGATGCACTAAGTAAAAAAACGCAGGTGTTTTTATTCTTTTTTAACCCCAGTGAGCATTATTGGGGAGATGTGGTTGATGAAAAAACCGCAGCAAAAATTACCGCCAAATACGCTAAAACACCGTTACTTGATGCCGCACAGCATACTCAAAGTAAACCCGATGATGAGTATTACTTTATTGGTAACCCACTTTTATCATCGTGGGGTAAATTAGGCCGTGATTATTTTGAGCAACTAGTACAATTAGATGCCCGCTGGATTGACGGCTTCACCGACAGTTTTGATGACTCACTACTGGGTCAAATTCAAAGCGAAATATACCAACTGGCATTTAAAGGTGAATCATTAACGCTAGATAAAGAGTGGTTTATCAATGACGAAGGCAAATTGCCAATAAGCGAGGCTGACACCAGCATTATTGTAAGTGATTGTTATACGCCGCTGCGCGAAGTTGAACGCTTGCATGATTATTTACTTAACTTATTTCATCAAAACCCAGAGCTTACACCAAAAGATATTATTGTGATGATGCCAGATGTAGGCACTTATAGCCCGTATATTGAGGCGGTATTTGGTGGTGCGCATGGTAAACGCCATATTCCGTATGCGTTAGCCGATTTAGCCATCGAGCAAGAAAAACCTGTACTTAGCTCGTTTGCCAGTTTAGCCAACCTACCGTTTTCGCGCTTTGGTGTGTCTGATATTTTAGACTTATTACAAGTAACACAAATTGCCGAAAAGTTTAGTTTAGAGCCTCATGAGTACGAGCAAATTCAATACTGGCTGGAGCGAGTAGGGGTAAAGTGGGGCATTAATGCCGAGCATAAAAGTGGCTTTGACTTACCAACAATAGATTTAAACACTTGGCAACATGGCTTAAACCGTTTATTGCTCGGTATCGCACAGCGCGATGAGCAAATCCCATTTGCGGGCATTTACAGCGCCGATGAAGTTGAAGGCATGGCGCTCGATACGCTCAATAAATTGGTGCATTTTATTGACGTACTGCAAACATTTAAAGAACGCTTAAGCCCAGATGACACCCTTACGAATAAAGCGGATACTTTAGATGAGCTGCTTGAAGCCATTTATGAAAGTGAAAGCGATGACAGCTGGGATCTTTTAGTACTTAAAAAAGTGCTCGATGAGCTGAAAAAACACCATGAAAACGGTGATTATACGCAAGCGGTGTCGCAGCGTATTGTCAGCTATTTAATCAAACAAGGCATTCAAGAAAAGGGCGTTGGCCAGCGATTTTTAGTCGGCCAAGTTAACTTTTGTACGCTGATGCCGATGCGCGCCGTACCATTCAAAGTAGTGTGTATGCTAGGGCTAAACGATGCGGACTACCCGCGTACTGTGCAACCCATTGGTTTTGATTTAGTGCCGTATTCTAAAAAGCAAAAAGGTGACCGATCACGAAAACTTGATGACCGTTATCTATTTTTAGAAGCGCTCCTGAGCGCCCGAGATAATTTATATATGAGCTACATTGGCCGTTCGTGTTTTGACAACCAACCACGTATGCCATCAACACTAGTAAGTGAGTTATTAGAGTACATTGGCCGAAGCTTTACCTTAACTGAGCAAAGCGAGCGAACCCTGCCAGACTGTTTAGTTAAAGCGCAGCGCCTTCAACCATTTAATCACCATTACTATATGCCAAGCGAGCAAACACCAACGCAATTGGCGGTTAATGAGCACAGCTATAACCCAGTATGGTTGCCGGCAGAGGCAATAACCCCTGAGCCACTTAGCAAACTTGATGTGGCAATGCCTGAGAGTCTTGACCTTGATGTGTTTATTCGCAGTGTTTGTAACCCCCATGAAAGCTTTTATCAGCAAACGTTGGGCCTGCGCTTACCTGAGTTTAACGATGTGGCGAAAGATGAAGAACCTTTTAGTGTTGATGCGCTGAAACGCTATTTTTATTTAGATGAAATACTTGAAGCGGCCATTTTCGATAGGCCCCTGAGTCGTGAGCAAATACTGCAACGAGGGGAACTGCCCCAAGCGAATGTCGGTGACTTGATTTTTGAAAGTATGGAGCACCGGGTTGACGCGCTTGCAGGGCAAGTAAAAGCCCATATTGCGACTGGCAAAAATGAACCTGTTGAAGTGTCTTTAACACTCAACTGTGAGCATGCTGATGGCAAAACGCAAAGCAGCCAACTTGAAGGCTGGCTCAATCATATTTACATGCAAAAACAAGTGTTTTACAGAAGTGCCAGTATTAAAGCCAAAGACCTAATTAAAGGCTTTATTTATCATTTAACGGCTCAAGTGATGGGTCACCCTGTGGAAACCTTAATTTTAGGTTTAGATAAACAAATCGCTTTTACGCCGATGGATACAGAGTATGCGCAACAACAATTAAACCAATGGTTTAGTTTATACGCGGCGCTTAGACAATCGCCAGTGGCGTTTTTTCCGGCCAGTAGTTATGAATACGTAAAAACTGAGGGCGATATTAATAAAGCGATTAATAAATTTAGCCCGCAATACATAGGCCGCGGCGAGGGAGAAAACCCGTACATTCGTTTAACTACGCAATCGCTATTAGATTGCCAAGAAGAATTTACTCATTGGAGCAATACACTCCTTACGCCACTAATTGATAACGCTAAGGAGAGCGATTATGCAAGCGCTTAACCCGCTCAACATGCCTCTTACGGGGCAAAGTTTAATTGAGGCCAGTGCTGGCACCGGTAAAACGTATACTATTACTGGCTTGTATTTACGTTACTTACTCGGTATGCAAATAGCGGATGATCCGCATTGTGAGGTAAATAAGCCACTGAGTGTTGAACAAATTTTGGTTGTAACCTTTACTGAGGCCGCCACGCAAGAAATTAAAGACAGAGTACGTGCTCGTATAATCGCCGCGCGCGATGCATTACTCGGGCTTAAAACCAAAGATGAGTTGGTAAGCGAGCTCATTGCACACATCGAAGATAAACATCGCGCCTTTGATTTACTTGATGCTGCGGCAAAATCGATGGATGAAGCGGCCATTTTTACTATTCATGGTTTTTGTCAGCGCATGCTAAAACAACATGCGTTTGAGTCTGGCGTGGCGTTTAATTTAGAATTTATACTCGACGAGCGCGAAATTCTACTTGAGACCATTAAAGATTTTTGGCGTACTTTTGTCTACCCGTTAAATAAAGAAAAAACCGACGCTATTTTAGATGTGTTCCCAGCCCCTGAATCACTGTTTAGTCAAGTATCGAGCCTGCTAAATAAAGGCAATGCGCTCATTACTCCTACGATTAACCTTGATGATGTATGGCGAGCACGTGAAGCGTATTTAGCTAAAATCCCCAGCTTTAAAAAAGCGTGTTTAGACAGCGAGTTTATTGCTGCAATTAAAGCCTCTGGGCTCAGTGGTTCTAAAACGCCTCGACGTAAAGGCAGCTTACAAGCGCTTGAGGATTTTTGCCGTGGCGATGAATTATTTTTTAAATTTGGCACAAGTAAGTATTCGTTTGAGGTTTGGAGCACTGATAACTTAAGTGACTCGGCTAACTATAAAAAGAATCAGCCTTTATTTAGCCATGAATTACTGCTTCAATTTGATGAGCTAGCAAAGCTAAGCGGTACTATTAACGAAGGGCTTGGTATAGCCATTGCTCAACACGCAGCAAGCTGGGTTAAAACAGCCATCGTTAAACGTAAAACAGAGCAAAGTGTGATCACCCCTGATGATTTATTAAGTAATTTACACAGTGCGCTTAACAGTGAGCAAGGCGATACACTTTCGCAAAAAATAGCCCAGTTATTCCCCGTGGCGATGATTGATGAATTTCAAGATACCGACCCCATTCAATACGGTATTTTTAGTAAAATTTATGGCCAAGAAAATACCACACTTGCGATGATTGGCGACCCTAAACAAGCAATTTACGGCTTTAGGGGCGCGGATATTTTTACCTATATTGGCGCAAAGCATGCGGTTGCGAAGGAGCAACAATTTACCTTAGGCACTAATTTTCGCTCAAGTAGTGATGTAGTAAGCAGTGTAAATAAGCTATTTGCCAAGCACGACAACAGCTTTATTTATAATGAGGCCATTCCATTTAATCCGGTTGCAGCCAAAGGTAAAAAAGAGAAAGAATCCTTTTTAATAGACGGCAAACCCGCCAAGGCGTTTGAGTTTTGTGTATTTACCGACACCGCCGCCGATGACAGTAAAAAACCCACCAACAAAGGGGTTGGGCAGCATCATTTAGCAAGCCATTTTGCCAATAAAGTAGTCACTTTGCTATGCCAAGCACAAGAGGGCCGTGCCTGCATTGGTGAGGCACCGGTAACTGCTGCCGATATTTGTATTTTGGTACGCGACCGGTTAGAAGCGCAAATTATTAAAAAAGCGCTGAGCGACGCTAAAATTGCCAGTGTGTATTTATCTCGCGATAGCGTATTTAGCCAAGAGCTTAGCCATCATTTACTTAACTTTTTAACCGCACTGCATGGTCAATACAATGAATCATTACTGCGTGGTGTATTGGCAGGGCCGCTATTTTGTTTAAGTTATAACGAGATTTACGCGCTGGCTGACGATGAAGAGCAGTGGCAATCGCACCTTAACTTTTTTGCTTACTTAACGGCGCTGTGGCACAAACAAGGTGCCATGGTGATGCTAGAGCACCTGTTGAGCCACAATCAATTAAGCGCGAAGTGGCAGGGTTTAGGGCATAACGTAGAGCGCTGGCTCACCGATTACCGCCATTTAAGTGAAATACTGCAACAAAAGCAAATTGAGCTTGAGGGCACATTAAGGCTATTACGTTGGTTTGCACAAAAGGTTAGCCAACAAGATGGTGAGGCGGTGCAAGTTCGCCTTGAAAGTGACGCAAACCTAGTACGCATTGTGACCATGCACGCTTCAAAAGGGCTTGAGTTCCCGCTGGTGTTTATGCCATTTGCCAGTGGTTACCGTGAAACTAAAGAGGCTTTGTATCATAAAGATGGGCAACTTATTTACGATTTAAGTAAAGCGGATGATGCCCTACAAAAAGCGGAGCAAGAACGCCTAGCAGAAGATTTACGCTTATTGTACGTGGCACTCACACGAGCGATTCATTTTTGCGCCATTGGCATGTATAACTTAGGGCAAGGACAAAGTAAGCGACTGGCAATTCAAAGTAGCTCGTTGGGCCATGTACTCTTCGCAGGGCTTGATATTACCAGCAGCGAAGTATGGCGTAGCCACTTAAAAGAATTTTGTGATGAGAACAAAGCAATGCAATACACTGAATTTACCAGTGATGAGTTGCTAGAGCAGGGCACCTTGCAATTGACTTCAACGCAAAGCTCAAGTCACAATCTCAGCGTTAACAATGTCACCGTAGACATTGAAAAAGATTGGCGTGCCACCAGCTTTAGTGCCTTGAGCTTTAAAAAACACACTGATCACATACAACCTGGGCGCAGTGATGAAGATCACGAAAAAGACGAGTTTGCCGCAGAGCAAGAAGATGTTAAATCGCCATACAGCTTCCCTAAGGGCGCAAAACCCGGTAGCAGCTTACATGAAATTTTTGAGCAGATTGATTTCACCAGCCCCATAACGCACCCAAGCAACGATGAACAAAATCTCGCGTGTGTTGTAGAAAAAAGCTTAAAAAAATACCACATAGATAGCAGCTGGCAAGAAACCGCAGAGCAGTGGATACTCAGCGCCCTGCAATGCCCTCTGAATGACGACGGGCTCAGTTTAAGTGTATTGCCGCCGAGTGATTGCTTAGTGGAAATGGAGTTTAATTTACCTCTTGAGAGCTTAAACGCCAAACAGCTTAATGCGGTACTTATAAAACACTTTGGTTTTAACCAAAGTAACCTTGAGTTTTTTGATGTTAAAGGGTTATTAAAAGGCTTTGTTGATTTAATATTTTGCTTTGAAGGCCAATATTATATTTTGGACTATAAATCGAATTACTTAGGGAACAAGCCAAGCGACTACGAACAAGACTCCCTTGAGCAAGCCATGAGCAGCCATCAATACCATTTACAGTATTTAATTTACACAGTGGCGCTTCATCGTTTGTTAAAACAGCGCATTGCAAATTATAGCCCAGAGCAACACTTAGGCGGCGTTTACTACACCTTTTTACGGGGGATGGGTGAAGGGAAAGGCATTTTCTTTAATAAACTCACCACAGAGCAAGTAGCTATTTTAGATGGCTTATTTACTCAACCCGCGGTTAAAAAAGGAGAGGCATCATGAGTGAAGTTGATGCAATAAATGAATTACCATTAATGGCCGCTGAGGCTGATTATTCGGTAGATACCGTGCCGTTAATTGACTTTTTAGTGAGTGAAGGGCGCCTGCGAGTGGTTGATGTGAAACTTGCTGAGCTTTTAACCGAACATGCAGCGAGCAGTGCTGACAATAGCGATGTATTTAACTTAATTTTGTTGCTGTGCTTAGCAGGGCAAAGCCAGCACAGCTGTTTAAATTTAGATGATGTAAATTGGCAAAATCCTTTTAACTTACGAAAGTCTGACTTTAATAAAGCACAAGGCTCATCACCCGATACAATCAGCCCATTTAGTGATGAGTTTGATATTAATCAAGCGGTTCGTTGTTTAGAGTCGCACCCAAGTGTAGGTGAGCAACAACCACTGTGTTTATTTGGTACTAGGCTCTACTTTGCCCGCCTTGCAGGGTACGAACAAACGCTCGCTTCGCGGTTATTAGGCATGAGTAAGCGCGAAATAAAAATAGACAATGCAGCGCTTGCTAAGTTACTCAATGATTATTTCCCTGAAGATAAAGCCCCCAAAGAAGGGCTCGATTGGCAAAAAGTAGCCTGTGCTATGGCGGCCACAAAAGGCTTTAGTGTTATTACCGGCGGCCCAGGCACAGGTAAAACCACCACGGTCACCAAGCTATTAGCCATTTTACAATCATTGTACCAAAGTGCGCCGCTAAGCATTAAGCTGGTGGCCCCAACGGGTAAAGCCGCCGCGCGGTTAAGTGAATCTATTTTAGGGGCTAAGCAGCAATTAAAAGCAGATATTCCAGACAATGTTGAGCCGCATATACCGCAAACTGCGCAAACTATTCACCGTTTACTTGGGGTTAAACCCTTTACCAATAAATTCAAACATAACAGCAGTAACCCATTACACGTTGATGTATTGATCATCGATGAAGCGTCGATGGTTGATTTATCACTGATGGCTAAATTAATCGAGGCATTACCTGCTCATGCAAGGTTAATATTACTCGGTGATAAAGATCAATTGGCGTCGGTAGATACCGGCAGTGTCATGAGCGACTTATGCCAAGGATTATCTCTTGGGCAAACGCCGAGTTATTCTGATGCGCGCTGCAACGAACTTAATCAGTTGTGTTTTAATGGCGAGAAAAAACTACAATCACAGCAAAGCCCATTTGCATTGGCCGATTGCATCGCGTTCTTACAACATAGTTATCGCTTTGATGTTAAAAGTGGTATTGGCGAGCTGGCTTTTGCGGTTAACACCAACAACTCAGGTAAGCTCAATTATGTTGAGCAGGAAATCTATTCAGGCAAATTTAACGATGTTGTTTTAGATTACGATATTGTCACTAAGCCAATTGAAAAACTGGTACAAAGCGCTGCTAGTCATTACAGTGAGTATTTAAACCTCATTAAGCAAGGTGCGCCGAGTACAGACATTCATCATGCGTTTACACAATACCAATTACTCGCCGCCGTGCGTGAAGGTGATTACGGCGTAAACAGCTTAAACCTTCGTATTGAAAAGCAATTACATAGCCTTGGCTTAATCAATACTCATGCAAACAACCGCCATTATTTAGGTTTACCTATTATGATTGCGCAAAACGACTACCAATTAAAACTGTTCAACGGCGATATTGGTATTCTACTGCATGATGAAAACGCGCAGCTAAAGGCGGTATTTATTGACGAGCAGGGCAATGAACGGGCATTTTCACCCGCACGACTCCCTTCACACGATAAAGTGTATGTAATGACCATACATAAATCACAAGGCTCAGAGTTTGCTTACACCGCCATGGTTTTACCCCCTGCAAATCAAGCAACTGCAGGCATAAATCGCCAATTGGTCTACACCGGTATCACCCGTGCGAAGAAAACCTTTGAGCTGGTGGCCGATAAAAAAGTATTACTTATGGCGATGAATAAATCAGTCAGCCGCGCATCAGGTTTGTATGAGCGTTTAGCGTAAATGCATAAAACCAGAACAAGCAATACTTATTTACTTGTACTCGCTTTTTCAGGTTGGCGGCGAAGTTAGTATCGAATTGCAATATTTATAAAACCTGAGCTGAGGCTCGGCTCTTTAGTGTATGAGGCATTATTATGTATAAAGAAATTATTGATTTTTGGTTTACTGAACTTGAGCCTAAACAATGGTGGCAAAAAGACACTGAGTTTGATCAAATGATTAAATCCCGATTTGGTAAACTACATAATCAAGCGATTGCGTGTGAGTTGGCACATTGGCGTGAAACTGAGCTAGGTAGTTTGGCTGAAATTATTGTGTTGGATCAGTTTTCACGTAACATTTACCGCGATACTCCCACATCTTTTGCTTCAGATTCACTGGCACTTGCATTGGCTCAATGCGCCATTGAAAAAGGGTTTGACACGCAACTTTCTGCGCAACACCGCGTATTTTTGTATATGCCATTCATGCACAGCGAATCAATGGCAATACATCAAGAAGCCGTTAAGTTATTTAATCGTCTTGGTATTCAAAGTAATATTGACTTTGAATATAAACATAAAGCAATTATTGATAAATTTGGCCGCTATCCGCATCGGAACAACATATTAAAGCGAAGTTCTACAGCTGAGGAAATCGAATTTTTGAAACAACCCAATTCAGGTTTTTAACATAGACAATCTTTTGCTAGTTTGGTTATAAAAAGAGAAATGAGTATGGCTATCGAGTTTAATACAAGCAGATTGATTGTTACAGAAATTGATCACGACCAACCATTGTTAAAGTGCAATGAGTTGCTAGAGCGCGTACCCCATATTTTAACCCCCGCTGTCGTAGAATGTTTACCTCCACATTTTCAAAGTGTTAATTGTGTTGATTCTGCTAATGTCTGGTTGAAAAACATGCTCTCGCAAAGCCGTTTGTTGGTCGTCAGGACAGCACCTGAACATATAATTGGTTTTTTATTTATTTCTACAGGTACTGAACAGAGTGCGCATATTGGTTGCTTACTTGCCAAAGAGGAGTGGGGAGTCGGCTTTGCTAGTGAACTATTAAATGGCTTTATCGCTGAAGCAAAGGTTATAAAAACATGGTCATCGCTTATCGCAGGCGTTGACCAGGGTAATAATGGTTCGATAAAACTACTAGAGAAATGCGGATTTTCGCAACAGCAAATAAATAAGCAAGGCGTTATCTTTTATCGATACCTTTTACGTTGATTAGAATTTAAAAACACAGTACTTGCTTAATCACCTCAGTGTATATTTATAATTAAATTATTCAGGTTTTATGAGTAATAATTTGGCGCTTTTTCCGTCTGTGAGTATGGCTATGTTGCCTTGTGGGGTGATATAAACATCTCTCAAACGCCCAGAAACTTCAGGAAAAACTGCCGATTGTTCAAACTGGCCTGTCGTTAAATCAACGGCGTAGAGTTTTTTATCGACTAATGTGGTGATCAGTGCATGCTTGTGTAATGAAGGGAATGCTGAATGTTTTGAGCCATAATAAGCCATACCTGAAGGCGCAATTGAAGGTGTCCAGTCGACTAATGGTTTTTTCATACCAGGATAGTCTTGAAAAGGAGATATGCGTGCTTGTGAGTAATCTTTGCCATAGGTTATAACTGGCCAACCATAATTAGTGCCTGCGGTTAAGTAATTTAGTTCATCTCCACCTGCAGGTCCGTGTTCATGGCTAATGATGTGATTAGCGTCGTAGTCGTAAATAAGCCCTTGTGTATTTCTATGGCCAAGTGAAAAAACAGCGTGAGCACGGCGATTTTCATGATTAATGAACGCGTTATCTTTAGGTATAGTGCCATCTAAATGAATGCGTAATACTTTGCCAAGTTGACTTGTTTTGACTTGTGCTTGTTCGCGAAAGTCAAAGCCGTCACCACTTGAAATTAATAATGTATCATCGGGTAAAACAAGTGCACGGCCAGCGTAGTGTTGCGGTGTATTTTTATCTGTCGCGACTTTATAAATAATATCTGGCTTTGAAAATTGGATACCATCAAATATAGCTTTAGCAACAACTAAGCGGTTTGCATCAAGTTTACCTTGAGCATAAGTAAATATAATTTCTTTAGAGCGTATATAGTCCGGTGCTAGCACTACATCAAGTAAGCCGCCTTGTCCGCCAACATATAGCCCTGGCAAGTCTAATTTGATACTAGACTGTTGGTCTTCTTTGACGACAACAACATGGCCGTCGCGCTGAGTAATTAACCACGTGCCATCAGGGAGTTTTACCATACTCCAAGGAGACTTTAACTCACCTGCAATTGTTGTAATGTTGTACTCATCGGTGGGTAATATAGCAGCTGCGTTTACGTAGTTTGTAAAGAGGCCAAAGAGCAATAAAAAACTGATACATTGTTTAGTGTTTAAGCCTTTGCTAATGTGAATGAGATGATTTATTTTAAGTTGAGAAAACCATGCCATTTTTAACTCGTTTGTTGCCTTCATTTTTAGCTTCCTGGTTACTTACATTCACGCTTGCTAGCTTGTTTCATAGTCAATACGTTGTCAATCAATTAGTTAATGTAGATGTTGAAATTGCTTTAAGTGATCGTGTTAGCTTAACCCTTTCTGATTGGTTAGGGTTATTACCTACTTATGGGGCAATTATTGCCATTGCATTAGCTATAGCGTTTACTGTGGCTCAATGGCTTGCGAAAAAGCATACTAATTTAAGATTTCCATTATTTATAGTGGCAGGTATAGTCGCGTTTGCAACCGTCCTCATTGTTATAGAATCAATTATGAATATACATATTATTGCTGGCGCAAGAGGGTGGGGATTTTATACTCAACTGTTAGCAGGTGCTGTGGGCGGCTCTGTTTTTTCAGTGTTAACTCAGCGCCCTTTAAATAAAAAGCGCTGACTATTTATAACCAGTAGTGTGTAGCCAAGTTTAATGAGTCCATAAAGCTAAATAAGAGCGGCACGTTTCAGGGAGTAATCTACTATTGTTAAACAATCATGTTGATAAGTTTGTAGCTACTTAACCCCAGTATAAGCAATAACATTGGCAATGTTAGTAGGTTAACAAGTAGTGAGTTGGTGTATTTTCCCATTACCGCCTTTTGGTTTACCAGCCAAACGAGGTAAAAAGTAACAATAGGTAAAAGCAAGCCATTAGCGGCTTGAGCAAATATGATGACTGCAATAGGATCTAAGCGAAGAGAAGCAACTGTTGCCCCAAATACTAAAATAACCAGTGCCACCCATTTAAACTGACGGCTCTTCATATCATTTGACCATCCGAGCATACCACACACGGCATATGCACCCGCTAATGGTGCTGTTATTGCGCTAGTTAAACCTGCGGCAAATAAACCAACTGCAAAAAAGTACTGCGCAGCATTACCAAGTAATGGCTCTAATTGTGAAGCCATATTTGCAGCACTAATTTTACCCGCATCGGTCCCATAAAAAGCAACCGACGCTGTAGATAATATAGCTAGCGTGATCACCCCACCTAAGGTAATCGATATACCAGTATCGAGATTGGTTTGTTTAATGACTTTGTCGGTATTGCTGTTTTTGTCGTGTTTTGCAGCCAGAATGCCAGAATGCAAAAATAAGTTATAAGGGACAATGGTAGTCCCTATTAAGGCAAGTACTGTGGTCATTGAGCCTTCAGGAATACTGGGTATAAACCCTTTCAGTAAGTGTTCAATTGGGGGGGCTGCAATTATCAATGTTGAGATAAACACTAAGCTCATCAAAAGGACTAGTATTATAAGTGCAGATTCCACCACTTTATGTTTCCCACTATAAAGAAGCAAAGCGCTAAAAATGGCAATCAAGGGTGTCCAAACGTGTGAGTTAACCTCTGGGAAAATACCTATTAAACCTAAACTTGCACCGCTTAGGTTGCCGGCTTCATAAGCCGCACTTCCTACACCAATGGCACTGATCACTAATATAGCTGCGACTACTTTAAATATAGGTGTGTGAATATGAGCACGTAATGCTTGTGCTAAGTCTTGTCCTGTTGCTACACCTAATCGTGCCGCCATTGATTGCAATGAGATGGTAACTATTACTGAAAATAATAATGTCCATGCCAAAGTAAAACCAAAATTTGCACCTGCAATACTTGCGCTAGTAATTGTGCCTGGTCCTATAAAAGCGGCAGTGACTAAGAGGCCTGGTCCGAATCGCATACAATACCTTAAAGTTGTTATTTTTACTGAATTTACCATCAGAGCATACATATATACCCATACCACCTCAAGGTGCGAGCGTCGTTGGAATTAAAAAGCGATTTAGGCAAGGCGTTGTTTGCAAGTAATTGTGGTTCTATTATTAAAATCAATAACGCAGTATAAATCGCTTTTAAACCAACCCGTTGGGCGTTTTACAGGCACTTACTCTCATCGTTCTTAAAAGTGCAATAAGCTGGTTTGGGAATATTCATAGTTTTTATCACAAACATAACTGTTAACAATGAATATTTAGACTTGAGTATAATAGCCTTAATGTTAAATCATGGTAACTTACAGCAACTTTTTTATAACAACGCCCCTATTCATAAGAATTAATAATAAAAATCGTTATAAAAATACCGTTTTTGAAATTAAAACAGGACGTACCGTGTGAAAAACTTACTACGAGGCTTTAATTTATTTAGCTTAGTGTTACTTTTATTTTGCTCCCCAACGTGGGCGAGTGAGGGCCAATTAGATCTTACCAGCTCAACTATCGGCATGCTGTGCATTTTTATATTTTGTATTGCTTATGCAGTTGTCATGCTTGAAGAAAAACTCCACTTACGGAAATCAAAGCCAGTGCTCGTTGCCGCGGGTCTTATTTGGATTTTAATTGGCGCATATTATGTAAACAATGATATACCCGCTATCACCGAATCTGCATTTAGGCATAATTTGTTAGAGTTTGCAGAGCTGATGTTATTTCTGTTAGTGGCTATGACCTACATTAATGCATTAGAAGAGCGACGGGTGTTTGATGCTTTACGTTCTTGGATGATTCAAAAAGGGTTCAATTATAAAAACCTGTTTTGGATCACTGGGTTTTTAGCTTTCTTCATTTCGCCGATTGCCGATAACTTAACCACGGCACTGTTGATGTGTGCGGTGGTGATGAAAGTGGCGCAAGGGGATAAACCATTTATTAATTTAAGTTGTATTAATATCGTTATTGCTGCCAATGCTGGTGGTGCATTTAGTCCATTTGGCGATATTACTACATTAATGGTTTGGCAAGCAGGCCTTGTTCATTTTAATGAATTTCTAGTGTTATTTATCCCTTCATTAGCAAACTACCTTGTTCCCGCTGCAATTATGAGTTTTTATGTTGCCGATAAGCAGCCTTCGGCGCAGTACGAAGAAATAGAGCTAAAACGTGGGGCACTTCGCATTTTAACTTTATTCTTATTAACCATAGCAACAGCTGTTGCTTGTCATAGTTTTTTACACCTACCGCCAGTACTTGGCATGATGATGGGGTTAGGTTATTTACAATTTTTTGGTTATTTTTTAAGAATGACTTTACCTGGTTCATTAGCACGCAAAAAGGCACATGCTGAACAAATTGGTGATAATGATCGCTTAGCTAAACTGGGCAGTGTTGTACCGTTTGACGTATTTAGTAAAGTTTCACGTGCTGAGTGGGACACCTTATTGTTTTTCTACGGAATTGTAATGTGTGTTGGTGGGCTCGGCTTTTTAGGTTATTTAAACCTTATGTCTGAGATGCTATATGGTAATTGGTCAGCGACTTCTGCAAACATCTTTTTGGGGGTGATTTCAGCTGTAATAGACAATATTCCTGTTATGTTTGCGGTGCTATCTATGCAGCCTGAAATGTCTCACGGGCAGTGGTTATTAATAACTTTAACTGCGGGTGTAGGCGGCAGTTTATTATCTATAGGCTCAGCTGCGGGTGTTGCATTAATGGGGCAAGCTCGTGGTTATTATACCTTCTTTGGCCATTTAAAGTGGGCTCCAGTTATTGCACTAGGTTACGCTGCAAGTATCGCTTTACATTTATGGTTGAATGCATCACTTTTTTAAACTGATAAAGCACTACATCCAAGCCACCTCAAGATGCGAGTGTCAGTTGGAATAAAAAGCGATTTAGGCAAGGCATTGATTGCAAATAATAGTGGTTCTATTGTTAAAATCAATAACGCAGTATAAGTCGCTTTTAAACCAACCCATTGGGCGCTTCACAGGGAATTACTCTCATCGCTGTTCCTTCTTAAAAAGGGGGCTTGCAAAGTAAGCCTTGATATTAAGCCCCTGAAACGCTGAATTTTGCATCTTGAGGTAGTTTGGGTAAAAACAAAACAATGAAGCAGCGGGCTTCATTGTTTTTTCTCCTTCAGGCGTAAGTACATGTTTGCTTACACTTTTATAAAACACTGCTATTCACATGATTAAGTTAATGTTTTAACTTAGGGTCTGTTGACCTTTGCGGATTGAAATTTGTTCAAACTAGGAGTGATTTAATCACGGCGCGAGGCTTGTAACCTAATGGGCTAAGTCAAAACCGAGCAAAGCTTGCCCATCCTGCTCACGCCCCTTACCACCATCCATGTAGGCAACAAAGAATAAATCGGCCCAAGGCAGAACCCGAAGGGCAGCGCCTGTTTGGCATTGATGCTGCGTTTTCGCCTAATAACCACAACACATAGGCGCTGCATTGCCTAAATACCAAACAGACTGCTGCAAATTTAACTTTGAAAGGTCAACAAACCCTAGTAATTATTACATTTAAAATGGAACTCAACATGGCGCGTAAACACAAAGTATTTTTTATAACCCTTGGGTGCATCGTTGTGATTGCATTGGGTCTAACCACCCGTGCTTATTTAAAAAATAGCGCATCTGAGTTTGAAGATCATACCTTATATTCTGAGCTGCTAGATGAACACAGAAAGTTTTTCATTCGACTACCAGCCAATTATGATCCTAGTAAAACTTACCCATTAATTATAAAAATGGACGGTAACTTCAACCTTAGCCGTTGGCATAACACGTTAACTATATATGCTGAGCAAGGCATAGTAGAGGAGTCAATCTTAGTTGCATTGCCAAATCAATTTTGGACAGATACCCGTAATCGCGATTTGGTTCCGCCATATGCCCGTAAAGAGGTTAGTATTGGAGCTCGACCAGCGTTTGAAAATGACCCTGCGATATTTGGTCGAGCCGATGTATTTCTATCATTTATTGAAAAAGAGTTACTGCCTTATTTAGAGGCTAATTACAGCTTAAATGATAATCGTATTTTAACTGGGTTTTCAGCAGGCGGTAGTTTTGTGTTGTACACATTGAGCACAAAACCCACGCTGTTCGATGGTTATTTTGCCTTTAGCCCGGCGGCGTGGTACGACGATAGTGTTGTGGTAAATGAGTTTGCTAAAAGTCTATCAGCACTCAATCAGTCAGAAATCTTTTTATATTTAAGTCTAGGTGCAGATGAAAACCCAATCATCACAGGGTCATTTAAAGGCTTGTTAGCCGCACTAGAGCAAAATAAAGAGCACACTATAACGTGGAAGTTTAGTTATAGTGAGGGCGCTGGTCACAATGAAAACCCTTACGTATCTGTCCCCAAAGCTTTGCATGAATATTATCAGTTTAGAGGTGCAACTTTCAGTGATTAAATAGGGTTTAACCTCATGTAGATTTTATAGGTTGAAGGTAACTATTTACACTGAAAAAACTCTTTCATTTTAAAGTTGTTATTATTCAATGGGTTATGCTTGGCTTGTTTTTTGCTCATATTGTTTACCTCAAAAATAATAGGAACGACAATGACTGAACTTGCTTTATCTGCATATTTTGCACTTTACATCTATTTGATTATGGTTTTCGTACAGTGGGCTGTTGCTACTTTTAGTAAGGCAAGCCAAGAGAACGCAGTGCCTGGTAAACTTGATGCTGATTTAAGCCATGAAAGCTTTGTTTTTAGAGCGCACAGAACGTTCCATAATACACTCGAAAATAGTGCCTTGTTTTTAGGCAGTGTATTGTTTGCTTTCACAATGGGTTATCACAGTGGAATATTTGCTATGTGTATGTGGGTTTATGTAATCTCACGCTTGATTCATATGACGCTTTATTATGTGATTGCTACAGAAAAGAACCCAAGTCCACGAAGTTACTTTTTTTTAGTAGGTGTGGTCGCTAATTTTGTTATGTTGGTACTAATAGGGTTGCGTTTAATCGCTTACTAATGCAGACAAAAAGCAGCAAGTTTACCTTGCTGCTTTTTGTATTTAGTGTCTAAAATCACTTAAAAGAGCAGGAATACCAGGTAGCATGCCTACCATGGCCATCACACTCGTTAAAAGTACAAACATAAATAATGGAATTTTCCAGCGGCTCATAGGTGTTAAATCTGCACTTCGCTCTTTGCACCCTATAAGGCCTAAATTATCAAGTAACATAGTGAGCGACCAACCAAAAGCAGGGTTTACTAAAGAAGATGCAAATACCACAATAGCTGCTGATTGGGTTGTCTTACCTTCTCGGGTCATTTCCATTCCAGCCTCGAGCAGTGGAATAAATACGCCGACAATTAAAGCAACGCACAATACGGGTTGCCAAATTGCTAAATCCATCGGATAACCCCATACGCCAGCTATAATACAAAATAGAGCTGTTAAAATTGCGCCAGCGGGAATGGGTCGTTTAGCAATAGCGGCAGGAACAATATAAGTACCCCATGATGAGGTAAAGTTAGAGCCGCCTAAAATAGAACCAAATGTTTGCCTGACGGAAGCACTGAGCATTGTATCATCAATATTCATTTGTACTTTTTCAGTGCGTTGAGGGTAGCTTATTTTTTGAAAAACTTGGTGTCCTAAAAAATCCGGTGACCACATTGCTACAGCTAAAATTGCAAACGGTAGCACAACTACAAAACTTTCCAGTGTCGGTAAACCGAGCATCCAACCTGTGTTTTCGCCCCACCAATACATTGGGTTCATATTCGGTAAGCCTGGTGCAGTTTTAAATTCAAATGGCGCACCTAGGGCAAATGCAGTGACTCCGCCAATAATGCAACTCAATGGCACTGCTAACCAACGCTTTTTAAAATGTTCTAAAAGTGCATAAAGTAATATGGTGGTAAGAATAACAATAAATGCAATATGGCTCATGTTAATGCTTTCAGCCCATGCAAATAACTTTTTGACTTGGGATAATGTGCCGATAAAACCAAGATAAAGCAGCAGGCCGCCACATACGCCTTTACTGGTTAAACGTGCGAGTAAACTACCACCTTTACTGATAGCAAGGATAAAACCAAAAGCACCTATTAATAGTCCAAATGCCATTGGGTGGCCACCCGCAGCAACTACAATCGGAATAAGTGGAATTAATGGGCCATGCGTACCGGCCAAGTTGGCTGTAGGCAATATAAAGCCAGAAAATAAAATAATAAATAGGGCGACAATTAACAATTCATAGCGGACATTTTCAAGAACAAATGCATCGCTTAAACCCAGTGGTGCAGCAAATGTAGCGGCAATAGCGCCTACCATGACGACTTTACCAATAGTGCCTGCCATTGCTGGGATGGTGTCCTCAAATTCAAAACGGTAATCTCTAAATGGAAGATTAGGCCGCCAACGCTTGGGCTGCATTATTTGTAATTCGTGTTCTAGGTACTCGTCGCGAGTAGTAAATTGTGAACTGGGTTTATGTAAGCTTTCGTAGCTAGCAGACACGTTATTGTGTGTGTCTCCAAGGTTTTCTTTTTGTGGAATAGTATCTTGCTGTGATGTTGTCATAACTTCTCCGGCAACATGAACATTGCGCTTGTTCAAACTTAAATACGGCTTTTTATAAAGCACTAAATATTGAACCCTTAGAGTAAAGCAAGCGTGAACAAGATGGGATTAGTCAAAGGTCTAGGTTATTAAAATACAACACCCTTTCTAGGCATTAGCAATAGATGATATGCTGTATTCTTTTAGACGAGAAAAATTATGGATGCTATAGAGCTTTTATTAACGAGGCAATCTGATCCTCGTTTAGTTGAACCTGCGCCTACTGATGAGCAGCTTGAAATTATTAAGCAAGCGGCATTAAGAGTACCTGATCATGGATGTATCGCTCCGTGGCAGTTCATTGTTGTGACTGGAGAAGGACGAAACCGTTTAGGCGAAATCTATTATCAAAGTGCTATTTCTGAGCAACAAGAAGAGAAAGTAATTAACAGAGCAATAGAGTTACCTTTTAGAGCGCCAATGTTAATTATCGCTATCGCAAAATATAAACAGCACCCTAAAGTTCCGCGTATTGAGCAAGTTCAAAGTGCAGGATGTGCAGTGCTTGCTATGCAACAAGCTGCTTTTGCTCAAGGCCTTGGAGGAGTGTGGCGCACAGGGTATTTTGCACAAAGTGAAGGCGTGAAAGAGGCGTTAGAGCTAACAGAGCAAGACGAAATAGTCGGGTATTTATATTTAGGTACGCCCGCTGTAGAGTGTAAGAAATCAGCTAAACATAAGCCAGAACAGTTTTTTACATATTTATAATAGACAAATTGAACTTTACCTTCTTTGCTTAGTCAGATTAGATTAAGGTCGCAGTTATTAAGCTACTTACTACTGCTCACTGTAAGAAATGTAAGGACACAGAAAGTATTTTTCTTCACAGTCTGTTTTTTAATCTGTTGTTATTTGCTACTGTATGGAGCGTCTTAACAAAAACAACAAAGAAGACGAGAACAATGGGAAATTTATTTTTACGTGAAAAAGAACAATGGCTAACGTGGTCCCTTTGGGGTGTAGTGGGCGCAGTGCTCACTTTATATACTGCATTTAATACGCAAACACCTCACTTAGTCGCGATTGCGTCTATATCAATTCTTGTGGTTCTGACTTGGTGGATGCAGCGCAGCAAACGCTTTGATTTTGGACGCGCTTTTAAAGTGTGTTGCTACGTTTTGATGTTAAGTATTTTGCCTGCGTTTGTACTTGTTATAATGCCTAGCGATAACTTAAGCCGTTTCGATTTAATATTTCAATGTTTAAGTTTTGCAACACTGAGTCTATTAGTGTGTTTATTGTGTTCATGGATAGCTAAACGGCCTAAACAATATTATTGATTGAATTTTATCCTTAACCTGTTTAATTACTATTTATTTTACTTTTAGGGGTTTACAACTGTTCTGCTTAGGCCTATTATTCGCGCCGTACGGAGAGATGGCAGAGTGGTCGAATGCACCGGTCTTGAAAACCGGCAGGGGTTTGTAGCCCCTCTAGGGTTCAAATCCCTATCTCTCCACCATATTTGAAAAGCCGCCTTTTGGGCGGCTTTTTGCTATCTGGAGTTTAGTATGTCAGAGCCTCGTCAATTAAATACATTTCAACGGATCTTAAAACATAGTTTATTGTGGGTTGTGTTTGCATATTGCTATCACAGCGCAATTAATTTACTGGTCAAAATGGCTTTGGACGCTCAGCCAGATCAGCCTTTGATTACGTCTTTACTTTATTGCTTGGGATTTAATGTATTAAGTGCCCACTTAATTACAAAATATGATACCTATTGGCCTGTTATTGGTGCTTTAATAATCGGTGTTGTTGGGTTGATTGTAGTGCCTATTTTGTTCGTCGGTACGCACGCTTTATTAAGCCAAGAACTGCTTGCGGGAATATTAATCAGCTTGCCAGTCTTTACCTTTGTAATGACCCTAATTAAGCGAAAACTCAATAAAAACTAGCCCCAAAATCGTTTTTATTTATGTTAGCATAGACGCGTCTTTTAACTGGTATCAGTGCACACTAAGCTGGTACATAAAAACGTGAAACACATTATGTCAGATAATTTTACTACAGATGCTGAAAAAGCAAGTTACGGTATTGGCTTACAAATGGGTGAGCAACTTAAAGCGAACCCTTTTGAAGGCCTAAACTTAAATTCAGTATTTGAAGGCATGAAAGATGCTTATGCAGGCGGTGAATTCCAAGTTGAGATCCCTGAGATCCAAGCTGCATTCGAAAAAATCAATGCTGAAATTCAAGCTCGTCGTGAAGAAGAATCAAAAGTACTTTCTGCTGAAGGTATCGCATTCTTAGAAGAAAATGCAAAGCGCCCAGAAATCACTGTCACTGAGTCTGGTCTTCAATATGAAGTACTAGCAACGGGTGAAGGCGAAAAGCCAACAGCTGAATCTACAGTACGTGTTGATTACCATGGTACACTTATCAATGGTACAGTTTTTGACAGCTCATACGAGCGCGGTCAACCTGCTGAATTCCCAGTTGGCGGTGTTATCAAAGGTTGGACTGAAGCGTTGCAAATGATGCCTGTTGGCACTAAATGGCGTATCTATGTTCCTCATGAGCTTGCTTATGGTGAACGTGGTGCTGGTGCTGCAATCGCACCTTTCTCAACTCTTGTATTTGATGTTGAGTTACACGCTATTCTTTAATAGCTTTTTTATGAGCGTTTAATGCTCATAATAAAAAACCACTCTTAATTATTTAAGAGTGGTTTTTTTATGCTTAATTTTTGATTAACCCAAAACTGAGTTAATCGTAAAGTGGGTTAAAAGTAACCGCGTACACCAATACTAAAGTTACGACCTGGTAACGGCGCTTTTTCTTTAATAAATGAACTGTGCACAAAGCCAAGTTCATCGGTGATGTTATCAACGTTAATATAAAGCTGTGTATCTATTTGCCCAACACTCAGTTGGTAGTTAGCTTGTGCATCAAAGAGCGAGTAGCTATGTGTTTTAGTCTCATACTGAGTAATATCATTTTGTTCAAAGTAATGAGTGCCTGTTAGTGTGAACTGCCAATCATTAAGTGTATATTGCAACTCAGAGCCAAGCTTATTTGCAGGTATACGAGGTAAATTCTCATCTTTGAGCTTAGCGGTTGTTGAATCACCAAATACCTTTACCATGGCATTGCTGTTAACTTGATAATGGGCGTCAAACTCAACACCATAAAGTTCAGCATCTTGACTAACAAATTGATAAACAGCAAGTGCATCTTCGTGCTCGTGATCTGTTTGGGCTTCTTCAAAGCCATGTTCTTCGTCGAAGGTTAAACCTGTATTTTTTTGATAGTAAAAGTTTTTAATATCATTGTAAAAAAAGTTAACGGTATAACCAAAGTCACCACTGAATTGCCTAAAGCTCAAATCAAAATTGTTGGCTGTTTCTTGCTTAATATCTTCAGGCTCAAAATGTGCTTCGCCATCCTCTATTACATAGCCTAAGCCAAGCTCGTAGGTGCCAGTTGCAATGTGAAGCCCATTAGAAAGTAACTCAGCCGAAAGTGGTGCTCGCTGTGAATGTGAAATACTTAAGGAAACACTTTGGCCCGGTGTGTATTGCCAAATAGCACCAGCAGAGGCACTTAAGTTAGTAAAGCTTTTGCTATAGGCAGTTACTTCATCATGATCTTCTTCCATTTCATCATGGTGTTCTTCACCTTCACCTTCATCGTGGTCGTGGTCATGAGATGTAATATTACTATCAATATTATAATCTTCTACACGAGCGCCTAATTCTACAGTGACATCACCAATCATTTGTTCTTCAAGAATAAATAGGGCATTGGTAGTTGTTTTACTTGCAGGGGTGAAAGCTTCTTCACCATTGGCATCATAGTCAGACTCACTAAAGTGGTAGCCAGCTATACCGTGCCAGTTGCCAAGCTTATGTTCAATATTAAAGCGTGCTTCAGTGGTTTCATTACTAAAGATGGTACCAATCGTACCATCTTCGATTTCGGCATGGCTATAATCTGTGTAGCCTAAACGAAGGTTTATGGTTTCAATCCAGTTATTATGAAGTGCATAACTCATTAGGCCTTGCCAGCGATCTTGTTCAACGCGCGCGTAAACTGATTCTTCTTCACTTTCCTCATTTTCATGTTCATGTTCATGCTCATGGCCATGATGCTCATGTGCTGGTATACCATAATCTGTTTCAATTCGACCATATGACATACCCACAGTGAAATGCTCACCTACATAGCTAGTACCAAAGTTAACGGTTTGACTATCAATAAAAGTATTTTCAACAGATGTTGCTGTTTCATGAGCATGTTCTTCATGTTCTTCATGTTCTTCATGCTCATGATGCTCTTCATGGCCTTCTTCTGGTAGCTCAAATCGAGGTGTTTGGTAATCATCCCCCATTCTTTTTGTGCCATCAAAGTGAAAGTTAAAGTTTTCATGACCAGTTTCTAACTTTGCTGCATATGTATTAGCATTCGAAACAGAGTCATGGTTGTATTGCACAGCACCTGTAAATTGATCGATGTTATCTGTAGGGATCCTATTATCGACCACATTCACGACACCACCTATTGCGCCTGAGCCATATAAAAGGGTAGCCGGTCCTCTAAGTACTTCGATTTGTTCTGCCGACAGGCTATCGTTTGATGTAGCGTGATCTGGGCCGATACGAGAAGCATCGCTGCTGTCTAAACCATTTTGTGTAATTTTAACGCGCGGTCCATCTAAACCACGAATAATTGGGCTTGATGAAACAGGTCCAAAGTAGCTTGCATTAACACCAGGTAAGCCTTTGAGTGTTTCGCCTAAAGTCGGCTTTGCTTTGTTTTTTAGTTCATCACCGGCTAAAACATTCACAGGTGAAATCATTTCAAGGCTATTTTTGTGAAGAGCAGAAGCATACACAACAACCGTTTCTACTGAGGTAGGGGTTAACGTAACATTGATTTTTTGACTATCTTCATCGACAGCAAGGCGTGCATCAATAAAATTATTTTTACTTATGTGTAACTGGCTTTTTGCATCAATATCGATACTAAACTTACCATTTGAATCAGTTTTTATTGATTGTGCTTTGCCATGAATATGAACATCAGCGTTGGCAATTGGTTGATTATTAGTGTCAACAACGTGACCATTTATAATAGCAGCATGTGAAGAATAAGAGCTCAGCGCAGTAATAATTGCGCCAGAAAGCAGTGAATAACGGTTCATAATGACTACATCAGTTGATTTATATGTTGTGATATAATGTAACATCATCGCATGCAGTTTTCAATAATGTTATACCATAACTTTAATGTGCCAGTTTATATATTCTCAACTATACTTATTATTCGTTTATCGCCGGAGTCATGAAAATGACTGACAAAAGCCGAATTTTTAAAGCTCGTTTTACCATTGCTGATCTACGCCAGCAACGTAACCACAAAGAAGTGTTTACCACATCACTGACAAAAAACGAAACGCTTGATCATTTTATTCTAAAGCTATTGGGTTACAGTTTTTTGTCATACGACAGTTCAGCGCAACTAAACACGGACAAAAATTTGCCTGATGTGTCTATCAAAGCCTTTGATGAACACTACACTAAATGGTTAAGTGTGGATGAGCCTGATTTAAAACGCCTACTTAAGGTCGCAAAACTTGTTGATGAATTTATTATTTTAACGAAGGCACACAGTCAATGGTTAGATCAGGCAAGGCCACAGTTATCACGCTTGCCAAATAATCACTTGATTGAAATTGATAGTCAGTTTATTGATCAAATCAAACAGCATTTAACACGTAACCTAGAGTGGGATATCACTATTGACCACCATAGTGTCAGCATTAGTGATCAAGCTAATTACTACTACACCAAGCAATTTAACTGGCATTAAATCGTCATTGATGGTAATTAATTGTCTATAGTTTACACAAGAAATAATATTAAAACTTGAAGGCGTGATTCTGAGGATAGCAAAATTAATAAATGATAAATTATTCAGACAAAAATGAACGAAAGCTGATAGTTCGCTCGTTCGCATTTATTGGCTCAATTACCACACTTATTATGGCTTGCTTCGCTTTTGCCGATAATGACACGCTGTTATTCATTGCCTTATTAACATCTTCAATGTTGTTTATCTCACCTTGTTTTATTAAGCGCCAAGATTATGTTGGGGGTTGGGTTGTTTTATATACACTTTATGCATTAATGTTGTTTTTGGTTTTTACAGGAGGCAGTCACGGCACGGGGCCTATTTGGATCTATATTGTCTCACCTGTTACATTCTTCATTCGTGGTTTACGCAAAGGCATTGTCGATATTTCGCTTTTTATTTTTGCTGTTATTATTACGTTTGTTTTCGCGGAGTACTTCGATGGCCATGTCTATGACTCAGAGCATTTGCTATTACGCATTGTTTTATCGTTTATTATTGTTGCATTGTTAAGTGGCTTCTATGAATATTTTCGTGAAAGCTATAGCCAAAAATTAATTCAATTAGCCAAGAACAATGAAATATTAGCCACAACCGATCCGTTAACTAATTTACCGAATAGACGATATACCGTTGAACGTTTATACGATGAAAAATCGTTGAGTGATAAATCAAATACATCACTGTCTATTATGATTATTGATGTAGATGACTTTAAAAAAATTAATGATCAATTTGGCCATCAAGTAGGCGATTGTGCGCTCATTCATTTAGCAGATACCTTCAGGCGTTTTTCTACAGAAAACGACATTTTTTGCCGCTGGGGGGGTGAAGAGTTTTTATGTGTATTACCGCAAACAAAAGCTGATGATGCAATTGTGTTAGCAAAGCAAATTCAGCAAGACTTATTAAGACATCCCGTTCATATAAATGAGCAGAGCTTTACTTTATTTGTTAGCGTTGGTGTGAGTGAAATAAGTCACAGTGACAGCATTGATTCAGCAATAAAACAGGCTGATGAAAACCTCTATTTAGCAAAGACCAGTGGTAAAAATAAAGTATGTGGTGTGTAACGTGCAGGTTTTTGCCATCTAGTGACTAATCTAAAGTTATAGACACGTCACCATCAGGTTTACAACAACACAGCAGTACTTCGCCTTCTCGAACGAACGCCAGAGGCTCTTGATTATATATGATGCTGCCTTTGGTTAACTTGACTCTACACGCACCACAATATCCTTCACGACATTGATATGAAACCGTTAGTTTGTTGTGTTCAAGACAAGCCAAAAGAGAAGGGCAGCCAGAATCAAAGTTTAGATCCTGGCCACTATCTGTAAGGGTGATCCTTACAGTTTTACTATCAGACATTACAGATCAAAATCACCAAAGTCAGAGGCATCAACTTGCGAGTCAATTTGGCCCACAAGGTATGAGCTAATCTCAGCTTCTTGCGGGGCTACTTGTACGTTATCTGATACCAACCAAGAGCTTATCCATGGAATTGGGTTACTATTATTTTCAAACTGGGTAGGAAGTCCTACTGCACTCATACGTGCATTTGTAATGTATTCAACATATTGACAAAGAATATCTTTATTTAGGCCAATCATTGAACCATCTTTGAATAAATATTCTGCCCATTCTTTTTCTTGCTCTGCAGCATCAACGAACATTTTAATCGCTTCGTCTTTACACTGCGCTGCAACAATAGCCATCTCTGGGTCATCTTTGCCATCTTGCATAATATTTAAAATATGCTGAGTACCTGATAAGTGAAGTGCTTCATCACGGGCAATGAGTTTAATGATTTTTGCGTTGCCTTCCATAAGCTCACGCTCTGCAAATGCAAAAGAACATGCGAAACTAACATAAAAGCGAATTGCTTCTAGGATATTTACAGACATCATGGCCAGATAAAGTAATTTTTTTAATTCAAACAAGCTAATATTAACGGTCTCACCGTTAAGCTCATGTTTACCTTCACCATATAAATTGTAGATGGCTACTTTATTGATCAGCTCATCGTAATATTTAGTCACGGCATCAGCTCGTTCACTGATTTTGTCGTTACTTACAATATCATCAAAAATCAGTTCTGGTGACTGAGTAACATTACGGATAATGTGTGTGTATGAGCGACTGTGAATAGTTTCACTGAATGCCCACGTTTCAATCCACGTTTCAAGCTCTGGGATTGAGACAATTGGAAGCAAAGCAACATTTGGTGAGCGACCCTGAACACTATCAAGCAGTGTTTGGTACTTAAGATTGCTCAAAAATATATGTTTTTCATGCTCTGGCAGTGCTTGGAAATCTAGGCGGTCTTTACTAACATCGACTTCTTCCGGGCGCCAAAAGAAAGACAATTGTTTTTCGATTAATTTTTCAAAAATCGGGTATTTTTGTTGGTCATAACGAGAAACGTTCACTGTTTGGCCGAAAAACATCGGTTCTTGTAATTGGTTATTATGGTTTCGGCTAAAAGTAGTATAAGACATAGGATCACTCAAAAAACTAACAGGGCAAAGCGGGCACAAAGCCCGCTATGAATATATTTTAAAAACAGTGCTTAAATTTTACATGCGCCGCCTGCGCAATCATCATCTTCCGGCTGAACAGCTGTATCATCTTGTGAATCTGACGCGCCATCGCGAGTATTATGGTAATACAAGGTTTTAACACCCAGCTTATAAGCTGCAAGTAAGTCTTGCAGTAACACCTTCATAGGTACTTTACCGCCTTCGAACTTGTTTGGATCATAATTAGTGTTAGCAGAGATCGTTTGATCAACAAACTTTTGCATAATACCCACTAATTGCAAATAACCTTGGTTCGATGGGATATCCCATAACAACTCATAGCTGTCTTTAAGACGGTCATACTCAGGAACAACCTGTTTCAAGATACCATCTTTACTGGCTTTAACGCTGATGTGGCCACGAGGTGGTTCAATACCGTTTGTTGCATTTGAAATCTGCGATGATGTCTCTGATGGCATCAATGCTGATAATGTTGAGTTACGCATACCGTGCTCTTTAATGCTTGCACGCAATGTATCCCAATCCAAGTGAAGTGGTTCATCACAAATCTTATCAAGGTCAGTTTTGTATGTATCTGTTGGCATTATGCCTTGAGAATATGTTGTTTCATTGAACTTAGGGCAAGCACCGCGTTCTTTTGCTAATTCATTTGATGCCTTCATAAGGTAATACTGAATTGCTTCAAATGTCTTGTGGGTCAGTGCATTTGCGCTGCCATCAGAATAACGCTTACCATTTTTAGCTAGGTAGTATGCGTAGTTGATAACACCTATACCAAGCGTTCGACGTCCCATGGTTGCATTTTTAGCTGCTGGAACTGGGTAGTCTTGGAAATCAAGTAAGTTATCAAGTGCACGTACGGCTAGCTCAGCAAGCTCTTCTAACTCATCAAGTGACTTAATTGCCCCTAAGTTAAACGCTGATAATGTACATAAAGCGATTTCGCCTTCTTCATCATTTACGTTATTCAATGGCTTAGTTGGCAATGCAATTTCTAAACATAAGTTAGATTGACGGATTGGTGCAACTTTTGAAATAAACGGGCTGTGAGTATTACAGTGATCTACATTTTGTAAATAAATGCGGCCTGTGCTTGCACGCTCTTGTGCAAACATAGAAAACAGCTCAATTGCTTTAATACGCTTTTTACGAATTGATTCGTCTTGCTCATACTGAACATATAATTTATCAAATTCATCTTGATCTTCAAAGAAAGCATCGTATAGACCTGGTACATCTGATGGGCTAAATAATGTAATGTAGTCGTCTTTTATTAAACGCGAATACATTAACTTATTAAATTGCACACCATAATCTAAGTGACGAACACGGTTGTCATCAACACCACGGTTATTTTTAAGCACGAGTAAGTTTTCAACTTCTAAATGCCATAGTGGGTAGAATAACGTTGCTGCGCCACCACGAACACCGCCTTGTGAACAACTTTTAACAGCTGTTTGGAAGTGTTTATAAAATGGGATACATCCTGTGTGATACGCTTCGCCATTGCGAATAGGGCTTCCCAATGCGCGGATACGACCGGCATTAATACCAATACCAGCACGTTGAGAAACGTACTTAACAATGGCAGAAGATGTTGCATTGATTGAATCAAGGCTATCGCCACACTCAATTAACACGCACGAGCTAAACTGACGTGTTGGTGTACGCACACCTGCCATAATAGGTGTAGGCAAAGAAATTTTAAATTGCGATACGGCGTCATAAAAGCGTTTAACGTAATCTAAACGCGTTTCTTTAGGGTAATCTGAGAACAAGCTTGCAGCCACAAGGATATATAAAAACTGTGCACTTTCGTAGATTTCACCAGTTACACGGTTTTGAACTAAATACTTACCTTCAAGCTGTTTTACAGCAGCATAACTGAAGTTTAGGTCTCGGCTATGATCAAGGTAGTTATCAAGCTCATCAATTTCTTGTTCCGTGTAGTCGACTAGCAGATGTGCATCGTAACGTTTATCTTCTACTAGTTTTGTTATTTGGTCATAAAGGCGAGGGGGCTCAAATTGACCATACGCTTTTTTACGTAGGTGGAATACAGCTAAACGAGCCGCTAAGTATTGATAATCAGGACTGTCTTTTGAAATTTGGTCTGCAGCTGCTTTGATGATTGTTTCGTGAATGTCTTCAGTACGAATACCATCATAAAATTGAATGTGAGATTTCAATTCAACTTGCGAGACAGACACATTATTCAGACCTTCGGCGGCCCAAGCAATGACGCGATGGATCTTATCTAAATCAAGTGACTCTTTACGGCCGTCACGTTTGCTTACAGATAGCTGTTGGTTCATAGTTTTGCCTGTATTCCTTGGGAAATATAGTCTTAGAAAATTATTATTCTATTTATTAGGGTTAAAATCGAATTTAATTGAATAACATTTAGCCACAATATCTGGTGCTCTTCAAATTCTAGATCACAAGATAGTGTGGTCTGCGATCATTTGCAAGGGGCATAAACGGGCCCCTTTGTGGATAAGTTTGGGATAACGCGATTGTGTTAGTAGCCATTAACCTTTGACCTTTTGATTAAAATGAAATTTATAAAAAGCAACTCAAGATCGACTAAATTTAGTCATTTTAAAAATAAATTTAGGCTGCTTTTTTTATCATCATAGTTTGAGTTAAAATTAGCCTAATCACAATATATAGTGTTTTAATATAAATAATACACTATATGTGGTTAAATCCATCAATTGGACTTTGCCAATTAAAATCAGCATTCCAATCTAATGCGTCTGACTCACTAGGTACATAGCCCCACAGTGCTGTCGCGCTGCGCATACCTGCGGCCTTTGCAGCTTGAATATCACGCTCGGCATCACCTATATATAAACAACGCCTTGGATCTACTGCTAATAATTCGGCTGTGTGTAATAAAGGTAAAGGTGAGGGTTTTGCTACCTCAAGGGTGTCACCACTGACAACAGCTTGTGCATTGTGTAGCGTTTTGATCTGCGAGATCAGTGGGATCGTTAAGAAGCTGGGCTTGTTAGTCATTATCCCCCATTTTATGTTTTTCTTTTCAAGTGCCAATAATAGTTGCGCAACACCATCAAAACAGCGGCTATGAACAGCGATGTTATCACTGTAAGCGGTGAGTAGTTGTTGGCGAAGCGCGTTTTGGTCTTCTTGATTAAGCCAAAGATCACCAAAGCCAGCTTGCAATAACGCAACTGCGCCGTTAGAAGCGGCAGGGCGGTATATATCAGCACTTACTGTTGGTAAGTTATGCGACACTAACACGGTGTTTAGTGCTGCGCCTAAATCGTCGGCGGTATCGAGTAACGTACCATCTAAGTCAAAAATAAAGGCGTCATAATCCATATCGTGAATCAAACTGTTTGAACTGCTCATTATGCGAGCTTCTCAAAATGGAGAATATAATTAACACTAACGTCTGTATTGAGTGTGTATTGTTTAGATAACGGATTATAGTTAAGACCAGTACTGGCTCTTACTTTTAAACCTGCTTGTTCAGCCCAAGCAATCAGTTGCGCCGGTTTAATAAACTTTTTATGATCATGCGTGCCTTCAGGTACCATTTTTAGAAGTTTTTCAGCGCCTATAATGGCAAATAAATACGCTTTTGGGGTTTTATTTAAGGTCGAGAAAAACACGTCTGCGCCAGGTTTTGCAAGCGCAGCTACCGCATGAATAATAGAAGCAGGGTCGGGTACGTGTTCTAACATTTCCATACAGGTAATTACGTCAAAGCGAGCAGGGTTAGCTTGGGCATACTCTTCTGCAGGTACTTTTATGTAATCTACATCCACACCCGTTTCTAAACTATGAAGTTTTGCCACTGTAAGAGGCTCTTGGCCCATATCAATGCCTGTTGCTTTGGCACCCATTCGAGCCATACTTTCGGTTAAAATACCGCCGCCACAGCCCACATCAAGCACTTCCTTATCAAATAAGCCTTGTGTTTTGTTGGTGATAAAATCTAATCTTAATGGATTTATCTCGTGAAGAGGCTTAAATTCACCCTCTAAATCCCACCACCTTTCGGCAATGGCTTCAAACTTTGCAATTTCTGCACTATCTACATTTTGATGTTCGGTCATAAAATACTTCCTCGTCAATCTGAGGCCATTATATAGGGCTAAATTAATAAATCGCAAAGATTTAGCGCCTGTAAATCTAAATTAATTGTGATAGCATGGTCTATTAGAATACGTTTAATAACAACAAATACTCTGAAGACCATTAAAATGGTACGTTAAGAGTTAATACTGAAGGAATGTGATATCAAATGACTGATCTCGCCAATGAAATTCTGCCAGTCAATATTGAAGACGAGTTAAAAACGTCCTACCTAGATTACGCGATGAGCGTAATTGTTGGACGTGCATTGCCAGACGTGCGTGATGGTTTAAAACCAGTTCACCGCCGCGTTTTGTTTGCAATGAACGAGCTTAGTAATGATTGGAATAAACCATATAAAAAATCGGCACGTGTTGTCGGTGACGTAATTGGTAAATACCATCCCCATGGCGACAGTGCGGTTTATGACACCATAGTCCGTATGGCCCAGCCATTCTCTTTACGTTACATGTTAGTAGACGGCCAAGGTAACTTTGGTTCTGTTGATGGTGACTCTGCGGCTGCAATGCGTTATACCGAAGTACGTATGGCAAAAATGTCGCATGAATTATTAGCCGATCTTGAAAAAGAGACGGTTGATTTTGTACCTAACTATGATGGTACTGAGCAAATCCCAGACGTGTTACCGACAAAAGTTCCTAACCTTTTGGTGAATGGCTCGTCAGGTATTGCGGTTGGTATGGCAACAAACATACCGCCACATAATTTATCTGAGGTAGTTAATGGCTGTTTAGCTTTAATCCAAAACCCAGATTTAACTATTCATGAGCTCATTGAATACATTCCTGGCCCTGATTTCCCAACTGCGGCAATCATTAACGGTAAAAAAGGCATTGAACAAGCTTATTTAACTGGCCGTGGTAAAGTGTATATCCGTGCCCGCGCTGAAATTGAAGTGGACGAAAAATCAGGTCGTGAGACCATCATCGTTCATGAGATTCCTTATCAAGTAAACAAAGCGCGTTTGATTGAAAAAATCGCTGAACTTGTAAAAGATAAGAAAATCGAAGGTATCAGTGCATTACGTGATGAATCTGATAAAGACGGTATGCGTATCGTTATTGAGATCAAACGTGGTGATGTTGGCGAAGTTATTCTGAATAACCTTTATGCCCAAACACAATTACAAACTGTGTTTGGTATGAATATGGTTGCTTTGATTAACAACCAACCTAAATGCTTCAACCTAAAAGAAATGCTTGAAGCGTTTATCATTCACCGTCGTGAAGTCGTAACTCGCCGTACCGTGTTTGATTTACGTAAAGCACGTGATCGCGCACATACGCTTGAAGGTTTAGCTATCGCGCTTGCCAATATTGACCCAATCATTGAGCTTATTCGTAAATCACCAACACCAGCTGAAGCGAAAGCGGCGTTAACAGCCCGTCCTTGGGAATTGGGTAACGTTAAGTCGATGCTTGAAAAAGCAGGTGAAGCGAATGTTGCACGCCCTGATTGGTTAGCAGACGATTTAGGTATTCGTGATGGCCAATATTATATTTCTGAGCAGCAAGCTCAAGCAATTCTAGATCTACGCTTACACAAGCTAACGGGTCTTGAACATGAAAAAATCTTAAACGAATACCAAACGTTATTAGATTTAATTGCTGAGTTATTACATATCTTGGCATCGCCTGAGCGTTTAATGGAAGTTATTCGTGATGAGTTGGTTGAAATTAAAGACCAATACGGTGATGAGCGTCGTACAGAAATTAACGCTGCAGCACACGATATTAGCCTTGAAGACTTGATCAACGAAGAAGATGTTGTAGTAACCTTGTCGCACGAAGGGTATGTGAAGTATCAACCATTATCAGATTACGAAGCACAGCGACGTGGTGGTAAGGGTAAATCTGCGACGAAGATGAAAGATGAAGATTTCATTGAACGTTTATTGGTTGCGAATACTCACGATACTATTTTGTGCTTCTCAACGGCAGGGCGTTTATACTGGCTTAAAGTGTATCAATTACCGCTAGCGAGTCGTGCGGCACGTGGTAAGCCAATTGTTAACTTACTGCCACTTGAAGCTGATGAGCGTATTACCGCTATCTTGCCGGTACGAGAGTATGAAGAAGATAAATACATCTTCATGGCGACAGCATTTGGTACAGTTAAGAAGACTCCGCTTACGGCATACAGTCGTCAGCGTGCAAGCGGTATCATCGCTGTAAACCTAAATGAAGGCGATAGCCTCATTGGGGTAGATATCACAGATGGTAGCAATGAGATCATGCTCTTCACTGATGCTGGTAAAGTTGTTCGCTTTAAAGAAGCTGAAGAATCAGCTGTTGTTGATGAAAACGGTAACCCTGTACTTGACGAAAATGGTAACCCAGAAATCCGCTTTAAAGGTGTGCGTCCAATGGGTCGTACCGCAACAGGTGTTCGTGGTATTAAGATGGCTGACGAACAACGTGTTGTATCATTAATCGTACCAAAAACGGATGGTGCTATCTTAACTGTGACTGAAAACGGTTACGGCAAGCGTACCCAGCTTGAAGATTACCCATCTAAGAGCCGTGCAACACAAGGTGTTGTATCGATTAAGGTGAGCGAACGTAATGGTGCAGTTGTCGGTGCTGTGCAAGTTGATGACAATGACGAAATCATGATTATCTCTAATCGTGGTACGCTTGTTCGAACACGTGTAAACGAAGTTTCTACCGTTGGGCGTAATACCCAAGGTGTTATTTTGATAAGAACTATTGACGAAGAGCAAGTAGTTGGTTTACAACGTATCGAGGAGATCGAAATCGATGAGCTTATAGCTATCGAGGGCGAGAGCGAAGAAGTTGTCGAAACAGTTAATGATGACGCTGGTGATAACCCACCAGAAGAATAATTTTAACTTTTAAAAAGCGGCTTTGGCCGCTTTTTTTATGGCTGTATTGAAAATAAAAAAGTAATTACTGGAATGAGGAAAGGTAATGAGTATATATAATTTTTGTGCGGGTCCAGCAATGCTACCGCCAGCTGTGATGGAAAAAGCACAAAAAGAATTTGTTGATTGGCAAAATCTAGGTGTGTCGGTGATGGAAATAAGTCACCGAAGTAAAGAATTTTTAGCACTAACTGAAAAATGTGAAGCAAGCCTTCGCCGATTAATGAATATAAGCGACGAGTTTGAAGTGCTATTTATGCACGGTGGTGGTCGAGGTCAATTTGCCGCTGTCCCTTTAAACTTACACTTAGATGACAAAGCCGCTATTTATTGTGAAAACGGTGTGTGGTCCAAAGGGGCTGTAGCGGAAGCTGTAAAATTTACCCAAGTTAGTGAACTTGATGTACGTAATGATACAAGCGAGCAGTTTTCAATAAAACCGGTCAGTGAGTGGGTCTTTCCAACGGATCCTTCTTATATACATTATTGTCCTAATGAAACGATTGACGGTATTGAAGTCTTTGATGTGCCAAGTCATCCAACCGCGCCTATTGTTGCTGATATGTCATCAACTATATTGTCTCGCGAATTTGATGTTAACCAGTTTGATTTAATTTATGCCGGTGCACAAAAGAATATAGGTCCTTCAGGGCTTGCCATTGTTATAGTTCGCAAAACTCTACTTGAACGCCAAGGACTCCCTAAGCCAGGTGTATTTGATTATGCCCTTGAAGTTAAACAAGGCAGCATGTACAACACGCCACCAACATTTGCATGGTACTTAGCCGCTGAAGTATTTGAATGGCTTGAGCAAAACGGTGGGGTGAAAGCGATGGAGCAGCAAAATATTGCAAAAGCAGAGCTGCTATATGGATTTATTGATGAGTCACCCTTTTACACTAATAAAGTCGCTAAACATTGTCGTTCTCGTATGAACGTACCGTTTTGGCTAAATGACGAAAGCTTAAATGAGCAGTTTTTAAGTCAGGCTAAAGCAGCTGGCTTAGTTGCGCTTGAAGGTCACCGAATTGTAGGTGGGATGCGTGCAAGTATTTATAATGCAATGCCGCTTGCTGGGGTTCAAGCCTTAGTGGACTTTATGGCTAAATTTGCGAAGGAGAACAGTTAATGGAACAACTTCGTCTAGAGCCTATTTCATGTGTTAATGGCAGTGTTACATTACCAGGGTCAAAAAGCTTATCTAATAGAATACTTTTATTAGCTGCCCTTGCCAAAGGGACTACCGTTGTTGAAAACTTACTTGATAGTGATGACATTCGCCACATGCTTGGCGCTCTAAAGCTATTAGGCGTTGATGTAGAACTCAATGAAGATAAAACAGTGGCAACGGTACATGGTGTTGGAGGGGCGTTTTTAACGCCGTCAAAGCCTTTGTTTTTAGGCAACGCAGGAACAGCATATAGACCTTTAACTGCAGTACTTGCAGCGGTAAAGGGCGAGTATGAGTTAATTGGCGAGCCGCGTATGGAAGAGCGCCCAATTGGTCATTTAGTTGATGCATTACAATCGCTAGGCGGCAATGTTAATTATTTAAAAAGCAAAGATTATCCACCACTGAAAATTTGTGGTGGTGAAATAGCTGGCGGCCAAGTTGAAATTGATGGCAGTATCTCGAGCCAATTTTTAACTGCACTTTTAATGGCAGCACCCTTGTTTAACGGGGATACCACAATCTCTATAAAAGGGACTCTTGTATCAAAGCCTTATATCGATATTACATTAGATGTTATGGCACGTTTTGGTGTACAGGTTAGCCATGATGATTATCAGACATTCAAAGTAAAAGGTTCACAGCAGTATCAAGCTTTAGAACGTATTATGGTAGAGGGAGATGCGTCATCTGCTTCTTATTTTGTTGCAGCCGCTGCAATAGCGGGCGGTGAAATTGAAATAAAAGGTGTCGGTGCTAAGTCTGTTCAAGGAGATATTGGTTTTGCCAAAGTGATGGAGCAGGTAGGTGCTAAAATTGATTGGTATGACGAGCGCTTAGTTGTTCGTAAAGGACAGCTAAATGGGGTTGATATCGATGCTAACGCAATTCCAGATGCTGCAATGACCCTTGCGACGGTAGCTTTATTCGCAAAGGGACCAACGGCCATTCGCAATATTTACAATTGGCGCGTTAAAGAAACAGATAGATTACATGCCATGGCCACAGAGCTTCGTAAAGTAGGTGCTGATGTAGTTGAAGGCGACGATTTTATTGAAATTACTCCGCCTGAACATTTTAATGATGTAGCAGTAGACACCTATGACGACCATCGAATTGCGATGTGTTTTGCAATGGTTGCGGTAGGCGGCAAAGCTATAACCATTAATGATCCTAAGTGCACATATAAAACGTTTCCTACCTTTTTCAAGGTATTAGAAAGCGTTAGTGAATAGATTCAAATCAATAAACATAAAAACTTACATACAAAAAGCGGATCTATTTTAATATCTGGCGTATAATACGGCGGTTTTATTTTGGTGTGCATTGCAGGAGGTTTAAATGCAGGCGTTATTAATGCCCGTAATCACCGTTGATGGCCCAAGTGGTTCAGGTAAAGGAACTGTTTGTCGCTTGTTAGCCGATAAATTAGGATGGGATGTCTTAGACAGTGGCGCGATTTATCGTGTGTTATCACTGGCCGCACTTCATCATCAAATTGCATTGGACAATGAAGAGGCATTGGTGCCTTTAGCTGCCAATCTGGATGTGCAGTTTTTAGTTGATAGTCAAACAAATGCTGGAAAGGTTATTCTTGAAGGCGAAGATGTATCAACCACAATTCGTAATGAAGAAGTCGGTGCCGCGGCATCAAAAGTGGCTGCTTTACCTCGCGTGAGAGAAGCGCTACTTCGTCGCCAACGTGCGTTTCGCACAGAAAATGGCTTGATTGCGGATGGCCGTGATATGGGCACTGTGGTGTTTCCAGACGCGCCGTTAAAAATATATTTAACCGCTAGTGCACAAGAACGAGCTCGCAGACGTTATGTTGAGTTGAATGAACGTGGTCTTGATGTTACACTAAGTGGTCTATTAGAGGACATTCAAGCACGTGATGATCGCGATATGAATCGTGAAGTTGCGCCGCTTGTGCCCGCAGATGATGCTATTGAGCTTGATACTAGTGAGCTCAATGCTCAGCAAGTATTTGATAAAGTTATGACTTTGTTAGATTCTGCTATTTCTGAGGGTAAACTTCCGAAAAGAAGTTAAACACATTTTACATGCACCAGCAGGATGCCAGTGCTATTTTAACAACCCCATGCAGCATGGTTGCTTATTGGTATTAAATATATGAGACGTATATTCGTATGTCAGAAAATTTTGCGCAGTTATTTGAAGAAAGCCTAAAGGGTTTTGAAGCAGAGCAAGGCTCTATCGTTAAAGGTACAGTAATCTCAATCGAGAACAACATTGTACTTGTAGATGCTGGTCTTAAATCAGAAAGTGCTATCCCTGCAGAGCAATTCAAAAATGCTGCTGGTGAACTAGAAGTTGCTGTTGGCGACGAAGTAGATGTTGCACTAGATGCAATCGAAGACGGTTTCGGTGAAACTATCCTTTCTCGTGAGAAAGCGAAGCGTCACGAAGCGTGGATCCGTCTTGAGAAAGCATGTGAAGAGCAAGAGACTGTTACTGGTGTTATCAACGGTAAAGTTAAAGGCGGTTTCACAGTTGAAGTTGATTCAATCCGTGCTTTCCTACCTGGTTCACTTGTTGATGTTCGTCCAGTACGTGACACAACTCACCTTGAAGGCAAAGAGCTTGAATTTAAAGTAATCAAGCTTGACCAAAAACGTAACAACGTTGTTGTTTCACGTCGTGCAGTTATCGAATCAGAGAACTCACAAGAACGTGAAGAGCTTCTTGCTAACCTTGTTGAAGGCCAAGAAGTTAAAGGTATCGTTAAAAACCTTACTGACTACGGTGCATTCGTTGACCTTGGCGGTGTTGATGGTCTACTACACATCACTGATATGGCGTGGAAGCGTGTTAAGCACCCTTCAGAAATCGTTAATGTTGGCGACGAAATCGCAGTTAAAGTTCTTAAATTCGACAAAGATAAAACTCGTGTATCTCTAGGCCTTAAACAGCTTGGCGAAGATCCATGGGCAGCTATCGCTGGTCGTTACCCAGAAGGTTCTAAACTTTCTGGTCGTGTAACTAACCTTACTGATTACGGTTGCTTCGTAGAAATCGAAGAAGGCGTTGAAGGTCTAGTACACGTTTCTGAAATGGATTGGACTAACAAGAACATCCATCCTTCAAAAGTTGTTTCACTAGGTGACACTGTTGAAGTTATGGTTCTTGAAATCGACGAAGAACGTCGTCGTATTTCTCTTGGTCTTAAGCAATGTATTGCTAATCCTTGGCAGGAATTTGCTCGTCTACAAAACAAAGGCGACCAAGTTACTGGTAAGATCAAATCAATCACTGACTTCGGTATCTTTATCGGTCTTGACGGTGGTATTGATGGTCTTGTACACCTTTCAGACATTTCTTGGAATACACCTGGCGAAGACGCTGTACGTGAATTCAAGAAAGGCGACGAAATCACTGCTATCGTATTGCAAGTTGACCCAGAGCGCGAACGTATCTCTCTAGGTGTTAAGCAAATCGAAGCTGACCCATTCAATAACTACCTTGATGCAAACAAAAAAGGTGCTATTGTTAAAGGTAAAGTGACTGAAGTTGATGCGAAAGGCGCAACTGTTGAACTTATCGAAGGCGTTGAAGGTTACATCCGTGTAGCTGATATCGCTCAAGAGCGCGTTGAAGATGCAACTTCTGTTGTTTCTGTAGGCGACGAAATCGAAGTGAAATATGTTGGTGTTGATCGTAAGAACCGCACTTTAAGCTTATCTGTTAAAGCTCTTTTCGAAGCAGAAGAGAAAGAAGCATTAGAGAAGCTTAAGAAAGAAGAGCCAGTGTTCGAAAACGCAATGGCTGCTGCATTTGCAAATGCACAAAAAGACTAATAATTAGTCTTCATTGGAAGGGCAGTGCTGCCCTTCCTTTATCTCTTTTTAAGGAAACGTTATGACTAAGTCAGAATTGATAGAACAACTAGCCGAACAACATGCTCAGGTACCTGTGAAAGATGTTGAAAACGCCGTTAAAGAAATTCTTGAACAAATGGCCGGCTCATTAGCAAACTCAGATCGAATTGAGATCCGTGGTTTTGGTAGTTTCTCACTTCACTTTCGTTCACCACGTACTGGTCGTAACCCTAAAACAGGCGATACGGTTGAGTTAGATGGTAAACATGTACCTCATTTTAAGCCTGGTAAAGAGCTAAGAGATCGTGTAAATGCGAGTATTGCTTAGTCACCAGCAGGAGTAGTTACTTGTTTCGAGTATTAAAAATTATCCTCGTAGCAATATGCTTGATATTTGCATTTGTGCTTGGTTCTCAGAATCCGCAGTTAGTACAAATTAATTATATTATTGCCAGTAATACACTGCCTCTAGCTATGATTATAAGTATCTGCTTTGCTTTAGGTGTTGTCGTTGGTTGTTTTATTAGTTTTAAACTATTTTCACAATTAAAATGGCAAAATTATCGCTTGAAGAAAAAGTTAGCACCTGAAAAAAACAACACTAAGTTTGTTGCTAATAAAGACACTTAATTATGATTGAGCTTTTGTTTTTGCTGTTGCCTGTTGCGGCTGGTTACGGCTGGATTATGGGTAAAAACAGTGCGAAAAACCAAGCTCATCAATTAAACCGCCAAATTACCTCTGAATACAGTAAAGGGTTGAAGTTCTTACTTGATAGAGAGGAAGATCAAGGTTTAGAACACCTTATTAATCTACTTGAAGTTGCCGCTGATTCTGTTGAGCATTACTCAACGCTCGCCACCATGTTTCGTCGTCGAGGCGAACTCGACCGCGCTATAAAAATTCATGAACTACTTTTAAAACACCCAAGTTTGAATGAGCAGCAAGCTGCTGCAAGCCGTTTAGAACTTGCCGAAGATTATATTATGGCAGGTATGCTTGATGGCGCTGAAGAACATTTAGTCTGGTTAGTAAAAGCAAATCATGAACAAGCCATTGATCCGCTTCTTACCTTATACGCTCAAACAAGGGAGTGGGAGAAGGGTATTAACATGTTTGAAGCACACGGCGACTTATTTTCAAAGCCTCAACATTTTAAAGCTATAGCAAACTTTTATTGCGAAGCCGCTTTGCTTGAAAACGATCCCCAAATCATGCGAAAAGCAATCAGCTTAAACCATAAAACAATTAGACCATTATTTGAGCTTGGTCAGTCAGCATTCGCAAAAGAAGATTATGTTAAGGCTATATATTATTGGCGTGAATTAATCTGTAACTTTACTTTTTTTGCGCCATTGTTTATTGAAGACTTGGCCCACAGCTATCATCAATTAAACTTAACACACCAATTCCATGAGTTGCTTTTACAATTAATAGATAAAGGCGGTGTGTTAATAAAAATAAAGCATTGCCAAGCGCTTATAGAGCAGGGGCATACAGAACAAGCAATCAAGTTTCTTACTGATAGTCTCAAGCGCCAGCCTACTATTCGCGGTTTTAGTTTTTTACTGCAATTATTAGCAAAGCAAAATCACAACATTAAAGATGTTCTCGATCAGATTGATAATCTAGTTACATCTTACATTGCCACAAAGCCTGCTTTTCAATGTCAGCATTGTGGATTTACAAGCCATACTATTTATTGGGTTTGCCCATCTTGCAAGCATTGGGAAACCATAGTACCAAGCCGCGGCTTAGACGGTTTTTAATTTTAGTATTACTTCTATTTTTTAGGAAAGTTATGTTACTCGACCAATCAAAAAAAGTTCTTATTGCCCTTGATTATGATGATCAACAAACAGCGTTAAATTTTGTTAAACAGCTTTCTCCTGATACGTGCCGTTTGAAAGTAGGCAAAGAAATGTTTACTTATTTTGGTCCTGCATTTGTTAAAGAGCTCATTGAGCTAGGTTTTGATGTTTTTCTTGATTTAAAATTCCATGATATTCCAAACACAGTAGCGAAAGCGGTAACAGCCGCTGCTAAAATGGGTGTATGGATGGTGAACGTTCATGCCAGTGGCGGTGTTGAAATGATGACTAAAGCCAAACAAGCTTTGGAGCAGTTTGGTGATGATGCACCTCTTTTAATCGCTGTAACCGTGTTAACCAGTATGGATGCGGCAGAGCTTACACGATTAGGAGTGGATAAAACGCCTGCTGAACAAGTTATTTATTTGGCTAAACTTGCAAAAGAGTCAGGCCTTGACGGGGTAGTGTGCTCAGCACAAGAAGCCAAGCAATTAAAAGCAGCGCTAGGTGAAGAGTTTAAACTTGTAACCCCAGGTATTCGCCCAGCTGGCAGTGATGCTGGCGACCAAAAGCGTATTATGACACCAAAACAAGCCATTGATGATGGCAGTGACTACCTAGTTGTTGGCCGCCCAATAACACAAGCAGCAGACCCTGTTGCGATTCTTAATGAAATTAATGACTCGTTAAAATAAACAAACATTATATTAGCGGGTACTTATTCTAAGAGAAAAGAGCAAAGTTTTTACTTTGCTTTTTTTTTAGGTTACAAGCTGAACGCAATAAAAATAAAGTGTTTTAATTGAGCAATACCACCTGTTAAAGATTAAGTGTTAGATCTGGCTAATAGCTATCCATCATACTTTGATTGCAATTCGAAATTAGTCTTGAACTGATAACATCTCCTTCGATATTCCCATACGACTCATATTCATAACTGAATAAGTTACCTAAAAAGCATCCACGTAACTTATCAATAATATGTTTAAGACTTTCGATAAATTCTATTGTTAAACTCGGCGTTCTATAGCCGGCGTTCATTCTGCTGCCATACTGTAAAAATGCACATATAGCTCGCTTATCGTATTTTTCTTCACTATTTGATTTAATAAATTCGGCTATATTCAGCGTAAATAAACTATCTCTAAACTAAAATGCTAATGATTAATTCGGTAAGGAAACCTATATGACAGCTGAATATTTTAATATTTTAAGTTTAATTGGTGTCGCATTTTTTGCTATTTCTGGCGCTCTGCTTGGGCACGATAAAGATATTGGCGGGTTTGGTGTGGTAGTAGTTGGAACTGTTACAGCACTGGGCGGCGGTACTTTACGGGATATATTACTGAATCAACCCGTTTTTTGGATTTCAGAACCTAGTTATTTATATGCAACTTATGGTTCTATATTTGTGGCTGTTATGTTTATTCGCTACCTCCCTGATGTATCAAATTATTATATGTTGTTGGTTGATGCAATCGGTATGGCTATATTTAATATAGTCGGTATTGAAAAGGCTTTAATAGAAGGAACGACTATGATGGTCGCTATCACTATGGGCATGACGACAGGTATCTTTGGTGGCCTGATGCGAGATGTTATTTGTCGTGAATTGCCGCTTGTAATGCGTGATGAACTATATTCCACTACCTGTTTCTGTGGTGGGCTTACTTACGCTGCACTGTTTTTACTCGAAGTAAACTACATATGGTGTATTGTAGGATCACTTTTGGTTACTGTGTTTTTAAGACTTGGCGCTTTACATTTTGGCTGGCAGCCTAATATTTTTAGAAAAAGAACGGTGAGTAAATAAGAAAGTCGGCACTTAAGGCAAAAAATAAGCCCTAACATACAAAGAATGTTTAAAAATTTACGCTTGTAGCAAGCTTACACTAACTAATATATTAATGAGCATTAACAGACTTTGTTCGACACAAAAAACAGCTTATATAGAGCATACAGTATAATTCTAGCTACTTTCTTTATGCAGTTCGAACCTGATTAACGCTTTCTTCTACATTGTGAGCATTCGTCGCGTTTAGCCAACTTATAATTGTAACTGGTATTCATATAAAAAGAGTAAAGCTTTGGCTTTACTCTTTTTATAACACTAACTATTACTAGCTCAGTATCATTTCAACTTAATTAACTTAGCTTCAATATCAATTAGACCTTGCTTAAACAAACCACCAATGGCTTTTTTGTAGTTTGCTTTACTGGTTGAGAACACTTTTTTGATAAGTTCAGGATCTGATTTATCACCAATGGCTAATACGCCACCTTCATCTTTTAGTTTATCCATGATCTTCTCACCAAGCTCACTGACTTTACCCATGCCTGGTTTTTCAAGAATGACGTCTATTTTGCCGTCATCACGGACTTTTTGGATAAAACCTGTCAGTTTTTGCCCTACAAACAGGTTTTTAAATACCATATTATAAAAAACCACACCAAAATGTGATTCTTCTACTAATACTTTGTAACCAATGTCAGTTTTGCCTGCAACAATTAAATTAACTTCTTGTAAGTGAGTATATTGCGGTTCTTCTTTAGATAGAAAACGATTAAAGTTGCTAGATGCACAAATACGTGAACTTGCGTTGTCTAAGTAAAGGCGTACTAAGTAGGAGTGGCCTTCTTGCATACGAGGCTTTTGTTCATTGAACGGGGCAAGTACATCTTTATCTAATCCCCAATCTAAGAAAGCACCGATGCTATTAATTTCTTTAACTCGCAGTAGGGCGTATTCACCTACTTGTGCGTGTGGCTTTTTGGTTGTGGCCGTCGGTAAATTTGCATTATCTAAAAAGATAAAAACACTGATGCTGTCACCGGCTTCAAGCTCATGTTTAATTTCATGGCTAGGAAGAAAAACTTCGCCTAAATCGTGGCCATCAAGGTAAGCACCTTCATTACTAACTTCATTGACAAATAAGGTTTGGGTTGTACCAAGGTAACTCATAATTATTCCTGCTCTGGCTTTTTACGACGACGCATAGGCGCATCACCATCAATATTTAAGGGTGCTTTTATTGGTGCTTGAGGTTTTTTAGGCTTAGCTTTGCGCTTCGGTGCAGCTTTAGCTTTTGGCTTTACTTTATCATTAGCTATATTCTGTACTTGCGGCTTTTTATCTCGCAGGCCTTTAAATTTACCCGTTAGCCCTTCAACAGTATGAAATGCTAACTCATCATTTAAAAATGACTTTATAGCTTTATAACTTGGCCAATCTTTTGGTCCGACCAATGAGATAGCTGTTCCTTTAAATCCTGCGCGACCTGTGCGTCCAATACGATGTACGTATTCTTCTGCATGTTTTGGCAAGTCAAAGTTAATAACATGGGTGACACTTAACAAGTCTAAGCCGCGAGAAGCAACATCTGTGGTAATAAGCACTTTGAAGTTTTCTCGGCTGAAGGCATCCATGATATCCAAACGCTTACTTTGCGTTAAATCACCAGCAAGGGCCTGTGCTTTTAGCCCTTTACTATTTAAAAGTTCACTCAATCGTGCGGTATCTGCGCGCGTTGCAGTAAAAATAATACATTGGCCAACGTCATCTTGTTTAACAAAGTGCTCTAAGAGTGCTTCTTTGTGATCTAGGTGATCAGCTAAATAAAGACTTTGCTTGATATCCGAATGCTGCTCGTTTGCGGCGCTGAGCATAATTTGCTTAGGCTTTTTAAGTAAATTACGCGATAGCGCATCAACTTGTGCGTGATCAAGCGTTGCTGAAAACAATAATGTTTGGCGTAAACGGTGATTAGCTAATTCATTGATCATTTTTAGTTGTTCTGTAAAACCAAGATCAAGGATTCGGTCAGCTTCATCAAAGATTAGTAACTCTAAACCACTCAGTTGCAGTGAGCGTTGGGTAAGGTGATCAGCTAGTCTACCTGGCGTAGCTACAACAAAATGCGGGTCATTTCTCAGCGCTTTTATCTGATCATTAAAGTTTTCACCACCGAGTATTTTTAGCGCTTTAATATTTGTTCCTGCGATAAGTAATCTAAGTTGAGTGAATACTTGCGTAGCGAGCTCCCTGGTTGGAGCAACAATTAAAACGCGCGGGTCACGTTTACTGAGCGCTTTTTGCTTCATTACACGTTGTACGGCTGGTAATAAAAACGCCAATGTTTTACCTGAGCCAGTTTTAGATTGAGCAAAAATATCATGGCCAGCCAAAGCTGTAGGCACAGCGTGTGCCTGAATATCAGTTGGCTGAGTAATGCCTTGATGCGCAAGTTGAGTTTCAAGGCGGTTATCAATGCCAAGATCAGTAAAGTGCAAAGTGTCTATCTCCAAATGAGTAATTTAAATCTTCATAAATCTGAACGCTATTATAGCTTAGTCCTATGCATCGCTGACAGTAAAAACCAGACAATCATAGGTTTTTTTGCATTTAAAAAGAAAAAGCGTAAAATATGCGCCCCAATGCGCCGGATTTACGATTCGGTAAACGCCCCCTAGCGGGTTTTAAAAGCAAAATAGGAAAACCATGACTGCTATCCATAAAGATAATGTAACCAGCGATCACTTTGTTGTGTGCGCACTGTATAAATTTGTTTCTCTACCTGATTTTGAGGCACTTCGCGAACCTTTACTTAATGTAATGGAGCAAAACGACGTGCGAGGCACTTTGCTAATTGCCGCTGAAGGCATCAACGGTACTGTCGCGGCAAAACGCGATGGGATAGATAATTTATTGGCGTGGTTAGATTCTCAACCAAATTTAGACAACATTGTTACTAAAGAATCATATGATGACGAATGCCCGTTTTACCGTACTAAAGTAAAGCTTAAAAAAGAAATTGTCACTATGGGTGTTGAAGGTATTGACCCTTTAAAGGTGGTTGGTAGTTATGTAAAACCGCAAGATTGGAATGCACTGATTTCAGACCCTGAAGTGATATTAGTTGATACGCGTAACGATTATGAAATTGAAATTGGTACGTTTGAAAACGCCGTTGATCCAAATACTAAAACATTCCGTGAATTCCCACAATGGGCAAAAGAAAACCTTGATCCAGAAAAGCATAAAAAAGTAGCTATGTTTTGTACTGGTGGTATTCGATGCGAAAAATCAACAGCTTATATGAAAGAGCAGGGTTTTGATGAGGTATACCACCTTGAAGGCGGCATATTAAAGTATTTAGAAGAAGTACCAAAAGAAGACACCATGTGGGAAGGCGAGTGCTTTGTATTTGATAACCGAGTTGCGGTAAATCATGACTTACAAAAGGGCTCTTACGATCAGTGTCACGCATGTCGTATGCCAATTACCGAAGACGAAAAGCAAAAGCCTGAATATATGGAAGGGGTGTCATGTCATCATTGTATTGATGATGTAACCGATGAGCAACGTGCTCGCTTTGCTGAGCGTCAAAAGCAAATTGAATTAGCGCAAGCACGTGGTGAAGGCCACATTGGTAACGAAGCTCAAGCAGTTTTGCAACAACGCAAAGAAGCAAAGAAAGCGCAAAAAGAAGCGCAACGTAAACAGTAACAGCTCTTTGTATTGTTAATAAAAAAACCCCAGTTTTATGGGGTTTTTTATTGCCTGTTTACTCGAAATAACTAATGTGCTGAAAAAATCTGACAGTGAGGTCTTGACGCTCTTTGTTTATAGCCAAAGGTTCAACCATTTCGCGGATCACACTTTCCACCTTATTCATAAACCGGCCATGGCCAACTCCTTGCTCATCATTATCGCTTGCAACAATTACAAAGTGCATCGTTTCAACAAGTTTGTCATCCAACCAATGTTGACTGTATTGCGGCACATTTTCTGTAGTAGAAAAGCTCAGTTTTTGCAGTTCACTATTGCTATCATTTTTATCAATTTGACTGTTACGTATGATAGGCATGCAACCATTTGCAACCATAGCAGCTAAGTTTAGCTGCTTAGACTCACACTGTTGAACAAGTAACGTGTAAAAGTGATTATAAAAATCAACGTAATTTGGTTTATTCATTAAATGTTGGAATTGTGTTTTGAGCATACGTGTCACTGGAATTCTAAATGTCACATATGTCATCTCGTTATGTTCTTTAGGTAAGGAACAATGCCTGCTTTGATAACGTTGATATAAGCCGCGTAATTTATACCCGTAGCTTTCTTTACAGCCCTTTGCTTTAGCAAATAGATCATATGTTAGATGCTGATGGTCACGTACTTTGAACTGTTCTTCCCCTTCAAGGATGCTATTTTGTAGTGCTGAAAGTACCTTCACGACTTTAGCGTGGAAGATTGCACTATTGGCACGTAGATCATCACCTGTTGCTAAAAAAAGTAATCTAATTTTTTTACTTTTCTGACCATCGTTATAAAAGCATTTGTGCGCTTCGTGATAGCGTGGGTTATAAAAAAATAAAATCTGTTTAGCTGTCTGTAGGTTATATGACTCTTCATGAAACCTGACAACGGGCAGTTTATCATTCGCAATTAAATGTACATTATGCAGTTCATACTCGTCACATAATGCAAAAAGCTGACGTGATAAGCGTTCATAACATTGTTGAGGATCTGTAAAATTTGCATAGAACTCATTGCTTGGGTTAAATTCAGCAAGAATGTACTGGTTTGCGCGTGCGGTGGTCGGAATATAAACACGGTGCTGTGATAGTGAAGCCATTATTTGTCCCTAATTATGTTTCGATAATGGCGCTACTTTAACGTGTTTCAATGACTCTTTTATTGCGCTAGAACAAATTATCTTCATTCCTAGCTTACAATTGAATAATCAATAATTACAGCTACCCCATAGTTTCAATAATATGCAAGAAACCTAAATCTATTGCTGTATGTTAAGGTTTGTTTTTGTAATAATACATTAGTTTTATCACCATGCACTTATGTGAGGATTGTACTCCTATGGCGGAAATTGAGAATCGCCCAAGTAATTTTATTAGAACCCGTATTGATGAAGATTTAGCATCTGGGAAACATGCGACTACGCATACACGTTTTCCTCCAGAGCCTAATGGTTTCTTACATATTGGCCATGCAAAATCTATCTGTTTAAATTTTGGAATCGCCCAAGATTATAGCGGTCTTTGTAATTTACGTTTTGATGATACTAACCCAGAAAAAGAAGACATCAACTATGTAAATTCTATAAAAGAAGATGTGCAGTGGTTAGGATTTAAGTGGGATGGTGAAATTAATTATTCATCTAACTATTTTGATGCCTTATATGGCTATGCTGTTGAGCTTATTGAAAAAGGCCTTGCTTATGTATGCTTTTTGACAGCTGATCAAGCTCGTGAGTACCGTGGTACATTAAAAGAGCCGGGTAAAAATAGCCCAACTCGTGATACTTCTCCACAAGAGAACCTCGCCTTATTTGAAAAAATGCGTAATGGTGAGTTTAAAGAAGGTGAGTGTGTATTACGTGCTAAAATTGATATGGCGAGCTCATTTATGGTGCTTCGTGATCCAATTATTTATCGCGTACGCTTTGCTCATCATCATCAAACTGCTGATAAGTGGTGCATTTACCCAATGTACGATTTTACGCACTGTATCTCTGATGCGCTTGAAGGTATTACCCACTCTTTGTGTACACTAGAGTTCCAAGATAACCGACGTTTATACGATTGGGTACTTGATAATATCAGCCTAGAATGTCATCCGCAGCAAATTGAGTTTTCACGCTTAAACCTTGAATATACAATAATGTCCAAGCGTAAGTTAAATGACTTAGTGGTAAATGGGCACGTAGAAGGGTGGGACGATCCACGTATGCCGACAATTGCTGGCCTTCGTCGTCGTGGTTATACACCTGCTTCTATTCGTGAGTTCTGTTTACGCATTGGTGTTACTAAGCAAGAAAATATGGTTGAAATGGGCATGCTTGAAGCATGTATCCGTGAAGATTTAAACGAAAATGCACCGCGAGCAATGGCTGTGCTTGATCCTGTTAAAGTTGTAATTGAAAACTTTTCGGATGAAGTTGAAACATTGTCTGTTGCTAATCACCCTAATCAGGAAGAAATGGGGCGTCGCGATGTTCCTTTCACTCGTGAGCTTTACATTGAACGCGAAGACTTCCGTGAAGAGGCTAATAATAAGTTTAAACGTTTAGTACTTGATAAAGAAGTACGCTTACGTGGTGCTTATGTGATAAAAGCGAATCGCGTAGAAAAAGATGAAACGGGTGAAATTACAACTATATACTGTACTTATGATCCTGAAACACTTGGTAAAAACCCAAGTGACGGACGTAAAGTTAAAGGTGTAATTCATTGGGTAAGTGCAACTGAATCAGTGACAGCTGAAGTACGTTTATATGACCGTTTGTTTAGTGTACCAAATCCAGCTGCGGCTGAAGATTTTGCCACTACACTAAACCCTGAATCATTAGTTGTTTTAACTAATGCCAAGGTTGAGCCTTCACTTGCAAAAGCGGCTCCAGCTCAAGGTTTCCAGTTTGAACGAACAGGTTACTTTAGTCGTGATACTAAATCTGAAGAGTTAGTGTTTAATCAGACCGTCGGTCTTCGTGATTCATGGGCTAAAATTGAGCAGAAGTAATTCTGCTCAATAAACACTTGATACAAAAAAACCTGCATTATGCAGGTTTTTTATTACCTATTAATAACCTAATTATTGGTTATCAGAGAAAGCTTTACACGCTTGCGTATCAGTACACTCGCCGTATAGATATAGAGAATGGTTAGTTAATTTAATTCCATTCGCTTCAGAAATTTCAACCTGGCGACGCTCAATTAATTCGTCTTCAAACTCAATAACTTTGCCACATTTTAAACACACAAGGTGATCGTGGTGAGTGCTACCAGATAATTCAAATACTGATTTTCCACCTTCAAAGTGATGGCGAGAAACAATACCTGCATCATCGAACTGGTTAAGCACGCGATAAACAGTTGCAAGGCCAATTTCTTCGCCTAAATCCAACAGAATTTTGTAAACATCTTCAGCGCTGATGTGTTGGTTATCTGGAGATTGTAAAATCTCTAAAATTTTAATACGCGGTAATGTTACTTTTAAACCGGCTTTTTTTAATTCCAAGTTGTGATCAGTCATTAAATCTGTCTCAATTTTTTATTGGTTACTCTGGTACACCTATAAAAGGTGTGCACGACACATTAGCAATAACTAGAATAACGTGCAAAACGATCAAGTGCAAAGGTCTATTTAAATAATCAGTCTGAAAGCTCAAAAGCTAGCCAGCTAAGTGTATTTAAAAAGCAATTGATTAATCAGCGAGTTCGCTTAAACACATTTCATCGTATACCTGTGCAGACCAAGCTTTTACGCGCTGTTCAGTTAGTTCTGGTTGACGATCTTCATCAATGCCTAAACCAACAAAATGATTGTCGTCAGCCATGCCTTTTGAAGCTTCAAAGTCATAACCTTCAGTTGACCAGTGGCCAACAATAATTGCACCACGCTCAGTGACGATATCATTGATCATACCCATGGCATCTAAAAAGTATTCAGCGTAGTCTTCTTGGTCACCACAACCAAAAATAGCGACAAGCTTACCTTCAAAATCAATTTCTTCAAGTTCAGGGAAGAAGTCATCCCAGTCACATTGTGCTTCACCATAGTACCAAGTAGGAATACCAAATAAGATTAAATCGAATTCTGCAATCTCTTCTTTAGAGCTTTTAGCAATATCATGAACAGCCACTAGCTTTTTACCCAATTCTTTTTGGATCATTTTAGCTACGTGTTCTGTGTTACCTGTATCGCTTCCGAAAAAAATACCTACACTTGCCATGAACTTAAAACCTTCTATCTATCAATAGCCAATCTTTCTTGTAAAATTGTTTCAATCAGTGCACTACGGCTAATATTCTGTGCATCGGCCATATCGCTTAACGCTTGATATAACTGCGATGAAACTTTAAATTCAACACGTTTTAAACCACGTGCTTTATCTCTTTTTATTTGATTACGTTTGTTTACCTTTAACTGAATATCTCTAGGCAGAGGATTAGTTTTAGGGCGGCCTGGGCGCTTTTCGTATTCAAATAGATCGAGCGTTGTTCTGTCTGTTTCAGATTTAGCCATGGTAGATTACCCTACACCCGCACCTTGCCAAAAAACTTGAATAAGTCCTTTTGCAATAAACCCAGAACAGCCTAAAAAAAGTACAAGCCATACTATGTAGCGACCATATTTAGGAACGCTGCCACGTTTGAGTACGTCTTGAATAGCCATACCGATAAAAAAGAACACACCGGCTAAGCCAAAATACAACCCAAGGGTATCAAATTCGTTAATTAACTGACTGACCATCAACGTATAACCTTTAAATTAAACGGCGCGTACTATAGCACACTAAATAATAATAATTTAGTGTGCTTGTATAAAAACACACGATAAAATTTAAGCCTTAGTAGCGCGCAAAAAATCAAGTATTGATTTATTAACCGCATCAGGCTTTTGAGCATGTAACCAATGCCCAGCGCCGTGAATTATTTTTGCCTTGGCGTTCGTAAAGCGAGACATAATCACATCCCTATACGTAGGCAAAATATAATCAGATTCATTACCCTTGATAAACAAAGTATCGCATAAACAAGAATCATTTGCTTTAATATCGGCTAAAATATTTTCATATTTTTCATCTAGTGCGGCTAAGTTAAACCGCCATTGAAAATCACCGTGCTCATTTTTGGCTAAACTTTTTAGTAAAAATTGTCGCACGCCTATTTCTTCTATATGCACTTGCATCAACTTATCAGCGTGTTTACGGTCTGTAACATTTTGGCTTGCAACGTTTTTTAAAGCTTTAAAAATTTCTGTGTGTCGTGCCTGATAAGCAACAGGAGCAATATCAAGTACAACCAAACGATTGACTCTGTCTTCGAATAAATGAGCCAATTGCATGGCGACTTTACCTCCCATAGAGTGGCCTACAATATGAGCTTGTTTGATGTTTAAGTTATCCATTAAATCTATAACATCTTTTGCCATGCTAGGATAATCCATGGTCGCGGCATGAGGTGAGCGGCCATGATTGCGTAAATCAATATTGGTTACCAAAAAATGGTCACTCAATGCATTGGCAATGACATTGAGGTTTTCAAGTGAGCCAAACAAACCATGAATAAGAATTACAGGTTCACCTTGGCCAGTTTGTTTATAATTAAGTCGCATTTAGCTCTCCAGTAAAAGTGTGCTTAGTTTGCCTAGTGAAATAACAAATTGCAAAGCATAGAGAATTAGATTTTGTTTGGGTATAATCAAATTGATAAAGAAATAATATGACCCGTAATGACAGGAATCACATGAAAAAAATTGACATAGACGACGAGCTGTATCAATACATTGCGAGTAACACGCAAAGTATTGGCGAAAGTGCATCAACTATTTTGCGTCGTTTATTAAACCTCAGCGGCGATATTGAACAAACAACGTCAGATAATCATTTAACAAACGATTCAAAAGAAAAGCTGGACGTGTCTGAGCAGCTCAACGAAAAAACGACTAAAACAGTTAATAAAGAGCGAACTGATGAATCGTCGGTCACGAAAATGCAGCAAAAAAGCGCTAGTGTCTTTAATGTATTAAATAAAGAAGAACTTGCCATGCAAAAAGGGGTAGTGGGACGCTTTTTGTTTATACTCTCAGCACTACACCGGACCCATAAAGACGCTTTTTCTTCTGTGCTTGATATACAAGGTCGTGACCGGGTTTATTTTGCAACAAGTAAAGAAGATCTTGTTAATAGTGGTAGTAGTATGAATCCAAAAAATATCACTGATAGTGAATATTGGGTGATGACGAATTCTAATACGACACGCAAAAAAATGATGTTACATGAGGTGGCGCTGGGTCTAGGTTACAGTGCCGAACAAGCAGAAAAAATTAGAGACTACTTATAAATATAAGGAAATGTAATGGCGATTCACCCAGGTGCAGGTAAACCTGCAACGCAATCAGATTTAGTTAATGTACCAAAACTAGTGTCGGCTTATTATTTAAATGAGCCTGATTTAGAGCAGAACCCTGAGCAATGCGTTGCCTTTGGCACATCTGGCCATCGAGGGTGCTCATATGATGTTAAATTCAACGAATCACACATACTCGCCATTACTCAAGCTATTTGCGACTATCGTAAGCAAAACAACATATTTGGCCCGCTTTTTCTGGGCAAAGACACGCATGCACTAAGTGAAGCTGCTTATAACTCGGCAATCGAGGTACTTGTGGCTAATGAGGTTCAAGTAATAACCCAGCAAAACGATGATTTCACACCCACACCTGTGATCAGCCATGCTGTTGTTTGCCATAACAAAGCGAATCCACATGAACTCGCCGACGGTATTGTGGTAACGCCTTCGCACAATCCGCCTGAAGACGGTGGTTTTAAATACAACCCACCTAATGGCGGCCCAGCTGATACTGATGTAACAAAATGGGTTGAAGACCGTGCGAACCAACTGTTACTTGAAGATTTAGTTGAGGTAGAGTTGTTTCCATTTGCAAAAGCATCACGTTCTGGCTTTATCAAATATCAAGATTTAATGACACCCTACATTGATGATTTAACCAATGTAGTTGATGTTCAGGCCATAGCTAAGGCAAAAATCAAAGTGGGAATTGATCCATTAGGTGGCTCAGGTATTAATTTTTGGCCAATCATTGCTGAAAAGTTTAATTTAGACCTTACAGTTGTTAATGAAAGTGTCGATCCACGTTTTGGTTTTATGCCTTTAGATAAAGATGGCAAAATCCGCATGGATTGCTCATCGCCTTACGCAATGACAAATTTAATCGCATTAAAAGATGATTTCGACATTGGTATCGGTAATGACCCAGATTATGACCGCCACGGTATCGTCACGCCAGATGGATTAATGAATCCGAATCACTTTTTAGCAGTGGCTATAGATTACTTACTCAACCACCGAGATTGGTCTAAAGATGTTGTAATAGGTAAAACACTGGTTTCTAGTGCCATGATCGACCGAGTTGTTTCACGCAATAAGCATGAAGTTAAAGAAGTCCCTGTTGGTTTTAAATGGTTTGTAGAAGGACTAAATGAAGGCTCGCTGGCATTTGGTGGTGAAGAAAGCGCAGGCGCTTCGTTCCTTCGTTTTGATGGTACAGTTTGGAATACAGACAAAGATGGTTTTATCATGGGATTACTTGCTGCAGAAATTCTAGCAGTAACGGGTAAAACACCGTCGGTATTATATAAAGAACTCGAACAAGAATTTGGTGCACCATTATATAAGCGTATTGATGCACCTGCTACGTCACAACAAAAGCAACGATTAAAAGGATTAAGTGCGCAGGATGTCACTGCTGATACTCTTGCAGGCGAGCCAATTTTGCAAAAGCTAACGCATGCACCAGGTAATAATGCAGCCATTGGCGGGTTAAAGGTCGTTACTGAAAATGGTTGGTTTGCGGCACGTCCATCAGGTACTGAAGATATTTATAAAATTTATTTGGAATCTTTTAAAGGGGAAGAGCATCTCGCTTTACTTGAAAAAGAAGCCAAAAAGTTAGTTGATTCTGTTATTAGCTAACTTGAAATATTGTTGTATAAACGGCTGACTTGATCAGCCGTTTTTGTATTTACTCCACACAAAAGGCGATGAACATGTCAGCCACATCAAATTATATAGAAGAATTAAAAAACTCTGGGGATTTCCTCACTCTTAGCCGTAAAAATGAATGGCACTTAGATGCAGGCGAATTTACTTTAAAAAACGGTACGAAAGTTAATGTGCATGATACAGGGGTGATTGAATTTCAACCTTTGTGCGCAAGTACCAAAGATATCGTACTTTCTAGTGCGGTTCACGGAAACGAAACTGCACCAATAGAAATATGCGATGAATTAATTAAACTCATCATCAGTGAAGAGTTAGTTTTAGCACAAAGAGTGTTGTTTATATACGGTAACCCTCAGTCAATTAATATTGGTAAGCGGTTTGTTGAAGAGAATTTAAATCGACTTTTTAATGGGCACCATACAACCGACAATACACCAATGAATAACGAACGTGTTCGTGCAGCGAAGCTTGAGCAATATGTTAGTGATTTTTACGCTAGAGGTGGTGAAGATCGCTCGCGTTGTCATTACGATTTGCACACGGCAATTCGTGGTTCAAAAAATGATAAATTTGCAGTTTATCCTTACCTTCATGGTAAACCTTGGAAAAAGTCACAGCTGCAATTTCTTCTAAGCTGCGGTGTCAATACGGTATTAATGATGAAGTCAGCGGCAACGACATTTAGTTACTATTCGTCGTATGTTCATGGTGCAGACTCATTTACTGTTGAACTTGGTCAGGTAAAGCCATTTGGTGAAAACGACATGAGTCGATTCTTACAAACCAAGCAAACGTTAACTGCATTAATTAGTCAAGAAAGGGTTGAATATAAGGATTTTGATGCAGCTGACTTTGAGCTGTTTTCAGTTCATCGTTCTATCAATCGAACAGAAGAAGCCTTTTCATTTCCATTTTCTGATGATGCCGTTAATTTTACTGGCTTTGCTAAAGGCGAATTACTCGCAACGGATGGTCAGACCTGTTATTACGCTGACGTTGATGGGGAAGCAATCATCTTTCCTAACGCCGATGTAGCACTTGGGCAGCGTGCTCTATTAACGGTTGTACCTCTTGAAATTAATGACAATTTCATTTAAAAACATCACACCATTTATAGTTAACTATATGATTTAAAATAACAGTTTATATTGTATAGTTAACTTTCCAGTCTTTATCTCGCCATTTACTGCGCATTTGTCTATGATTAGTTGAATAACACTTTACGTTAACGTAAAGTGATGGCAGCTTTAATTTAATTACAGTGCAGTTTTTGCAAACTTTAACCTAGCAAAAATCACCAATAATAATAACTAACCTTTAATGGTTAACCTAATTGGCACTGTGAATTCGACAACAAAAGAAGGTAGGTTATGAGCAACCCAAATAACGTATCGCAGAATATTAGTCATGAACTTGCTTTTATAGATGGTCATGCCTTAAATATTCCAACCTTGAGCATTTTAAACGAGGATGGCGATATTCTTAGCGGTGCAACAGCACCAGATATCACGAAAGAAACGGCTATTCGCTTATACGAGACAATGCGCTTTATTCGTGCTTTAGATGAACGAATGCAAGCTGCACAGCGTCAGGGTCGCGTGAGCTTTTATATGCAATGTTTAGGTGAAGAGGCTGCGGTCACTGCATCAGCCGCTGCGCTTGATCAAGATGATATGATTATGGCTCAATATCGTGAACAAGCAGCCTTACATTACCGTGGTTTTACCCTTGACCAATTTATGAATCAGATGTTTTCTAATGAACTTGATTTAGGGAAAGGTCGCCAGATGCCAATACACTATGGCAGTGCTGAACTTAATTACATGACTATTTCCTCACCATTAGGAACGCAAATTCCACAGGCAACAGGTTACGCATACGGTCAAAAAATAAAACACATTGACGCTAAAACGGGTGAGTTAAGCAGCAAAATAGACAACGTAACTATATGTTATTTTGGCGAAGGAGCTGCATCTGAAGGTGATTTTCATGCCGGTTTAAATATGGCGGCAGTTCACAAGTCACCTGTTATATTTTTTGCGCGTAACAACGGCTACGCTATTTCAACACCTGCAGATGAGCAATTTAAAGGTGATGGTATTGCATCGCGTGGTGTCGGCTACGGAATTAAGACAATTCGAGTGGATGGTGCGGATGCCTTAGCAGTCTTCGCCGCAACGCAAAAAGCACGTGAAATTGCTTCAACAACAGGTGAGCCTGTATTAATTGAATCCATTGCTTATCGATTGGGTGCACATTCGACATCGGATGATCCAAGTGGCTATCGCTCAAAAGCTGAAGAAGCAAATTATCAAGCTTGCCCAATAGAACGTTTCCGTAAGTGGTTAATCAAAAAAGATTGGCTTAACGATGAAGACGATGTAAAAGCGAAAGAGCAAATTCGTGAAGATATTTTAGCTGCATTGAAACGTGCTGAAGTTGTCGAAAAACCAGCACTGGAAGAGTTAATCTCGGATGTTTACGATACACCAATTCCATCATTGCAACGTCAATATGAGCAGCTCAAATCACATATTAAACAGCATCCAGACGCATACCCAGTTACTGCAGGGAGAATTAAGTAATGGCTAAAATGAATATGTTACATGCAATTAATTCAGCCCTTGATATTACTATGGCAGAACACCCTCAAGCTTGTATTTTTGGTGAAGATGTTGGTTATTTTGGCGGTGTTTTTCGTGCGACATCGGGTTTACAAGAAAAGTATGGCCAACATCGCGTGTTTAATACACCACTAACTGAGCAAGGCATAATGGGCTTTGCTAATGGTCTTGCAGCGTTTGGTGCGCCAGCACTGGCTGAAATCCAGTTTGCAGATTATATTTTCCCTGCATTTGACCAAATAGTGAATGAATCAGCGAAATTCCGTTATCGCAGTGGAAATGAGTTTAATGTTGGTAATTTGACCATTCGTACACCTTACGGCGGTGGTATTGCAGGTGGTTTGTACCATTCACAATCTCCAGAAGCGTACTTTGCACATACGCCAGGGCTTAAAATTGTAGTACCACGTAATCCATACCAAGCAAAAGGTCTTTTACGTGCATCTATTAAAGATGACAACCCGGTTATATTCTTCGAGCCTAAACGTTTATATCGTGCTTCTACTGGTGAAGTGCCTGAAGAGGATTACACCATTGAACTTGGTAAAGCTGAAGTTGTTGAGCAAGGAAGTGACGTAACATTACTTGCTTGGGGCGCACAAATGGAAATTATTGAGGATGCAGCAAAACAAGCGGCTGAGCAAGGTATTAGCTGTGAAGTAATTGATTTACGTAGCATATTACCTTGGGATGTTGAAACCATTGCTAAGTCGGTGACGAAAACTGGGCGTTTAGTAATAAGCCATGAGGCACCTATCACAAACGGTTTTGGTAGTGAGATTGCTGCAACGATTCAGCAAGAATGCTTTTTACATTTAGAGTCTCCAATTTTACGTGTATGTGGACTTGATACACCTTACCCACTGGCTCTTGAGAAAGAATACGTGCCAGATGCATTAAAAGTACTTGCTGCCATTAAGCAATCGGTCGAATTTTAGGAGTTATCATGGCTAAAGATTTTATTTTACCGGATATTGGTGAAGGCATTGTTGAGTGTGAAGTCGTTGAGTGGCTCGTATCTGAAGGTGATACTGTTGCTGAAGATCAACCTATTTGCGATGTAATGACAGATAAAGCATTGGTACAAATACCAGCTGTGCATGATGGTGTGATTTCAAAATTATATTATCAAAAAGGTGATATTGCTGCTGTTCATGCGCCGTTATTTGCAATGGACGTTGCAGGTGAAGAGACTAAAACACCAGAGATTGAAAAACCAAGCGCGAGCACTCAAAGCAATAGCTCTTCTGAACAACTCGAAGATTTTATTTTACCCGATATTGGTGAAGGTATTGTTGAGTGTGAAATCGTTGAATGGTTAGTTGCAGAAGGCGAACAGATTGAAGAAGATCAAGCTGTTTGTGATGTGATGACAGATAAAGCCTTGGTGCAAATACCAGCGAAGCACACCGGCACCGTTCATAAACTTTATTACGCAAAAGGCGAAGTTGCGCAGGTTCACAGCCCTTTGTTTCAAATGAGCATCGCGGGAACGCAGCAAGTCAATGTTGATGTGAACAAAGCCGTTGTAAAAGCGCAGACCAACGCGGTTGAACCAAAAGCGACGGTTGAAAAAAATAACAGCGCTAAAGTTGTTAACGCAAAAGCGGTTGCATCTCCTGCGGTTCGTCGTAAAGCACGTGAGATGGATGTTGACCTGACATGTGTGCCAGGAAGTGGCAAGAATGGACGAATATATAAAGAAGATATTGAACAATTTGTTAATGGCCAAGTACCCAATACCATTGATACATCGCCACTTAAGTCAGACACAACCGAGCAAAGTGTTAATACACCGTCATCAGGTGGAACCCGTGTTGAGTCAATAAAAGGCATTAAAGCTGCGATGGCTAAGCAAATGGTTGCTTCTGTGAGCACTATCCCTCATTTTACTTTTTGCGACGAAATAGATTTGACGGAGTTAATTGCACTACGTAGTTCTTTAAAAGAGCAATATAAGCAGCAAGGTGTAAAGCTTACAATGATGCCGTTTTTCATTAAAGCACTATCACTTGCACTGAAAGAGTTTCCAGTACTCAATACTAAGGTAAATGATGAGTGCACTGAGCTTACGTATTTTGAAGATCACAATATTGGTATGGCGGTTGATTCTAAGATTGGTCTTTTAGTGCCTAATATTAAACAGTGCCAATCTAAAAGCATTGTTGATGTGGCTAATGCGGTAACGCGTTTAACCGAGGCGGCAAGAGAAGGTCGAGTTAGTCCAGATGACTTAAAAGGGGGTACTATCAGTATCTCCAATATAGGTGCTATTGGCGGTACTATCGCCACGCCTATTATTAATAAGCCTGAGGTTGCAATCGTTGCGCTGGGCAAATTGCAGCACTTGCCGCGTTTTGACTCAAAAGGAAACGTGGTTAGTAAAGCGATTATGCAAGTAAGTTGGTCTGGTGATCACCGAGTCATAGATGGTGGCACTATTGCTCGCTTTAATAACTTGTGGAAATCTTACCTTGAAGAGCCAGCTAAAATGATGATGGCTATGAGCTAGCATTATTAAAGAAACCAGCTAAGGCTGGTTTTTTTATGTCTACGCTTTAAAAGCCATAAAACATTGCGTTTTAGCGAATAATTTGGAGGTTTATCTCAAAATAGTTTTAACATTATATTAGCTATCGTACTGTGTTGATACCTAATAAAAAAGAGCATCAACTATGTTTACTACAGGTAATAATAAAATGACGCGTATACATTCAGCACTTTTGATAAGTGGCTTGTTTTTGGCAATGCCTACTTTGGCCGCAGAACCTTCGTATCAAGAACAGCAAAAATTACATGATATTGCACACGCTGTTTCTGCAGCTAGAATCAAAAATGACATCCAAACACTTGTCGACTTTGGTACACGACATACATTGTCTGAGACACAATCCAATACCCGAGGAATTGGTGCAGCGAGGCGCTGGATAAAAGCTGAGTTCGAAGCTATTTCAAAGCAATGTGGTGGTTGCCTTGAGATACTCGAAGTGAAAGATACTATTTCTGGTGAAAAGCGGATCCCAAACCCAGTTGAAGTTGTAAATATTATTGCTATTCAACGAGGAACTGATGAGCCAAACCGTATGGTGATGATGTCAGGCGATATTGATTCGCGAGTTAGTGATGTGATGGATTTTACTAGTGATTCACCAGGCGCTAATGATAATGCATCGGGTGTTGCTGGCGTTATAGAGTCTGCTAGGGTGTTATCTAATTATAAATTTAATGGCTCAATCGTTTATGCGGCGCTATCAGGTGAAGAGCAGGGGTTATTTGGGGGCAAAATATTAGCAAAACATGCCCAACAGCAAGGTTGGCAAATTCATGGCGTATTAAACAACGACATGATAGGCAACATCACAGGTATTAACGGTGTTACCGATAATACAACTGCACGTATATTCTCTGAAGGTACGCGCGTGCTTGAAACCAAAGAGCAGGCTCACAAACGTCGTTTTACAGGTGGTGAAGTTGACTCCGCTAGCCGTAACCTTGCTCGGTATATTGACACCGTCGCAGACCGTTATATTCCAAATTTAGACACCATGTTAGTTTATCGGCTGGACCGTTTTGGCCGCGGCGGCCATCATCGTCCCTTTAATGATATGGGTTATGCTGCGGTTCGAGTTATGGAAACCAATGAAAATTATAACCACCAACACCAAGATTTACGTACAGAAAATGGTATTGTTTATGGTGATACCATCGATGGTGTCGATTTTGATTATGCAGCTAAGCTGACATCGCTTAATGCTGTGAGTCTTGCATCAATGGCATGGGCACCTGCTCCACCAAAGAGGGTAGAAATCTCAGGTGCAGTCAAACCAAGTACAACATTGAAATGGCAAAAAAACATGGATAAAGCTACCGCTGGGTATCGTATTTATTGGCGTTACACCAGTGAACCACAATGGCAATTTAGCCGTTATGTTGGTGATGTAAGCGAAGCAACGCTTAAAAATGTAGTTATTGATAACTATTATTTTGGTGTAGCAGCTGTCAACAAAAGCGGCATTGAATCACCTGTTGTTTTTCCTGGTGATGTAGGAGCATTTGAGCAGGACATAAAATAATTAACTATGCGTAGCGCAAGGCTCTCTTGCGCTAACGCTATGCTGTTTTAAGCATAATAGAAGAGGGGCAGCGATAATGAATTATAGCTGTTTATTTATGGCTGTGATCCATTTTTGTGTTGATAGAATAAAATTGTAAGATTAATCAATAATTAAAAGAGTTCATTAAAAACGTCTTCAAATTGTTCACCATTGTTCAATCTTTCTAAGCCTCTATACATATTCTTTGGGTTCATTGGCTCTACAGCGACTAGAGATGCTTGATAATATTTAACATTGGTGTTTGGAAAGTCACTGAGGTAAAAAACCGATTTGATCTCAGCTACGTCATCACTTGTTACATCAATGTTTTCTAATAAAAAGGGCTTGCGGTAATCTGCTTTTATCCCTGTCCCTTCAATGAACCAAGCTGGTAATTGAGTTAGTTCAACAAACAGGTTTGTTCTGTGTCTAACTTCTGCATGAACAAGTTCATGAGCAATTACGTCAGTGTTTAGTCCTTTGGGACCTAAAAATATACATTCTCTAAATAAACCAGAATTTTGCATACCTGTAGGGTTAAATCCGAACTTTGCATATTTAGTTTCGGCTGTTGCAATGATTCTAGGGTTAGAAGTTGGAGTGCCATAGATATCCGAAACCCTTTTAATAGCGGCTTGTACAGAGTGTGATAGCTCAACTTGCTTCGGGCTGTCGATACTTTGGTCAACATAAAAATCTGGTGACACTTCATTGAAGTGCGATATTTCTATCAGTTCGCAAGTAATGGCATCTTTTTTAAAGTATCCAAATGAAGCTATAAAAAACGTAATAAAAACAGTGGTAATTATCTTAAGTATCTTCATTAAAATTCCAAATATTTATAGCGCCAGAACGACCCAACTATCGTCTTCTTGTGACTGATCCATTTGCCTAAACCAAGCAATGTAATTATCAAGGTAGGCAGTTCCAACACCATTAAACTGACTAAGCCATTGCTTCCAGCGCATCATCCAATTGTTTAGTGTTTGTATGTGGTAGATGCCATCTATAACTCTTTGATTATCAATAGCTATAAGGCGTTTATGATCGAGTTCAAAAGGTAGATTCTTGACGATTGTTTGATACGACAAATTACCATCTGTACATAATACACTCTCAGGCGTTAATACAGGTGCTAGTGATTTCTCTAGCTCTTCTCTAGTGTTTCTTTGTAAAACGCAGTGAGTGACAGCACCATTGCGATCTAATGCAAGCATAACGGGTACTTTAGGTATGTCATGGCTCTTAACCCCACGTTTACGTGCTGGTCTATCTAACTGGCGTTTGCCTTTAAATGACTCGTTGATAAAGGTTTCATCGGCTTCAATGATCCCATGAAGCTCTGAAGGCTTTCTTTGTCTTGGTTTAGATAATAACTGATGTCGCCAACGCCAAGCCGTTTTGACATTAATACCTAGTTCACTTGCTGCTTCTCTGATCTTGGCTGTAAACCACATGCCTTCTGAATATTGATGCCATTTATCTTGTTTTTTCATGCCAGATAATGGCGTACCTGTAAGTGAGTTAAACGTCCGAGTGCAGGCTTTGCATTTGTATCGCTGTTGACCTCGTGCAGTTGTTCCGTACTTTGTGAACCCGTGACTACCACAGTGAGCACACTCAGCTACGCCTTCCTCATGCACAGCAATGGCTTTACCAACATGGTTCGAAGAAATCATATCTTCGATGTGTTGTCGGAGACGTTTCAACTGAACAAAAGTTAGCTCTTCTAATGTAGTTTGAAGATTGGCAAACTGAGTATTATTCATAGACGCTCCTTACATGATTTGATTTACTTAGTATAGCAAACCAACAGAAATGAATCAGCGCCTTATTTATACAGTTATAAATCATTGCAAAGATATTGCAGCTAAAATTCTCGGTAAATACCCGATGTGAATTCTCGCTTTATTTTTTTATTAAAGTTAAGTAATTGACTTTAATCATGTTTAATTTGGTTGTTCTCGTATAATAAAAATGTTGATTCTCGATTAAGTAAGTTCTCGCTATTGTAGTGGCTAGTTTTTATTGCCATCTTCCTCATAAGTTAGTAAGTTAATAATATTATTATAAATTTTAAAGTGTATCTACGTAGAATAGGATAAACACTCGCGAGTGTTTATCGGTATTCTTGGTAAAACGCTGTTAGAGCACCAGTAATCAAGCATGGATGAAGATATGAAGTTTGGTGAGATTTGGGACAAATTCGAATTATACATAATGTCACTTTGGTTTCTTTTTTTCTTAATCATTGTGATCACAGTCGATATTCCTATGTGCTTTGGTGATAATTGCCAATTCGTAGGGTTTTGGGGCGTTATTAAAAAGAACATAGTTCCTGCTATTTCTTTGCTGTTGGTTTTATTTGGGGTTATTTTTTATTACCGCTTTGATTACAGGGTTTCAGGTAGTAAGAAATTACCTGTTGAAATTACAGATATAGAAGATCTGAATTACGAGCACCTTACATTTCTAACCACTTATATAATCCCTTTAATCTGCTTTAACCTGACAAGTACAAGATATTTGATAGCTTTAGCGTTTTTGTTAATTGTCATCGGTATTATTTATGTAAAAACTGATAAGTTTTATGCCAACCCGACTCTTGCTGTTTTAGGGTTTAGGTTATACAAAGTTACGATTAAAACAAGAACCGGTATAAAAGAAAATATTGTTGTAATAACAAAAGACAGGTTGAGTGAACTTGATCAATTAAAAACCCTAGATTTAGATGACAAAGTATATTTTGCGAGGAAAGTCGAATGACTATTGAAAACTTAAAGGAAGAAATTTCATCGGTTATAACAGCGAAAGGATGTTCTGCTGAATTTTTCTTTCTTTTAGATGGCGATGAAGGCATGTGTGTTAAATCTGTTGATATTAATGAAGCAGATCAGACAAAATTGGCAGAAATGTTTACGGAGTCATTGAGTAGTAATATTCTCCTTAATGATGATCTGTCACTTATTCCAATATCAAGTGCAGATGATCGAAAAAATGCTTTATACGAATATGATTTAGATGATATCCCAGATGAACTTTCGAACTTAAAAAAAATAATTGAAAGTGAAAAATTTGATCCTTTCTCATTTAGTGATGACTCATTAAAGCAACTTGAAGGTGTGCTTATTCTAATTGGTAACCAAGACGTTCAACTTGCCATTTATAAACATCACTACCCAATAACTTTATTACAAAAAGATAGTGGCTTTAGCCTTACTAAAATGCGAGGCTCAAATAGGTTTCAGAAACTAGATCAAGATATTCTTAAAATTGATCCTAAGTTTCAGTTTATTAAATTGAATGGTAAATATTATATTCTCGATATTAAAGCATTAGAGAGGTTTTTCGGTTTCCATGATGCCATTAAAAACATTGCTACACAGGGTGTAGAGAATATTAAATCATCTGATTTAGTAATGGATTGTGGTGTGTTTGAATCTCGTCTTGATGATATAACCTTTTCAAGAAAGTTAGTTAAATCGGCTAGCCAATCACCTGTTTTATCAGTAATACCTAATCGTGAAATACTATCCTTTACAAATACTCATCCAGCATTAAAAGGTAAGTTTAAATATAGTACCGATGGCTCGCAATTCGATTTAAAAACTAAAAAGTCTCAAAACTTATTTCTTAAACTATTAAACGACGATTTTTTACAATCTGAATTAACGAAGAAATACTATGAGAGCGTAGCAAAAGATAATATTGAAGAAGAAGCTGCTGCTGAAAATGCAGCGTAATGGTGCTCTAACAAGTTGCTTAAACGGACAAAAAACAGCTGGCTTTTGCTCGTCCCTCGCTTATTTTAGCCAGCTATTTTATTGCCGCTTAGCAAAGCGATAGCCTTTAGGATTTCGATGAAACTTTTCGAGTTCTTAGCTCAAATGAGAAAAGAAAAATTTCCACTTCGCATAGATTATCGTGAACATATCGGGTGCGTTGATGTTGAAGTTGAAACATTTTCAGAGCGCTGGATTGTCTCCTTCGATGAAGATGGTTTCGTTGATTTTGTCATTTATAAAGATATAAATGCACCAGACAAAAGAAAATATGTGCCTGTCCCTTTTATTTCTTTCCTTTTATTTCTTTTTGTGTGTCCCATTTTTTACGATATGAAAACTGCGATTGAGTAATACTTTACAGTGGTATGAAAAACCAAAGACCCACTGTATAGGTGATCGATTATTGTTTTTTGCACTATAAATTATATAAGTATTTATTAAATTAGGATTTACGATGCAGTATCTGGATCGGATATTAACTAAATTAAAAGATAAAAACTCAGGCGAGGATGAGTTCATTCAAGCAGTAGAAGAAGTGCTTGTATCTTTAACATCGGTTTTCAATGAAGATAAGGCATATCAGCAGCACGCTGTGATGGAAAATTTACTCGAACCGCAGAGGCAAATCATGTTTCGGGTACCTTGGCAGGATGATAATGGTCAAGTTCATGTTAATCGTGGGTATCGTATTGAATTTAACTCAGCCTTGGGGCCTTTTAAAGGAGGTTTGAGATTTCACCCCACTGTAAACGCCAGCGTAGTTAAGTTTTTAGGGTTTGAACAAACACTTAAAAATGCTTTAACAGGTTTGCCGTTAGGTGGGGCCAAAGGGGGCGCTGATTTTGATCCTAAAGGAAAAAGTGATAGTGAGATTATGCGCTTTTGCCAATCGTTTATGACTGAAATGAGTCGTCATTTAGGCCCAACTACAGATGTACCTGCGGGTGATATTGGGGTTGGTGCAAAAGAAATAGGCTATCTTTTTGGCCAATATAAACGATTAACTAATCGCTTTGAAGGAGTTATTACTGGCAAAAGCTTAACAATGAACGGCTCTGAGTTACGTAATGAGTCAACAGGCATGGGTATCGCTTATTTTATTGAAAACATGCTCCAAGCTAAAAATGACACTGTTAAAGACAAATGCGTGCTGGTGTCGGGGGCTGGCAATGTGGCAATTCATTTAATGAAAAAGCTCGATACCATGGGCGCTAAAGTACTTAGTTGCAGTGATTCTAAAGGCTGTATTTATGCTTCCGAGGGTCTAGATGTTGGTTATATTGAATCTCTTAAGGCTCAAGGTAAGTCGCTTTATAGTTATCTTGATGCATTTTCAGGAGCGTCATTTACTTCGGTTGATGATTACCCAGCAGATGGACACGCTGTATGGCGCTACGAGTGCGATATTGCAGTACCATGTGCAACTCAAAATGAATTATCCCACGCTGATGCCCAAGCTTTAACCAATAATGGCTGTATGTTAGTTTGTGAAGGCGCCAACATGCCTTGCTCTGCCGATGCAATCAGCCACTTTAAACAAAGCAACACGTATTTTGGCCCAGGCAAGGCTGCGAATGCAGGTGGGGTGGCGGTAAGTCAATTCGAAATGGCACAAAACGCGAGTATGCAAAGCTGGCCTAAGTCCGACGTTGATGAAAAGCTGCAAAACGTAATGACGCATATATTTACCACAGTCAGTGATACTGCCAATGAATATGGCTGTGAAAATGATTTAGCCACAGGTGCTAATATCGCGGGGTTTAAACGTGTGGCAGCGGCAATGATTGCTCAAGGCGTTGTATAACACGTGTAAACCAAGTTTGCAGAAATACAACGCAAGAGTATTACCTAGTTGTTTTAAACTGTTACAACAAGAAGCAAATCATGTTTGGGATTTAGTTTACTATAACTGCTGTATTTATTTTGTGAGATAACCAGTTGCGCCTGTAACTTTTTAGGTTTTAAGGGAGGTGGGCTATCCCCTAACACTTGAAATTAATTATAAAGGATTGTGATGCGTGCTTTTATTTGTGCAGTGCATTTTTCTTGTGCTCAATGGATGAAAAAGGTAGATAAAAAGAACCAAGCTACAAGTTTTAAAGCGAGCACCTTATTGATAATGGTGTTGTTTATTCAAGTTTTGTTTATCATTTTAATATACGACTATACGTTAATTACTCCTATGGCCAAGGTATTCAAGGGTGCCCCTTTAGTATATGGGGGGATTTTTTACGCGCTTACATTAGGGGGATTGTTGTTAGTATTGGGTGACCGTCAAAGTTATATTCGCAGAGTGAGATCGCGTACGGCAAAAGGGAGTCTGAATAAGTACATTTTAGGAATTAAATTAAACTTATTGAGCTGCCTGTTGTTATTTATATTAAACATCATCGTTAATTTTAGGTAGTTTTATCTTTATGCAGCAAAGTCAGTTTCAGGGAAAAATATGACTAATAAAGTGTTTATAGCGACAAGTCTTGATGGTTACATTGCGGGAAAAAATAACGAACTAGATTGGTTAGAAGTCGACCCAGCACCTGAAAGTATGGATATGGGTTACCAAGCTCATGTTGATAGTATAGATGCATTAGTGATGGGGAAAAATACCATGGAACTTATAGCCGCAATGGATATAGATTGGCCATACGATAAACCTGTATTTGTTTTAAGTCGTACGCTTAAGGCGCTACCGAAAAAACTGAGCGGCAAAGTTTTTTTAGTTAATGACGACATCAAAAGTATTGAACAAGCGATAAATAAACAAGGGTATAAAAACCTTTATATCGATGGGGGGTTAACAATCCAAAGTTTTCTAAATGAAGATCTAATTGATGAAATGGTCATTACCACTATCCCCATTTTATTAGGTGGTGGGCTCTCTTTATTTGGCGCTTTAGCCAGTTCATTAGACTTTCGTTGTATTGAAGCAAAAACTTTTACCAATGGTGTTAGCCAAAATCACTACAAAAGGTGTAGATAATAAGCTGGGACAATGTGATTTGCTTTTAGTGCCACTCGATAGCAAGGTTGTAGCCTCAAATCTAACCTTCGGGAGATTTGAGGCTTTGCGCTAACTAGGCAAATGCCGTTTCTTTAATTTCATCTTGCATTTGCTCGCGCATTTTAAATTTTTGTAGCTTCCCAGTGACCGTCATTGGATACTCATCAACAAAACGAATATGTTTGGGGATTTTGAAGTAGGCAAGTTGGTCTTTTAAAAACAACCTAATTGCATCTTCATTAAGTACAGCACCTTCACTTGGCTGTATCCAAGCACACACTTCTTCTCCATACTTTTCATCTGTTATGCCAAAGATGGCAGCATCTTGAACACCAGGGTAGGTATACAACACTTCTTCGATTTCTCGTGGAGAAATATTTTCACCGCCACGGATGATCATGTCTTTAATACGGCCAACAATGGATACAAATCCCTCATTATCCATAACACCTAAGTCACCCGAATGAAGCCAACCGTCATTATCAATAGTGGCAGCTGTTTTTTCAGGATCATTCCAATAGCAGCGCATTATGCCTGCACCTCGGCTGCACACTTCACCGGGAAGGCCGATTTTTTGTAGATTACCGACTTCATCAATAATTTTAACTTCAGTATGCGCTAAGGCACGGCCAACAGTACTGACTTGTTTTTCTATCGGGGAGTCCGTTTCTGTTACATTATTAATTGGGCTGCACTCTGTTTGACCGTAACCAATCACTACTTCTTTCATATGCATTAATGTGTGCACTTTACGCATGACTTGTTCAGGACATGTAGAGCCAGCCATAACGCCAGTACGTAAACTAGATAGGTCATATTTAGCAAAATCTTTATGTTCAAGCTCTGCGATAAACATGGTCGGCACACCATGTAGGGCGGTACAACGCTCTTTTTCAACTATATCCAGAGTTATTTTGGGGTCAAACGAGTCACTCGGAAAAACGGCCGTCGCGCCTTGACTAATACATACTAAATTACCTAGCACCATCCCAAAGCAATGATATAAGGGGACTGGGATACAAAGTTTGTCGTCTTTGGTTAGCTTCATTGCTTGAGCCATTAAAAAACCATTGTTAAGAATGTTTTTATGAGTAAGTGTTGCGCCTTTAGGGTTGCCTGTAGTGCCAGAGGTAAATTGTATATTGATATCTTGGTCTGCATTTAAGGTTGCGGCTATCTCAGCGAGTTTGCTTTGGTGTTTCTCTGTAGGCATCGCTATTACATCGCTAAAGCTGAACATGCCAGGGCTTGACTCGTTACCAATGCGTATTATGTTTTTTAAATGGGGTAGCTTCTCACTGCAAATGTTTCCAGACTCTGTGGTTGCAAGTTCTGGGATTAATTCGTTAAGCATTGCAAGGTAATTGCTTGCTTTAAAGTTGGACGCAGTAATAAGTGTTGAGCACTCGACTGTATTAAGTGCATATTGTAATTCGCTAGGTCTAAATGCAGGATTTATACATACCATAATGGCACCAATTTTTGCGGTTGCAAATTGAGTTAAAGACCACTCAAGGTTATTCGGCGACCAAATCCCAACTCTATCCCCAGGTTTTACACCTAACGCAAGTAATCCCATAGCCAATTGATTAATTTGTTGCTGATATTGTTTATACGTGAGGCGAATATTTTGATGACTAACGACAATAGCGGGGTGATCCGGGTTATTGTCGACAATAGCGTCAAAATAACTACCAATTGTCTGGTTGATTAAAGAGCAAGATGTAGCGCCTTTAAAATAGCTTTTCTCAAGAGGAATTTTATTGCCATGTATTTTATCTGTTTGACTAGCGTAGTGAGTAGCTTGCATATATGTGCTCCGTGTCATTGTTGTGAGAGTATACAATGTTAGAAAAGCACAAATTGTCGACAAAAGAAAGTAAGGTAAGACCAATGTCTTAATTTAATTTAGCGGAAAATAAAAAACGCGAGGAACATGTAACACTTAAAGTGAGTTGCTCTCGCGTTTTTAACTAATTAATAAAATAGCAGTTGCTATCGTTAATTACGCCTCGTCGTGGCGGTAGGTTTTTCGCATTATGTATACATATGCGTTAATAAAAGCGGTTTCTTGATACTTTTTTAGACCCGTTTCTTCAAAATCGATAGGAACAGGGTTACGCTTTAATTGCTCTTTAATTAGTGTAGGGCTTAGTACTTGAACATCTAAATTTTCAATTAGCTGGATGGCTGTTTCCATTTTAAACCCTTTAGCACTACCAGCGAATTTTCCTTTTGGTTGGCGCTCACGGATAGCAACGGAATCAATTTGGTAATCTTGCATTAATTTTGCAAAATCAAATTGAAATTTACGCATTACTTCAGTGTCGTTACCATTACCCAGTGTGAACCGAGTTTGGCGTACATCACGTATATCAAATACATCATTATCTTTGCTTAAAATACACAGTAATACATCACTACCTGTAATTTCAACACCGCACGTTCTCATTGCTAACTCTCTTACTTGCTAATTTATTGACAGTATATCAATTAATAATATTAAAAGCAGTGGATTTTAAAAACCGATTTCGATTCCAATTCCACCATGATCGCTGCTACAGATGTCTTCATCATGTTGTTCAGCATTTAAGTGAGCATTAAAGTTTAGGTAGTCTAGAGATTTAATTTTGCCAAGTTCACAGTCAGCATTAAAGTGACCTGACACTAAAATGTAATCTAATACATTCGCACGCCCTTTATAGTAGTGACTAGCAGGTTTGCTTATTCCTTTTTGATATTGTGTGCTAAGTGAAAAAGCATCACTTAATCCCACAACAGGCTGTGAAAATTCTTTACACGGTTCACAGCGGGTAGGGTGAAACCCTTGCGTCATAAATGCCAGTGCTGGGCTTTGGAGATTATCATTAAAGTCACCCATCACGACTGTTGCACAATTGTTTTCACGTTGTGTTTTTAAAGCATCGTAATAAACAATGGATGCTTCCAACGAGCGTGAAATTTGAGATTGCATCATGCCAACGGTCTGTTGTAGTAATACTAGTAATGGATCTTCTTGGTTATGAATATTAAGCATGTGCGACATTGAGTGTACACGTTGAGATTTAAAATGGACTACGTAAAAATATACTGCCCCCAAACCATCCAGTTCCAAACGACATTTTATAGGTGTGCGATTAAACTTAAACTCATTTTGGTTATTTAGGTACTCTAATAATTCTGGGCATGGACTAAGTGCTTGCGCATCATGAATCGGTATTTTTGAGGCAATAGCAACGACTGGGTTAAATAATACTTGTGGGTAAAGATTGTCACTTTTTGGTGTTGTCACAGTTTCAAAGTAGTCATAGCCTTGTTCCTTACAGAGAGTTTGCAATGATTTGATGCTAAACACTTCTTGAAAGGCAACAACGTCAGCACGGCTTTGGATTAAAAAGTCTTCAATGAATGTTTGTTTTTTCTGCCATTGTGTCGCGTTATAACGCTCATGTAATTGATAAAATGAAAAAGGTGGAGCTGCGTAATTAAGTAAGTTTAGGCTGGCGAATCTGAATGATTTACTCACGGACATAATTGTTTCTCACAGCTGAAATTAGCTTAAGTATGAAATGAAGCGCTTATTTGTCAATTTGTGGTTGTAAATACTTGTATTTCACTGTTTCAGGCGCGACAATATAGCCGCACTTAGCAAGACTCAACAGGTGCATTAACCGTAAATGGTTAACCATAACAATGCTTATTCGTAAAAGCGTTGTGGAGTTATTTTTTTAATTTATTAAATACATGTGATGCATTGTAGGCGTCACCACTGTACAAAGGATTTATAATGCCAGTTATTACCCTCCCTGACGGCAGTCAGCGTAGTTTTGAAAACCCAGTTAGTACTCTTGATGTAGCCAACGATATCGGCCCTGGTCTTGCAAAAGCGACCATCGCTGGTCGTGTTAATGGAGACCGTGTTGATGCATGCGATTTAATTTCTGAAGATTCACGCTTAGAAATTATCACCGCGAAAGATGATGATGGGTTAGAGATCATTCGTCACTCATGTGCTCACTTAATCGGTCATGCTGTTAAACAGTTGTTCCCTGAAGCAAAAATGGCTATAGGTCCAACTATTGATAACGGATTTTATTACGATATCGATATGGAACATTCACTGAGTCAAGAAGACTTAGATGCCATTGAAAAGCGTATGTTACAACTTGCAAAAACAAACTACGACGTAGTGAAAAAAACCGTCAGCTGGCAAGAAGCGCGCGATGCATTTGAAGCGCGTGGCGAATCATACAAGATTGAAATCTTAGACGAGAACATCGCTAAAGATGACCGTCCAGGTCTGTATCATCATGAAGAATACGTTGATATGTGCCGTGGTCCTCACGTACCAAATATGAAGTTCTGCCAACACTTCAAAATTATGAAAGTAGCGGGTGCTTATTGGCGTGGTGATTCAGAAAACAAAATGCTGCAGCGTATTTATGGCACCGCTTGGGGCGATAAAAAGCAACTTAAAGCGTACTTAAAACGCTTAGAGGAAGCTGAAAAACGCGACCATCGCCGTATTGGTAAAGCGCTTGATTTATGGCACTGGCAAGAAGAAGCGCCAGGCATGGTATTTTGGCACAACGATGGTTGGAGCATTTACCGTGAACTTGAAGAGTTTGTTCGTGAAAAACTACGTGAGTACCAATACGAAGAAGTAAAAGGTCCAATGATGATGGACCGTTCGTTATGGGAAAAATCGGGTCACTGGGATAAATATTCAGATGCAATGTTTACCACTGAGTCTGAAAAGCGTGAGTATGCAATCAAGCCAATGAATTGCCCAGGTCACGTGCAGATTTTTAATCAAGGTTTAAAATCTTACCGCGACTTACCACTTCGTATGGCAGAGTTTGGCTGTTGTCACCGTAATGAACCTTCAGGTGCTTTACACGGACTAATGCGTGTTCGTGGGTTTACCCAAGATGATGCTCACGTTTTCTGTACAGAAGACCAAGTGATGGATGAAGTATCATCATGTATTAAAATGGTTTACGACACATACGAGACGTTCGGTTTTGAAAAAATAGTTGTAAAGCTTTCTACACGCCCTGAAAAGCGTATCGGCGAAGACGATGTTTGGGATAAAGCCGAGCAAGCATTGGCCGACGCACTTAAAGCAAATAACATCGAATTTGATTATTTACCGGGTGAAGGTGCCTTCTACGGTCCTAAAATTGAATTTACTTTGTACGATTGCTTAGACAGAGCGTGGCAGTGTGGTACAGTGCAACTAGATTTTGCTTTACCGGGTCGTTTAGGTGCTACGTATGTTGCTGAAAACAACGAGCGTCGTACACCAGTAATGATTCACCGTGCTATACTTGGTTCAATAGAACGTTTTATCGGTATTTTGACCGAAGAGTATGCAGGTTTATTCCCGACGTGGCTTGCGCCTAAGCAAGTGGTGATTATGAATATCACCGATAAACAAGCGGATTATGTGCACGAAATTGTACAAAAATTAAATAAACTTGGAATTAGAGCCGCTGCTGACTTGAGAAATGAGAAGATTGGCTTTAAAATCCGAGAACATACATTAAAACGTATTCCTTACTTACTTGTTGTTGGCGACAAAGAAGTTGAGCAACAGGAAGTGGCAGTACGTACTCGCACAGGTGAAGACTTGGGCAAATTTAGTGTTGATGACTTCGTCGCTAAAATTAGCGAAGAAATTAAAAATCGACAATAAAAATCTGGTGTGCAGGGCATTAACACAACTGCTAACTGCACACTTATTATTTGATATTCTTGGAGGAACGTACCATTAGAGGCGGCAAGAAAGGGCAACAAACAGCTCAAAAAAATCGTATCAACGATGAAATTACAGCTAAAGAAGTTCGTTTAATCGACATTGAAGGCGAGCAAGCTGGCATTCAAACATTAAGAGATGCGCAAGCTATGGCTGATGAAGCAGGTGTTGATCTAGTAGAGATCAGCCCAAATGCTGAGCCGCCTGTGTGTAAGGTCATGGACTACGGTAAGTTCATCTTTGAAAAAAGCAAAGAACTAAAAGAGCAGAAGAAGAAGCAAAAGCAAATCCAGATAAAAGAAATCAAATTCCGTCCAGGTACGGATGAAGGTGATTATCAGGTTAAGCTTCGTAACTTACGTAAGTTCTTAGAAGCGGGTGATAAAGCTAAAATCACTATTCGTTTCCGTGGCCGTGAAATGGCGCACCAAGAAATTGGTATTGAACTACTAAACCGTATTAAAGCTGATTTAGAAGAACTTGCACAAGTTGAGTCTTTCCCAAATCGTGTTGAGGGACGTCAGATGGTTATGATGATGTCTCCTATTGCTAAAAAGTAATAAACGAGCTAGAATACGCACCGAATTTAGCTCAGGTCTGCAAGTAATATGCGAATATTCACCTGAGTTAACCGGTTTTAAAGTAAAACTGCAGCATTTATGTTGAGTTTTCACCGGAATATGGCAGTAAGTTAGGCCTAAAAGTGGAGCTATAGCAATATATCTCACGCCTGCTTACTAATTTTAAAGCAATACATTTGGAGTTATTGCAATGGCTTATAAGCTAAAAAGTCACAGAGGCGCAGCTAAGCGTTTCAAGAAAACTGCTTCTGGCGGTTTCAAGCGTAAACAAGCGCATCTTCGTCACATTCTGACTAAGAAAACTTCTAAGCGTAAGTTACACCTACGTCCTAAGATGATGGTTCATAAGAATGACCATGGTCTAGTTTCACGTATGTTACCATTCGCTTAATAGGGGTTTTTAGAAATGGCAAGAGTTAAACGCGGCGTTGTCGCACGTGCACGTCACAAAAAAGTTTTAAAACAAGCAAAAGGTTACTACGGAGCACGTTCACGTGTTTACCGCGTAGCTTTCCAGGCTGTTACTAAAGCGGGTCAATACGCTTACCGTGACCGTCGTGCTAAGAAACGTACATTCCGTCAATTATGGATTGCACGTATCAATGCTGCATCACGTCAAAATGGTCTGTCTTACAGCCGTTTTATCAATGGTCTTAAAAAGACATCTGTAGAAATCGATCGTAAGATCCTTGCAGATATCGCTGTTTATGACCAAGTTGCATTCGCAGCGCTTGTTGAAAAAGCAAAAGAAGGCCTAGCGGCAGCTTAAGCTTTTACATATAAGTATTGAAAAGGAGCCTTAGGCTCCTTTTTTTGTGGAAAAAATAAAATTTTGCGGTAAGCCTCTTAAAAAGCAAGATAGGAAGTAGTGATTTAACTTCTACTAAGCCGATATAATAATTACAAATAAATGAGGTAAAAATATATTTTGAATTGGCAATCTCTAGTCGATGACCGCCAACGCTTCTTCTGGGTCCTACAAGTTGCAGGTTGGATAGGTTACGCTCTCGTAAATTACATTGGCTCAAAAGTCTTTGAAATGCGTGATATTTACGTATTTGTCATTGTGCTTAACGCTTATGCCGGATGTTTAATGACGGTGCCACTTCGTTATATGTATCGAAAAGCATGGAATGCATCTCCTTGGATTCTTATGTTAGTGGTTTTTAGTGCTTCGTATGTTACCGGAACATTATGGGCTGTGGTGCAAAAGTTTAACTTGTGGGAAATATACCGCCATGGTTATAGACCTAATGAATGGTTTTATTACTTTCAGCAAGGGCTTGATTCGGTATATATAATTTTATGTTGGAGCGGCCTGTATTTTGGTATTAAGTATTACCAGCTACTTCAAAGCGAACGCCAAAAAGCACTAAAAGCCACCACAATGGCTCATGAAGCACAGCTTAAAATGCTGCGCTACCAGCTCAACCCTCACTTTTTATTTAATACGCTTAATGCAATTTCGACCTTAGTTTTAGTTAAAGAAAACAAAGATGCTAATTTGATGGTGTCAAAACTAAGTGACTTTCTAAGGTATACGCTTAATACTGATCCAATAAAAAAAGTGCCATTAGAGCAAGAACTACACGCGTTGATGTTATACCTAGAAATTGAACGAGTGCGATTTGATGAACGTTTGAAAGTAAATGTTGAGGTTAGTGATGAAGCAAAAAATGCACTGGTACCGAGTTTAATCTTACAACCCATCATTGAAAATGCGATTAAATACGCAATTGCTCATCTAGCAGAAGGTGGCCAGATTGACATAAAAGCACAAGTATTTGCTAATGAACTATTATTGGAAGTAGGTGATAATGGCCCGGGTACTGAGTTACTCAATGGTCAACTAGTCAATGCACAAGGTGTAGGTATTGCGAATACTAAAGATCGTTTAAAAACTTTGTATGAGAACAACTATTCGTTTGTATTGTCACATAATACGCCAAGTGGATTAAAAGTTAATTTGCGCGTTCCATTTGAGAAGGCTATGAAAAAATGAGCAAGATTAAAACCCTAATTGTCGATGACGAACCTTTAGCACGTAGAGGCTTAGCAGTAAGGTTGGAAGAGTTCGATGAGATTGAGGTTATAAAACTGTGTAATTCAGGTCAAGAGGCTATAGATGCTTGTCATGCAGAGCAGATAGATTTAGTTTTTTTAGATATTCAAATGCCAGGAATGAACGGTTTTGAGGTGGCACGTGCACTAAGTGAAAGTGTTAGAGCATTACCCGCTATTGTATTCGTAACGGCGTTTGATCAGTTCGCGGTCAAAGCGTTTGAAATACATGCTTTAGATTATATTCTTAAACCAGTCGATGACAACAGACTAAAACAGGCGGTAGAAAAAGTGCATACTTATTTAAAAACTCAACAAGACAACGCCCATAAAAAGAAATTAGCTAGTTTTGTAGCAGGTATTACAGGAAATAATTGTGAAGAGATTTTAAAGAAGTTAGCCACTGGCGATACATTATCAGATAAACGTTACCCAGAATCTCTAGCGGTAAAAGAGCAGGGTGAAATTATCAGAGTGCCTGTTGCGACAATTCAGTGGGTTGATGCCGCTGGTGATTATATGTGTTTGCATTGCCAAGATGGCCAAACTCATATTTTACGTAAAACAATGAAAGAGCTCGAGCAAGAATTAGACCCTAAATTATTTGTCAGGGTACACAGAAGTGCGATTGTGAATACAAAACAAATAAGTAAGCTTGTAACACAAGTCAGTGGTGAATATTTACTTGTTCTAGACAATGGTCAAGAACTAAAGGTAAGCCGTAGCTATCGAGATAAAGTCAAAGCTGCACTGGCGAGTTAAGTCAAATGTAGGGCATATAACAAGCTACCAATTAAAAACGCGAACCATTATGCTCGCGTTTTAAGTTTAGCAATATTATTAGGCAACAGTTACAATTTTCATTGTGTTGGTTGCGCCGATAGTTTCCATTGCATCACCGTGAGTAATGATTACAGTATCGCCTGAACTGAGTGAACCGGCAGCAACAAGCGTACCAAGTGCATCTTTAACCATATTGTCTTTTTCACATTGTGTTGAGTCAAAGAAAACAGGGTAAACACCGCGATAAAGCGCTGTTTGACCTAGAGTACTTGCATGACGTGAAAGAGAGAAAATAGGTAAGCCTGAGCTAATACGTGACATTAGCTTAGCAGTACTGCCTGATTCAGTAAGCGTTACGATGGCTTTGATTGAATCTAAGTGATTCGCTGCATACATTGCAGACAAGGCAATTGATTCAGCGTTTGAAGAAAAGCGGCTATCTAAGCGGTGCTTAGAAACATGGGTTTCTTTTTGTGATTCTGCCCCAAGACAAACACGCGCCATTGTAGCAACGGTTTCTTCAGGGTAATCACCCGCAGCAGTTTCTGCTGACAACATCACAGCATCTGTACCATCTAGAACAGCATTTGCAACATCCATAACTTCTGCTCGCGTTGGCATAGGGTTATCGATCATCGATTCCATCATTTGTGTAGCGGTAACAACAGTACGATTAAGAGAGCGGGCACGGCTTATAATGAGTTTTTGTTTTCCCATTAAAGCTGCATCACCTATTTCAACACCTAAATCACCACGGGCAACCATAACTGAATCTGATGCAAGCACGATGTCATCAATTGCCTCAACAGTTTCAACGGCTTCAGCACGTTCAATTTTAGCGAGTAATTGCGCCTTAGAACCTGCAGCTTCTGCAAGTGAGCGCACATAGCGCATGTCATCGCCACTACGCGGGAATGATACAGCAATATAATCAACATCGATTTCAGCAGCTGTGATTAAATCTTCTTTATCTTTTTCTGTGAATGCTGGGGCTGTTAAACCACCACCTAAACGGTTAATCCCTTTATTATTCGATAGAACACCACCTACTGTAACGGTAGTATGAACAAGATGACCCTCAACACTTTGTACTGTTAATTGAATTAAGCCATCATTTAATAAAAGTAGGTCACCAGGAGAAACATCTTGTGGTAATTCTTTATAATCAATACCTACCGCATTAATGTCGCCTTCGCCTTTTTCCATTTGTGCATCAAGTATAAAATTAGCGCCAACTTCTAAAGTTACTTTGCCTTCTTTAAATGTAGAAACACGAATTTTAGGTCCTTGCAAATCAGCCAAGATAGCAACGTGCTTGCCTAAGTTATTTGCGATATCACGAACAGCTTGTGCGCGGTCTTTATGGTCTTGTGCTACGCCATGTGAGAAGTTCAAACGCACTACGTTTGCACCAGCACGGATGATTTTTTCTAGGTTGTTATCACGATCGGTTGCAGGTCCAAGGGTAGCGACTATTTTTGTGCGTCTAAGCATCAAATTCTCCTGTGGGCTTACTGAGTAAGCAGGTTGACGGTTATATTCGTTTTTACATATTTATGTTTATACACAAATATAGACTTTAAGGCAGTGAGAACACATTATATAAACAAAGTGTTATTTTATTGCTGCCAATATTTATACAAAATTAATATTACGACATTATGACACCGGTGTCAGCCTCAGTCAATGTCCTAATTGATGTTAAATAATCCCTGTGGTGCTCGTTGTTTGATATAATAAACGAACGTGCATAAAGGCAGTTGCTTCAACTCAAGCTCGCAATTTTAAGTGGCTTGGGTATAATGCGCGCGGTATTATTTTCATTTACTAACCAATAGTTGTTACCGAGGAGGACACTAAATGCAAGTTGCATTAGTAGGGTTAGGCGTTATGGGTAAAAATCTGGCTCTAAACCTGATAGAAAAAGGGCTGACACTCGTAGCTTATGATAAAAACCCCGATGCGGGCGAAGAATTATTAAGTTGTGCTAAATCCCAAGGCATGGCGGATCGTCTGCATATTGTGTCTGATTTAAATGACATGGTTAAAAGGTTAACAGCACCTCGTTCAATTTTACTGTTAGTCCCTGCTGGTGAACTGGTTGATAAAGTGTGTACTGAACTAGTAGAAGCTGGCGTTGAATGTGACGATATTATTGTTGATTGTGGTAACAGTAATTACAAAGATGGTATTACTCGCAAATTAAAGTATCAAAACAAGTTTGAGTTTGCCACCATGGGTATTTCTGGCGGTGCTGAAGGTGCACGTCACGGGCCAGCAATGATGGCGAGTGGTTCAGAGGGCGGTTGGGAGCGTGTCGAGCCGTGGTTTGAAAAGGTTGCAGCAAGCTACAAAGGTGATTCATGTTTCGCCCGAGTGGGTCAATCAGCAAGCGGTCACTTTGTAAAAATGGTTCATAATGGTATTGAATATGCCTTGATGCAACTTATTGCCGAGATGTATCAGTTACTTCGTTTAGGAACAAAGCGTTCACCAAAAGAAGTAGCCGCTATTTTTGAACAGTGGTCAGAAGGTGACTTAAACAGCTACTTATTATCTATTTCTAGCCATATCTTATCTTTAGAAACGGATAGTGATGAGTCATTAGTTGATTTAATTGACAACAAAGTAGGCGCCAAAGGCACTGGTCTTTGGACAGCACAAAATGCTTTAGAGCTTGGTATTGCAGTTCCATCGTTAGTTGCGGCTGTACAAGCTCGCCATTTAACAAATACATGCGATACTCACGCTGCAAAGGAAATGACTTATGCGGCAAAATCTACCACTGAAGTTGAACTTGATTTAGAAGAGCTTAAAGAAGCATTTTTACTTGCTAGTTTACTTGCTTATCGTCAAGGTCTTGCATTAATCAAAGGGGCATCACGAGCGCATCAGTGGAAAGTTGATTTGTCTAAAACGCTACAAACATGGCGTGCTGGCTGTATTATTCGTGCCGATTACTTAGATAATATTGCTCAAGGTGTTGAGTTTATTGACACGCTAGGAAAAGAAGCTATTTCATTACGTAAGATCACAGGTCAAGCAATGATGACAGGCTTAGCATTTCCAGTGTTAAGTTCAACACAGACCTATTTTGCAACGCTCACAACACCAAGTAATGGTCATTTAGTCCAAGCCCAACGCGACTATTTTGGTGAGCATGGAATTAAAACTCATAGTGGTGAAGTGTGTCATTTAACTGATTTAGTCGAGATAGACGCTAAAGTACGTTAATACCCTTTACATTAAAGAGTGCACTAAAAAGCCAGCTAAATTAGCTGGCTTTTTTGATCGCGTTCTATATTTGGTACAAATGACTTGTTTGACTATAGTTATGTAACCTAGTCTTTTGTGTGACGGTTAAGCCACGCCTTTCGGACTGAACGGCGCCAAAGTAAGTCGATCCCAAAGTAGCCTATCAGTGAAGCAGCTGTTGCACATATCAAAGAACCTAGTAAAAACGCGGGGCCAATTGTAGTTAGGCTTTCGATGAACCATTGCCAACTTGGCTCAAAAGCAAAGTGCTGCTCTGATTGGCCAAGTGCAATAGTGCCTACAATATATGAGCAATAAAAAATAGGTGGCATAGTTAAAGGATTTGTTATCCAAACTACAGCGACAGAGATAGGTAAATTAACTCGTAACGGAATGGCTAATGCGGCGGCCAAAACCATTTGGAATGGAACAGGGATGAAGGCAAAGAACAAACCAACAGAAAAAGCCCCCCGTGCTGAACGGCGATTTAGATGCCATAAATTTGCATCATGGAGTAAACGGCCAAAAATTTGTAAAAATTTATGCTGTTTAATCGTATTGTGATCGGGTAAAAACCGTTGGATCGTTTTTTTAGCCATTTAAAGCAACCATTTACATCAGTGTGGTTAAGCATTGGGTTTGTTATTGGTTGTGTTATAACCGTATTTTATTATCAGACCCTTGTATTTACTCTTTTCACATTATTAATTGTGATAGCAAGTGCCTATTTTAAGCCGTTTTTACCCGTAATGTTAGGTTTTATTTGCGGGATTTTAGCTGTTTGGTTACATTTTTTATGTTTTTATTCTATCTCTTCACAAAAATTGAGTGTAAATCAACCAGAACTTGTGACGTTTGTCGTGCAAGAGATCATTTCTCAACGGGATAGTACGTATTTAAAAGCAGCTATCACTTATCCTAAAAACCTTACACGAATTAAATCTCCTAAAGTATTAGTTACTTTAAAAACTGAGTATCCAATAAAGGTAGGTAGTACCGTCACAACTTGGCTAAAGTTAACCAAATACCGCAGTCAAAAAAATGTTGCTGGGTTTGATAAAGAGCGTGCTGCATTTAGTCATCGTATCTTGTTTAAAGCAAAACAAGTAAGTACAGCAATACAAATATCAAATGCTGTAGCACCAAATTTAATTAATAAATATCGGCGAAATATTCAAAATATTTATGATGGTACTCATATGAGCTGGCTATATTATGCCCTTATGACGGGTGATAAAAGCTTAATGTCCTATGATCATAAACAAACACTTCAAGCTTTTGGAATTAGTCACTTATTAGCTATTTCTGGCTTACACATAGGGCTTGTGTTTAGCATTGGTTATTTTGCTTTTAAGTATGCCCTTTGGTTTTTTATTCGCACTATCAAACAGACTGTCAATTTATCAATTTACTACAGTGCTGCAGGTTTTTGCTTAGCGTTTTGTTATGTCTATCTAAGTGACTTTTTAGTTTCTGCAAGTCGGGCGTTAATCATGTTAGCCTGTATTTTGATAGTCTATTATTCATCTAAGCAGGCACTTAGGTGGCGCGCCTTATTGTTTGCACTCGTCCTAATTTTAGCTATTGACCCATTCAGTTTACTAAACCCAGGGCTGTATCTGTCATTTGTTGCTGTGGGTGTGATTTTTGTTTTAGTTGATCGAAGGCCATTTGGCAAATTCACATTTTTTACATTCTTTAAAGGCTTAGTAGTGCTGCAATGTGCACTTTTTGTAGGTTTACTTCCATTAACCCTATTTTTCTTTCATGGGGTTAGTTTGATTGGCCTTTTAGTAAACCTAATTGCTGTCCCGCTCATAAGCTTTATTGTTATGCCGACTTTACTATTTATTAGTCTGCTCAGTCCGGCTATTGATATGACCTTAATATTATCTTTATTAGATAGTTTAATCCGGTTTTGTTTCGAAGGCCTGCTTTTAATTCCAGTCGAAGTACGTTGGATTAACGCTCCGTCAATTGCTTTACCAGTCATTCTCGCAACCTATTTAAGTGCAATCGTATTTTATATGTTGCCCTATGGAAAAGTTATTAGTTTATTGCCACTTAGTATTATTATTATTGATTATTACCTGACGCCAAAGGCAATTTGGCAAGTAAATGTTTTTGATGTAGGCCATGGCACTATGATCTTGGTAACGAAAGACAATGAAGGCTTTGTATATGATCTAGGCCCGATATACTTTAATCGTTTCACACGAATTTACTCTACCTTAAAACCTTACCTAGAAATCAATCAAATTGAAGTAATACATACAGTAATTAGTCATGATGACAAAGACCACTCTGGTGGCTTGGATGAATGGTTAAAACTTGGTTACGAGCGGACATTTAAAACTACACAGCCAGAAGGTGTTGACTCCTCATGTTTTACACAAACATTAAATTTTAACAATTTACACATCACAATGAGTCATAAAGTAGGAAAACATTATTCTGATAACGATAACTCGTGCATTGTTCACATATCTGATGGCATCAACAGTGTACTCTTACCGGGAGATATTACACAACTTCGTGAGCAAGAATTGATAACAGAAAAAACTCTATTAAAGAGCACTGTGCTTGTAAGTCCGCACCATGGCAGTAAAACATCATCAAGTAATATGTTTATTAAAGCGGTTTCTCCAGAAGTTGTTATTCACTCGACAGCTTTTAAAGGCCAGTGGAATTTGCCACATGAAGAAGTACTAAAACGCTATGACACTATTAATGCACAGCAATACACAACAGCCGAGCATGGTCAAATCATCGTCAAATTTTACAAAAGTGGCTATGAAATAAGCTCTGCGAGGGCACAAAGTGATTGGTTTCTAAAAGATTGAGTTTAGTTTTATGTTGCTGGAGGCTACAATACCCGAAGACTTAGAATTAGAGAGTGTTATGGATCAAACAACATCGCAAATTTACAAGCGTTTGTTATCTTACGTTGGTAATTATAAAAGCATAGCAATTTTAGCTGTTATTGGCATGATCGGTTATTCAGCCATGGATGCATTGTTTATTCAATTGATGAAACCTTTTATCGATCAGGGCCTTAATGAACGTAATAGTGACGTTCTAAAATACGCACCCTTTGTTGTAGTTGCACTTGTGTTTGGTCGTGGTTTTTTTAATTATATGTCATCGTATTGTTTGAGTTACGTCGGCTCGCAAGTGGTGCGGTCTTTACGTCAGCAATTATTCGAGCATATCCTGCATTTACCAGTCTCTTTTCATGATAAAAACTCCTCAGGTGATTTAATATCTAAAATTACCTTTGATACTGAGCAAGTACAACAAGCGATTACCAAGGCTATGCTCATCGTGGTACGTGAAGGCGCTTTTGTGGTGTTTTTACTTACGGTTATGTTCTACACCAGCTGGAAATTGTCTTTAATATTTTTAATCATCATTCCATTAGTAGCTGTTATTGTCAGCATTGTGTCAAAGCGTTTTCGTCATATCTCCAAAAACATTCAGTCAGCGATGGGTCAAGTGACGCGTAGCTCAGAGCAAATGCTCAGTGGACACAAAGTCATTCATGGTTTTGGCGGGCAAAAGCAAGAAATTGATCAATTCGCGACTATTAATAATCACAACCGTCAGCAACGTATTAAAATGGATGCGACAAAAGCGCTGAGTGTTTCAGTGATTCAAATATTGGCGGCCAGTGCTATGGCAGTTATTTTATTTGTAGTATCGATGCCATCAATGATCGACACAATTAGCTCTGGTGATTTTGTTGTACTTATTTCATCGATGATGATGTTGTTACGTCCGTTAAAGCAACTTGCTAACGTCAATAGCGATTTACAACGCGGTATTTCTGCTGCACAAAGTATTTTTTTAGTACTAGATGAAGAAGTAGAAAAAGATACCGGCACAATAAGCGTTGATAAAGTAAAAGGGTTAATCGAAGTTAAAAATGTAACCTTTAATTACCCAACAAAAGAAGAGCCTGTATTACGTGATTTATCACTGACCATTAAAGCCGGAGAAAGTATTGCTTTAGTGGGCCGTTCTGGCTCTGGTAAGTCCACTATTTCAAATTTATTACCTCGTTATTATGACTTACAAGCACCTAGTGAAATCTTATTAGACGGCATTGCACTGAGCGACTATAAACTTGCTGATTTACGAAAACAGTTTGCGTTAGTGTCGCAACAAGTGGTGCTATTTAACGACACCATTGCAAATAATATCAGCTATGGCATTACACGTACATTGAGTGATGATGAGCTGTTAGCCGTCGCTAAACAAGCCCATGTATGGGAATTTGTAAAAGATTTACCTGCAGGTCTAAATACAATGGTGGGTGAAAACGGGGTGATGCTCTCAGGTGGCCAACGCCAACGTATTGCTATTGCTCGAGCTATATTGAAAGACGCCCCTATTTTGATATTAGATGAAGCTACATCAGCACTTGATACTGAATCTGAAAAGTTGATCCAGCAAGCACTCGATCAATTAATGAAAGAAAAAACATCGATTGTTATTGCGCATCGGCTATCAACAATCGAAAAAAGCGACCGAATCTACGTGATTGATAATGGCCAAGTTATTGAAAGTGGAGACCATAAGGCGCTACTTGAAAACAACGGTACTTATGCTGCTTTATGTAAAATGCAGTTTGGTGAGCAAGGGTGAACAAAATAGAACAAAGCTGGTATAAAAGCTTTAGCTTTTTAACCTTATTACTTTTGCCATTGAGCGGGCTTTTTTGGCTTATTTCAACGTTACGTAGTGTAGGTTACAAATTAGGGCTGTTTGAGCAATTTAAAGGCAAAGTGCCGGTCATTGTAGTGGGTAATATTAGTGTCGGCGGCAATGGTAAAACACCGTTTGTTATTTGGCTTGCGCAATATTTACAGCAACACGATTTAAACGTGGCAGTTATTAGCCGCGGTTACGGTGGCTCTTCTGATGTGTACCCTTTGATTGTTGATAGTGCAACCACACCAACGCAAGCAGGGGATGAACCTGTACTTATTCAGCGCCGATTAGGGTGTCCTGTTGTTGTAGGCCCTGATAGAAAAGCCAATATAAAGCGATTAATTGCACACTACGATGTAGACATCATTATTTCAGACGACGGCATGCAGCATTATAAAATGGCTCGTGACATAGAGTGTTGTATTGTCGACAGCGAGCGGCGCTTTGGTAATGGCTTTTTGATGCCAGCGGGGCCACTACGTGAAACTACAAAACGTTTAAAATCAGTTGATTTAGTCATAGAAAATGGAGGTGCTGATAAATTTAGTTATCAATTACAGGCATCTACTTTATTAAATGTGGCTACTGGTGAAAAAACTAAAGATCAATTACATAGTGCGCATGCAGTAAGTGCAATTGGTAATCCTGTACGGTTTGAAAATACACTACAAGCTTGTGGTGTTAAGCTGCTTTCTACGGCTCACTATCGTGATCATTATGCTTATTCACCCGCTGATTTTGAAAAATATAACGATGACATTGTCATTATGACAGAGAAAGATGCGGTAAAATGCCGTGCTTTTGCTAAACCAAATTGGTACTTTTTACCTGTTGATGCTAAACCATCAACTGCGGTAATCAATAAACTCAATCTTTTACTCAAAGAAAAAGGGATCCTCGATGGCCTTTGATACAAAACTACTTGAAATTATCGCTTGCCCAGTATGTAAGGGTAAATTACGCCTAGACAAAGATAATAACGAACTAATCAGCACGGCAGCAAAATTAGCTTACCCGATTGTTGATGACATTCCAGTATTACTTGAAAACGAAGCGAGAGAGTTAAGCCAAGAAGAGGTAGACAAGTGGAATTCGTAGTCGTCATTCCTGCGCGTTACGCATCAACACGATTGCCAGGTAAACCCCTTGCCGATATTTGTGGTAAGCCGATGATTCAACACGTGTATGAGAAAGCACTTGCTTCTGGTGCAAGTAAGGTTGTTATTGCAACCGATCATCAAAAAGTCTTCGAGGCGGTCAATACGTTTACAAGTGATGTACTAATGACACGTGAAGACCATCAGTCCGGTACTGAGCGCTTAGCAGAAGTAATGGACTTACTTAATCTCAGTGATGACACCATCGTTGTTAATGTGCAAGGTGATGAGCCATTACTTGCTAGCGAAAATGTGAGTCAAGTAGCTGAACTGTTGGCTAATTCAGTTGCACCAATGGCCACTCTGAGTGTTGCCATTGAAGAGATTGAGGAAGTATTTAATCCAAATGCAGTAAAAGTCGTGAGCGACGTTCATAAAAATGCGCTTTACTTTTCTCGTGCGAGCATTCCATTTGATCGCGCCAACATGATGAATTCAGCTAATAACGCGTTTGTTGATAAAGCAAACTACCAACGTCATGTGGGTATTTATGCTTATCGTGCAGGGTTTATTAAACAATACATTGAACTTAGTCCTTCACCGCTGGAACAATTAGAGTCTTTAGAGCAGTTACGTGTGCTTTATCATGGCCACCAGATAAAGATTGAGCAAGCTCAAGTTACACCTCATGCAGGTGTTGATACCCCTGAAGATTTAGCGCGTGTAGTGCATTATTTAAAAAGTAATTCGTTGAGTGAATAAGCCGTTACCTTTAACAGTTATTGCTGAACACAAAGACTTTTATGTCATCGAAAAACCAGCAGGGCTAAACTTCCATAGTGAAGAGGGCCCTGGTTTTGTGGTTTTAGCTGAGCAACAATTGAATGAAAAATTATTTTCTGTTCATCGGCTAGATAAAGTCACCTCAGGATTAATTATATTAGCGCGAAGCAGCCAATCTGCAGCCCAGTTTACACGGCTTTTTACTGCGCATGAGGTTGATAAGTTTTATTTGGCTTTGTCAGACGCTAAGCCAAAGAAAAAACAAGGCTGGGTAAAAGGAGACATGACTAAGTCTCGTCGAAGTAGCTTTAAGCTTTTAAAGACTCAAACTAACCCAGCTATTACACGGTTTTATTCATTCAGTGTAGCTGCCAATTTACGCGGATATATATTAAAACCGTACTCGGGTAAAACGCACCAATTGCGTGTAGCATTAAAAAGCATAGCTGCCCCGATTTTAGGTGATGCACTGTATGGTGGCACTGATTGCCAACGTACCTATTTACATGCTTATGCCCTGTGCTTTACCTGGCAAAATGAGCGGTTTGAGTTTATTTGCAAACCAAATAGCGATGCACTTTATGAGCAATTAATTAAACATGATAACTTTTACACATGGCAACAGCCATGGAACTTGGATTGGTAAATGACAGACTCAGTAACAGATATTCGTTTTGGTGGTATAAAGCGCTTATATGGTCATGAGCATTTTGCTTGGCTTCAAAGTGCACATTTTTGTGTTATTGGTATCGGTGGCGTAGGTAGTTGGACTGCAGAAGCGTTAGCCCGAACAGGTGTTGGTAAACTCACGCTTATTGACCTTGATGATATATGCGCGACCAACGTGAACCGCCAAATTCATGCACTAACAGGCACTGTTGGTGAGGCTAAAGTTGATGCCATGAAAGCGCGGTGCCAGCTAATTAATCCAGAGTGTGAAATTGATGTCATCGATGATTTTATTACTTTAGATAACATACGTGAGCATATTCAAGGTTTTGATTATGTCATTGATTGTATCGATGCAGTAAAAGAAAAAGCAGCACTTATTGCTCATTGTAAGCGCAATAAGCTGCCTATTATTACAACGGGTGGTGCAGGCGGTCAAACTGATCCGAGCCAAATAACATTTGGTGATGTCGCAAAATCAACACAAGATCCACTACTTGCGAAAGTTCGCTATATTTTACGAAAACAGTACAACTTTAGTAGCAATCCTAAGCGTAAATTTAATATCGATTGTGTTTATTCAACTGAGCAACTCGTATACCCGGGTTCAGATGGAAGCGTGTGTCATGCAAAACAAAACGCAGATGGTTCTATGAATATGGATTGTAATAATGGTTTTGGCTCAGTGACTATGATCACTGGCAGCTTTGGCTTTTTTGTAGCAGCCAAAGCGGTTCGTAAATATTTAGATAGAAAACAACGGTTAGCTAAGGCTTAAAGCGACTTTTGTTCAGCCATTGCTTGAATACGTTCGACAATGGCTTTGATACCATTACTTCGAGAAGGGCTTAAGTGGCTTATTAAACCCAGCTTTTCAAATTCCTCAAATGCATTTATAGCTAATACTTGACTCGGTGTTAAACCATTATACAAAGATAAAATTAGGGCAAGCAGGCCTTTAACAATACGTGTGTCCGAATCCCCAATAATGACTAAACAGTTTTCTTGCAGGTCAAACTCTAAATACAACCAAACTTTACTCTCACAACCTGGTACAAGTGCAACTGGTGTTTTTAAAACGTCAGGCATTGTCGGTAATTGCTTACCAAGGAGCATGATTTCGCGGTATTTTTGTTGCCATGCGGGAGAATTATTTAGTGTGTCAGCGAGTTCTTTAAACGTTTTATTCATTGCTTATCTACTTTTAATCTAATAAGGCGATGCATTCGTGCAGAGCATTAATGAAAATATCTATATCTTGGTGAGTATTATAAAAACAAAAACTTGCTCGTACACTGCCGTTGATACCCAGATGTGTCATTAAAGGTTGGGTACAATGGTGGCCGCTACGAACGGCAACACCAAATCCATCAAGTAATGTCGCAATATCGAATGGATGTTCGTCTTTGTAATTAAAACAAATGGTCCCAATATTATGTTCTAAATTACTGTAAATTGTGATGCCATCGATTTCATTTAATTTATTAACCGCATAATTAAATAGCCCTTGTTCGTAGTCGTAGGCTGCATTCTTATCAAGTGAAAAAAGATAATCTAATGCGGCAGAAAACCCGATTACACCTGCTATATTTGGTGTGCCTGCTTCAAACTTTGCAGGTGCATCGCGAAACGTGCTGTTGAAAAGGCTTACCGTTTCAATCATTTCTCCACCCGTTTGATAAGGCTGTAAGGCGTTTAAACGCTCATACTTACCATACAGACCACCAACGCCAGTTGGGCCAAGCATTTTGTGTGCAGAGAACACATAAAAGTCACAATCGAGTATATTTAAATCAGGCTGTAGGTGCATCGCGCCTTGAGCACCATCAACGACAGTGATTGTGTTAAAACCTTTTACAGTACTAAGCAATGGGCTTAGGTTTGTTATATTTCCCAATGCATTTGATGCATGAGTGAGCGCAAGCACGGTTGGTTTTACTTGTTTTAAAAATTCAATACAGGCTGACATATTGAATGTTGCATCTGCTTCAAGCGGTAATATATGTAATTTAGCACCAGTTTTAAGTGCTAATTGTTGCCAAGGGACGATGTTTGCATGATGTTCAAGTGGGGTAATAACGATACTTGAATTTTTATCAAGTTGTTCAGTTAATCCACAAGCAATTAGGTTTAATGCCTCAGTAGCACCTTTAGTCCAAACAATTTCACGGCTTTGCACATTAAAATATTGGGCAACTTTATCACGCGCTTTTTCGTAGGCTGTTGTTGCTTGTTCACTGAGTGAATGACGACCTCTATGAACATTTGCATTCTGCTGTGTGTAAAAAAGCTCTGTCGCAGCAATAACTGACTGGGGCTTTTGTGACGTTGCAGCAGAGTCTAAATAAACTAATGGTTGATTGTTTATCTGCTGCGTTAAAATGGGAAAATCAGCACGAATTTTTTCAACAGCAAACATAGAAAAACCAAACAATAAAAAGTAGCAGGGATTGTAATAGCTTTAATATAATTCTCAACTATTAAACACAAAAAAGGCCGCAAAAGCGGCCTTTTTGGCATTAATAAAAATTAACGCTTGTCTGTAGATACGTAATCACGATGTGTGTGACCAGTATAAAGCTGACGTGGACGGCTGATCTTATGACCAGGTTGAGAAAGCATCTCATCCCAGTGTGTGATCCAACCTACAGTACGTGCCATTGCGAAGATCACAGTGAACATGCTTGTAGGAATACCAATTGCTTTTAAGATGATACCTGAGTAGAAATCTACGTTAGGGTAAAGTTTCTTCTCAACAAAGTATGGGTCTTCAAGTGCAATTTGCTCAAGCTTCATTGCAATATCAAGCAATGGATCTTGAATGTTTAGCTCTTCTAATACTTCGTGACATGTTTGACGCATTACTGTTGCACGTGGATCGAAGTTTTTATAAACACGGTGACCAAAGCCCATTAGACGGAACGGGTCCGCTTTATCTTTTGCTTTAGCTACGTATTCGTCGATGCGGTCAACTGAACCAATTTCTTCTAACATGTTTAAGCATGCTTCGTTAGCACCGCCGTGAGCAGGGCCCCATAAAGATGCAATACCTGCTGCGATACAAGCATACGGGTTAGCACCAGAAGAACCAGCAAGTCGAACAGTCGATGTTGAAGCATTTTGTTCGTGGTCAGCGTGAAGCATAAAGATTTTATCCATTGCTTTAGCTGTTACTGGGTTAACTTTATACTCTTCGGCAGGTACAGAGAACATCATGTGTAAGAAATTTTCTGCGTAGCTTAAGTCGTTACGTGGGTAAACGAATGGTTGACCAATGTTTGTTTTGTAAGCCATAGCTGCAATAGTAGGTAGCTTTGCTACTAACTTGATTGCACTTGTTTTACGCTGGTTTGCATCAGTGATATCAAGGTCTTCATGGTAAAAAGAAGATAAAGCACCAACCACACCACATAGCATTGCCATAGGGTGTGCATCAAAACGGAAACCTTGGAAGAAGTTAGCGATTTTTTCATCAAGCATGGTACTACGAGTGACTTGCTCTGCAAACTCAGTGTACTGCTCTTTAGTTGGTAATTCACCATTCAACAATAAGTAACAAAGTTCAACATAATCTGAACCTTCAGCTAATTGTTCGATTGGGTAGCCACGGTGAAGTAGGATGCCTTTGCCGCCATCAATATATGTGATTGAAGACTCGCAAGAACCAGTCGACATGAAACCCGGGTCATAAGTAAAATGACCATGAGAGCCAAGTGTACGTACGTCAATTACATCTTGTCCTGCAGTACCCTGGTAAATCGGAAGTTCGATTGGATCTAGACCATCAATATGGACTGTGGCTTTCTTATCCGCCATCTATTTATCTCCTATTAAGATAACAACTCTGATTGTTATGTTCTGAATCTGTTTAAGCACATCCTTTCCATTTTAACGTGAAAGAGGGGGTTAAAGTCAATTTTTATAAATATTATGCATAAATGTATAATAAATATTCTGTCAGGATTAAATATTATACCATTGGCTAATTCGCAAACGTCTCTAACTAAACAAGAATTGTAAAAAGACCTTTGGCTATATATACTATCGAAGGTTTTATACCGTATTGTCTGTAGGTAAATATTATTTTTACATCTAATTTTTGCATTAATGTGAACTTTATTCGTAACCAATAAGTTTACTTAGATAGTTCCATCAAAAAAATTTCTTTTTTGGTGGGTTTTAGAAAAACAAGTAGATGAGCCCCTATGTGGGCAAGATGGGCAAGTAACTGTGAAAAAGCAAAGACCTGTAAATCTAGATCTAACAACTATATCTATGCCGGCAACGGCTAAAGCATCAATATTTCACCGCGTCACCGGTGTTGCATTATTTTTTGCTTTAACGTTTGTCATTTGGGCTTGGTCTGAGTCTCTCTCTTCTGCCGAAGGTTTTGAATTCGTCAAGGGTCTGTTTAGCGGATTCATTGCCAAATTTATAGCTTGGGGCACCATTTCTGTATTGGCGTATCACCTTATCGGTGGTATCCGTCATATCATTATGGATATGGGACATTGGGAAGAACTTGAATCAGGTAACTTCAGCGCTAAAATTGCGATGGCACTTGGCGTTGTGGCTTCTGTATTAGCAGGGGTGTGGATATGGTTTTAAATCAAGCAACTCTTAAACGTGATGGTGTACAAGATTTTGTATCATTACGTACCACGGCACTAGTGATTACCGCTTACGCGATTTTTATTATTGGCTATTTCTTAGCGACGCCTGAAGTCACTTTCGAAGCATGGCAAGGCCTGTTTTCAAACCTAGCAATGAAAGGGTTTACTCTAATTACCCTTGTTTGCATTATGGTTCACACCCGTATTGGCCTTTGGCAAGTACTAACAGACTATGTTAAATGCGCAAAGTTGCGCGCAGTTTTAGGGTTTGTATTAAACCTTATGGCAGCGGCATACGTAGCTATTGGTCTAATCGTTTTATGGGGTGTTTAAGTGAAATATTCTGTTCGTGAATTTGATGCCGTAGTGATTGGCGCAGGTGGTGCGGGTATGCGTGCTGCTCTTGCAATCACTGAATCAGGTAAAACCTGTGCACTAATCTCTAAAGTTTTCCCAACGCGTTCTCACACTGTGTCAGCACAGGGTGGTATTACGGTTGCGCTGGGTAACTCACATGAAGATAACTGGGAATGGCACATGTACGATACTGTCAAGGGTTCCGATTTTATCGGCGACCAAGATGCTATCGAATACATGTGTAATACAGGCCCAGAAGCTATTACTGAACTTGAAAATATGGGTTTACCATTTTCTCGTTTTGAAAATGGCCGTGTTTACCAACGTCCTTTCGGTGGTCAATCGAAAAACTTTGGTGGTGAACAAGCTGCACGTACAGCAGCTGCTGCTGACCGTACAGGTCATGCATTGTTACACCTTCTTTACCAGCAAAATGTTAAAAACAAAACTAACGTATTCTCTGAGTGGTATGCGCTAGATTTAGTAAAAAATGATGATGGTAATGTTGTTGGTTGTACTGCAATCGATATCGAGACGGGCGAAGTTGTTTACTTCAAGTCTAAAGCGGTTGTATTAGCTACTGGTGGTGCAGGTCGTATCTTCGCATCAACAACTAATGCACACATCAACACTGGTGACGGTGTTGGTATGGCTACTCGTGCTGGTATTTCTATGCAAGACATGGAAATGTGGCAGTTCCACCCAACGGGTATTGCTGGTGCAGGTACACTTGTAACTGAAGGTTGTCGTGGTGAAGGTGGTTATCTTTTAAATAAAGATGGCGAACGTTTCATGGAACGTTATGCACCTAACGCAAAAGATTTAGCGTCACGTGATGTTGTTGCCCGTTCAATGATGACAGAGATTCGTGAAGGTCGTGGTTGTGATGGTCCTTGGGGTCCACACATCAAGCTAAAACTTGACCATTTAGGTGAAGAAACGCTTAATCTACGTCTTCCAGGCGTTTGTGACTTAGCTAAAACATTTGCACATGTTGATCCAGCTAAAGAGCCAATTCCAGTAATTCCAACATGTCACTACATGATGGGTGGCGTGCCAACTAATGTAAATGGACAAGCACTGCAAATCGATGCCAATGGTAACGAGAAAGTAGTTGAAGGTTTATTTGCAGTGGGTGAAATTGCGTGTGTATCTGTACACGGTGCAAACCGCTTAGGTGGTAACTCACTACTTGATTTAGTTGTATTTGGTCGTGCTGCAGGTAACTTCCTTGGTACTTACCTAAATGATGTTGAAGTATCTAAGAATGCTTCTGATTCAGACCTAGAGGCGTCACTTGCACGCTTTAATCGTTGGGAAAACTCAACAGTTGGTCAAGGTGAAGACCCAGTACAAATTAAGAAAGACCTACAGCAATGTATGCAATTGAATTTCTCGGTTTTCCGTGAAGGTGATTCAATGGCATCAGGTCTACAAGAGCTTAAAGAAATTCGTGAACGTTTACAGCATGCACGTCTTGATGACAAGTCATCAGATTTCAATACTGCACGTATCGAATGTCTAGAGCTAGACAACTTAATGGAAACAGCATACTCAACAGCAGTAGCTGCAAACTTCCGTACTGAAAGCCGTGGTGCACACTCTCGCTTTGACTTCCCAGATCGTGATGATACGAACTGGTTATGTCACTCAATTTTCAATCCAACTACGGATGAAATGAGCAAGCGTGATGTAAACTATGCGCCTAAGATGCGTGAAGCATTTCCACCTAAAGCACGTACATACTAGGAGCGAGACGATGGCACAAGTACAATTTTCTGTATATCGTTACAATCCAGATGTTGATAATGCCCCACGTATGCAAGAGTATACTTTGCAAACGGAAGAAGGCCACGACATGATGGTTTTGGATGCACTTTTACTGTTAAAAGAGCAAGATCCAACATTATCTTTCCGTCGTTCATGCCGTGAAGGTGTGTGTGGTTCTGACGGTGTCAACATGAATGGTAAAAATGGTTTGGCATGTATAACACCTCTATCTACGCTACAAAAAAATGGCAAAGGTAAAATTGTTGTACGTCCATTACCGGGCTTACCAGTGGTACGTGACCTTGTTATTGACATGAGTCAGTTCTACACTCAATACGAGAAAGTAAAACCTTACCTAATTAATGACACGCCTGCGGCGGGTGAACGTCTTCAGTCAATCGAAGAACGTGATAAGTTAGATGGTCTTTACGAATGTATTTTGTGTGCATGTTGTTCAACATCGTGTCCTTCGTTCTGGTGGAATCCAGACAAGTTCATAGGTCCTGCTGGTCTTCTTCATGCTTACCGTTTCTTGGCTGATAGCCGAGACACTGCAACAGAAGAACGTTTAGCTGACTTAGACGATGCGTTCAGCGTGTTCCGTTGTCACAGTATCATGAACTGTGTTAGCGTTTGTCCTAAGGGTCTTAATCCGACTAAAGCAATTGGACAAATCAAATCAATGTTATTAAACCGCTCGGTTTAATTGTGTTGTAAAAAGTAAGGTGGCTACTCAATGTTAGCCACCTTGTTATATAACAATTAATTTCTGCGCTAAAGAAAAGGGCTTATAAATGCACGAAGGTGTGATGAAGGCATGGCTAGAATCTTCACATTTAAACGGCGGTAACGTTGCTTATGTTGAAGAGCTTTATGAAGCGTATTTAGACGATGCGACTTCTGTGCCAGAAGAATGGCGAGAAGTGTTCGAACAATTACCAAAAGTAGATGGTGTGGATGTTGATGTAAAACATTCAGAAGTTCGTTCACAGTTTGCGGCGCTTGCTAAAAACAAGCATAGAGAAGTAGTGGTAGCAGAGGGTGGAAGCGGTGACCTTAAACAGGTTAAAGTTCTCCAGCTTATAAATGCTTTCCGTTTCCGTGGTCATCAAAATGCTAATCTAGATCCATTAGATATATGGAAACGCGAGCGCGTTCGCGATTTAGAATTAGAATACCACGACTTATCTGAAGCTGATTTTGACCGTGAATTTAACGTGGGATCGTTTGCCGTTGGCCGCGATACCATGCCTTTAGGTGAATTATATAAGGCTCTTAAGACTACGTATTGTGGCTCTGTGGGTGCCGAGTATATGCACATCACATCGACTGAAGAAAAGCGTTGGTTACAACAACGTTTAGAGTCAGTGCAATCACGTCCAAATTTCAGTAAAGATGAAAAGTTACGCATCCTCAAGGGGCTAACAGCAGCAGACGGTCTTGAAAAGTACTTAGGTGCTAAATTTCCAGGTGCTAAACGTTTCTCACTAGAAGGTGGTGATGCGCTTGTACCAATGCTTAAAGAGCTAATACACCGTGCTGGCGAAAGTGGTCAAAAAGAAGCTGTAATAGGCATGGCCCACCGCGGGCGCTTAAATGTCTTAGTGAATGTGCTTGGTAAAAATCCATCTGAATTATTTGATGAATTTGCCGGTAAACATAAAGACACAAACAGTTCAGGTGATGTTAAATATCACATGGGTTATTCGTCAGACTTTGCGACCAGTGGTGGCAAAGTGCATATGGCACTTGCATTCAACCCATCTCACCTTGAAATTGTAAACCCAGTTGTAATGGGATCTGTACGTGCTCGTTTAGACCGTTTAAATGATTCTACGGGTTCAAAAGCACTTCCGATCACTATACATGGTGATTCTGCTATTGCAGGACAGGGCGTAGTTCAAGAAACATTTAACCTGTCACAGACTAATGCATTTAGTTGTGGTGGTAGTATCCGTATTGTTGTAAACAACCAAGTTGGTTTTACAACAAGCAAACAAGACGATGTTCGCTCAACAGATTACTGTACAGACATTGCAAAAATGGTACAGTCTCCGATTTTCCACGTTAATTCTGATGACCCTGAAGCAGTTGCGTTTGTTACGCAAATCGCGCTTGATTTCAGAAATAAATTTAAACGTGATGTAGTAATCGACTTAGTCTGCTACCGTCGCCACGGTCACAATGAAGCTGATGAGCCTAATGCAACTCAGCCAATTATGTACCAAAAAATTAAAAAGCACCCAGTTCCACGTTTAATATACGCCAATCAACTAGTTGATGAAGGCACACTAACTGAATCTGATGTAAAAGCGTTAGCTGACACATACAGAAACGGTTTAGACGACGGAAACTGTGTTGTTGAAGAAGTTCAGCCAGAAACATCACATTCATCTGATTGGGCCAAATATGTTGGTCATGATTGGAATGTCGAATACGATGCATCTGTCTCAGTAGAAAAGTTAAAAGAGTTAGGTAACATTGTTGCTAACTACCCAGACGATCATAAAGCGCAGTCACGTGTTAAAAAGATTTATGACGACCGTAAGCTGATGGCCGCGGGTGAAAAGCCACTTGACTGGGGTATGGCTGAAACTTTAGCTTACGCAACAATTGCAAATGAAGGCACTGATATTCGCTTAACAGGCCAAGATTCTGGCCGTGGTACTTTCTTCCACCGCCATGCGGTTGTCCATAATCAAGCAGATGGTTCCACTTATTTACCTCTTCAGCACATCAGTGAAGAGCAAGGTACGTTTGAAGTATTCGACTCTGTTTTATCAGAAGAAGCAGTACTTGCATTTGAATATGGTTATGCAACAGCAGAGCCTACGTCATTAGTACTTTGGGAAGCACAGTTTGGTGATTTTGCGAATGGTGCTCAAGTAGTATTTGACCAATTCTTAAGTTCTGGTGAGCAAAAATGGGGCCGTTTATGTGGCCTAACAATTTTGCTTCCACATGGTTATGAAGGCCAAGGCCCAGAGCACAGCTCAGCACGTCTTGAGCGTTTTTTACAATTGTGTGCTGACCATAACATGCAAGTGTGTGTGCCTTCTACACCAGCGCAAGTATATGCAATGCTTCGTCGTCAATCAGTTAGGCCACTTCGCCGTCCATTGATTGTAATGACGCCTAAGTCTTTATTGCGCCACCCATTAGCGACATCTTCATTAGAAGAGCTATCGGAAGGTGTTTTCCATAATATGATTGATGAAATCGATGATATTAATGCTGATAAAGTTGAACGCGTAGTATTTTGTAGCGGTAAAGTATACTTCGAGCTACTGCAAGAGCGCCGTAAGCTTGAATTAGATAATGTAGCTATTGTACGTGTTGAGCAGTTATATCCGTTCCCGCATGATGAAATGGAGGCAATTATGTCTCGCTATCAACATGTTAAAGATTTTGTTTGGTGTCAAGAAGAGCCACAAAACCAAGGCGCATGGTATTGTTCACAGCACCACTTTGTTGAAGCAATACCTCAAGGTGCGAAGCTCAAATACGCAGGCCGTAAGGCATCAGCTTCACCGGCATGTGGTTATATGTCAGTGCATACTAAAGAACAACAAGCGCTCGTTGCAGATGCGCTTACAATAGAAAATAAAGGATAAGCAATGAGCACAGAAATTAAAGTTCCTGTTCTTCCTGAGTCGGTTGCTGATGCTTCCGTTGCTACATGGCACGTAAGTGTTGGCGACAAAGTAAGCCGTGACCAAAACTTAGTAGATATTGAAACAGATAAAGTAGTGTTAGAAGTGGTTGCACAAAATGATGGTGTTATCACTGAAATTTCACAAGAAGAAGGTGCAACGGTTCTTGGTGATCAAGTAATCGGTTTAATTGGCGACGCTGACAGTGCTGCGCCAACAGAAGAGTCTAAAGAAGACTCAGCGCCAGCAAAATCAGAAGACGCGCCTGCGGCGCAATCAGCTCCAGCATCAGAAGGTAAAGAAGTGGACATTAAAGTACCTGTACTTCCAGAATCAGTTGCAGACGCAACAGTAGCTACTTGGCACGTTCAACCAGGTGACGCGGTTTCTCGCGACCAAAACTTAGTTGACATTGAAACTGACAAAGTTGTTCTTGAAGTTGTTGCTCAAGAAGACGGTGTTATGGGTGATATCATCCACGCTGAAGGCGATACAGTACTTGGTGAACAAGTTATTGGTAAAGTTAAAGCCGGCGGCGCACCAGCTGCACCTGCAGCAAAAGAAGAAGCAGCACCTGCTGCAGACTCTAGCGACAGTTCAGATGTATTAACGCCATCTGTTCGTCGTTTAATCGCTGAAAAAGGCCTAGACGCCTCTAAAATTAAAGGCACTGGCAAAAACGGTCGTGTAACTAAAGAAGATGTTGATACCTTCTTAAAAGCACCTGCACCAGCGGCTAAAAAAGCAGAAGCGTCTGTACCAGCAGCGCCAATGGGTGACCGTTCACAAAAACGTGTACCAATGACACGCTTACGTAAAACGATTGCTAACCGCCTTCTTGAAGCGAAAAATTCAACGGCTATGTTAACGACGTTTAACGAAGTAAACATGAAGCCAATTATGGACCTTCGTAAACAGTACCAAGAAGTGTTTGAAAAGCGCCACGGTATTCGTCTAGGTTTCATGTCTTTTTACGTTAAAGCGGTAACTGAAGCACTTAAGCGCTTCCCAGAAGTAAACGCATCAATTGATGGCGATGATATCGTCTACCATAATTACTTTGATATCAGCATTGCTGTTTCTACGCCACGTGGCTTAGTAACGCCAGTACTTAAAGATTGCGATAAGCTGTCTGTTGCTGAAATCGAAAAAGGTATTCGTGAACTTGCACTTAAAGGTCGTGACGGCAAGCTTTCGCTTGATGATATGACTGGCGGTAACTTCACAATTACTAACGGTGGTGTGTTTGGTTCATTACTATCTACACCTATTATCAACTTACCGCAGTCGTCTATTTTGGGTATGCACAAAATCCAAGATCGTCCAATGGCTGTAAATGGCAAAGTTGAAATTCTACCAATGATGTATTTGGCGCTTTCTTATGATCACCGCCAAATCGATGGTAAAGAATCTGTTGGCTTCCTAGTGACTATTAAAGAGTTACTTGAAGATCCAACTCGCTTATTGCTAGATGTTTAATCTAGTTGTATGAAATATAAGCTGTGAATGAACATTCACAGCTTTTTTTTTGCGCCTTTGGTCTAACTGGGGTTTTCATGTTAAGCCTTGGGATCTATACTAAGTGCGCAATTTGGGATAGCTGTTTATTTGCATAAATATTCAGCTCTTTTAGTATAAAAAATTGGATAAAGCATCATGAATTTGCATGAGTATCAGGCAAAACAACTTTTTGCCGAATATGGTTTACCAGTTTCTCAAGGTTTCGCTTGCGATACACCTGAAGAAGCTGCAGCAGCTGCCGAAAAAATTGGCGGCGATATGTGGGTTGTTAAAACTCAGGTTCACGCAGGTGGACGTGGTAAAGCTGGCGGTGTAAAGCTAGTTAAAACTATCGACGAAGTAAAAGAATTTGCTGCAAACTGGTTAGGTAAAAACTTAGTTACTTACCAAACAGACGAGAATGGTCAGCCTGTTGCTAAAATTTTAGTAGAAAGCTGCACAGATATCGCCAACGAATTGTACTTAGGTGCAGTAGTTGACCGTGCTTCTCGCAAAGTTGTTTTCATGGCGTCTACAGAAGGCGGTGTTGAAATTGAAACTGTTGCAGAAGAAACACCAGAGCTTATCCACAAAGCTGAGATCGATCCATTAGTGGGTCCTCAAGCTTACCAAGCACGTGAACTAGGCTTCAAATTGGGTCTTAACCCAACGCAAATGAAGCAGTTCGTTAAGATCTTCATGGGTCTTGGCAACATGTTCAACGATTTCGATTTCGCACTTCTAGAAATCAACCCGTTAGTAGTTACAGATGAAGGTAACCTTCACTGTCTTGACGGCAAAATCGGTATTGATGGTAATGCACTTTATCGTCAGCCTAAAATGCGTGATTTCCACGATCCATCTCAAGAAGATGCACGTGAAGCACACGCAGCAAGCTTTGAGCTTAACTACGTAGCCCTAGATGGTAATGTAGGTTGTATGGTTAACGGTGCAGGCCTTGCGATGGGTACTATGGACATCGTAAACCTACACGGCGGCAAGCCAGCTAACTTCCTAGATGTTGGTGGCGGCGCGACTAAAGAGCGTGTTTCTGAAGCATTCAAAATCATTCTTTCTGACGACAATGTTAAAGCTGTTTTAGTTAACATCTTTGGCGGTATCGTACGTTGTGACATGATTGCCGAAGGTATCATTGGCGCAGTTAAAGAAGTAGGCGTAAACGTTCCTGTAGTTGTACGCTTAGAAGGTACTAACGCTGAACTTGGTCGTGACGTTCTTAAGAACTCAGGTCTTGATATCATCGCTGCTGAATCACTAACAGATGCTGCTGAAAAAGTTGTAGCTGCTGCGGAGGGCAAATAATGTCTGTATTAATCAATAAAGATACAAAAGTTATCTGTCAAGGTTTCACTGGTGGCCAAGGTACTTTCCACTCAGAGCAAGCGCTTGAGTATGGTACACAAATGGTTGGTGGTGTTAGCCCAGGTAAAGGCGGTCAAACGCACCTAGGTCTTCCAGTATTCAATACAGTACGTGATGCAGTACAAGAAACTGGCGCAACTGCTTCAGTTATCTATGTACCAGCACCTTTCTGTAAAGATGCAATCTTAGAAGCTATCGATGCAGGCATCGAGCTAATTGTTTGTATCACTGAAGGTATCCCAACGCTTGATATGGTTGACGTTAAAGTTAAACTTGACGCAACTGGTACGCGTATGATCGGTCCTAACTGCCCAGGTGTTATCACTCCGGGTGAGACTAAGATTGGTATCATGCCTGGTCATATCCACAAGCCTGGTAAAGTAGGTATTGTTTCTCGCTCTGGTACTTTAACGTACGAAGCGGTTAAGCAAACTACCGATGCTGGTTTTGGTCAGTCTACATGTGTAGGTATTGGTGGCGACCCAATTCCTGGTACTAACTTTATCGACGTTTTAGAAATGTTCGAAAAAGATCCACAAACTGAAGCAATCGTAATGATTGGTGAAATCGGTGGTACTGCAGAAGAAGAAGCTGCAGAGTACATCAAAGCAAACGTAACTAAACCTGTTGTTTCTTACATTGCTGGTGTTACTGCACCAGAAGGTAAGCGTATGGGTCACGCTGGCGCAATTATCGCCGGTGGTAAAGGTACTGCTGATGAGAAATTTGCTGCATTAGAAGCTGCTGGCGTACAAACTGTACGTTCACTTGCTGATATCGGTAAAGCACTTAAAGAAAAAACTGGCTGGTAATAGCTTGTTTATTCTTAAAAAGGCTCACTTTTAAAGTGAGCCTTTTTTGTTTTCATAAATAATTTAGGTATTCATTAGTAAAATATTTTACTGTCGTTATAATAGCTTCGGTCATAATTAGTTAAAGTTCATTATAATGCGGTTAATCAAATTCTTAGTAATATGTGTATGTTGGTTTAACCCTATGTATACCTATGGATCAACAGATCTCTATGAAGAATTAATCCGTGTTGAACAACAAGCACTCGTAGAACCAATACAGTATATTACTATCTTGTCCTCAGAACAGTCAGTTGATAAATCCCCAACAAGTAAAAATTTATTCTATAAAGTATTATTGGCACGCTTATATTCATTTCATGGTGACGTAACACTTGCTAAATTAACGTTTGACTCAGTTTTTCCTCAGCTGCCAGAGACTGATACATGGTTGCGTGGTTATTGGATGTTATATCGCAGTAATTTATCGTTAGGAGAAGGCAAACTTCCCCAAGCGTTAAAACAAATAGATCAAGCTATTGCTTTATTTGTTAGATCTAATGATTTAAAAATGCAAATCAGGGCCAGAACCACTAAAGCTATTTTACTGCTTTGGCAAGAAGATTATAAATTATCTATTGAGTTGCTAGAAGCTGCATATTTGGCTTCTAAGACTTCGCAAATACCTAATTCAACCATGAATTATGTTTATACAGGCTTTGCAGCGTATTACACATCGATGTCGATTTTTGACCAAGCAATTAAATTTGCTGAGCTTGCCAAAGATAATGTTGTAAATAATGGTGATGTTGTAAATGGGTTACCCATTATATCAGTTCTATGTTCAACCTACGAAAGAGCACAGCAACTTGACTTAGCTAATGCATGCTATGAACAAATGATAGATTTATCAGTTACTGTTAAAGTGCCTCGTTATTTGTTTTGGGGCCCAGCTGGAAAAGCATCTGTCGCAATTAAACAGCAAGATTATTCAACAGCGCTTAAACTATTATATTTAGCTAAAAGCTATCTGCCCGATTTAGCAATTAACCCTGCTCATGTTGTTGCTTTATATAATAATTTTGCTAAATCATTTATAGCACTAAATCAGCCAGCACAAGCACTCGAATATTTGGCTCGCTCTGAAGAACTATTGAATCAATACCAGCGTCCATTGAATAACAGATATAAGAGAAATACACTGTTATTGAAGGCCAAAAGCCAAGAGATACAAAAAGATTTTGTAGCGGCTAATGAGTCACTTTGGCTTTTTATTGATTTAGTCGAAGAGGCAAAACTCAGCACGCAACAAAAACTTGAACAGGAAGCACGTTCAAAATTTGAATCCACCCAACAAGAAATAAAACTACAACTTGCAGAAGAGAAACTCAAAAATCAGCAAATTGAGCTCGAGCGATTAGAGAAAGACGCGCAATTGCAAACTGCGTATTTAATTATCGGTTTTTTGGCATTTGTTTCTATTTCGATTTTTACCTTTAACCAACATAAAGCGTTTCGCAAAAGCCAGTACCGGGCCAATACCGACGTACTGACTGGTGCACCAAACCGCAGGTATATTCTTGACTTTGTCTTGAAGAAATTACTTGAGAGGGAGAAACTGTTTGCCGTCGCTATTCTAGATATTGACCACTTCAAGCATGTAAATGATAAATATGGTCATGACATAGGCGATCAGGCATTAATTGGCTTTACCCAAACGCTTAATGAATATCTTAGTGACACTGACTGTAAGTTTGCACGTTTCGGTGGAGAAGAGTTTCTAGTGGTAATGCCGGGTTATGATATTACAAAAGCAAAAGCATTTATAACTGGATTATGTGATTTGATCAGAGCAACCTCCTACACTGAGGAAACAATCTCTTTAACCAGTAGTGCAGGTGTTTCACAATACATAAAAGGGATACAGTTGAACGCTATTTTAAAACAAGCCGATGAAAAGCTTTACGAGGCGAAAAATACAGGTAGAGATAAAGTTTGTAGTTAAGCTTGACCACGAAAAAAGCCGCATAGTGCGGCTTTTTATTTGCTCGTTAGTACGAGCTACTAGCTAGATACTGCTGCTTTTATAGTTTCTACTGCAGTGTCCAAATCAAGCATTAGTTTTTCACCGGTGTGGCGATTTTTCAGTTCCACCTTGTTCTCATCTAAGTTGCGCTCACCGATAACAAGGGTATAAGGTACACCCAATAATTCCATATCGTTAAACATAACACCAGGGCGTTCTTTACGGTCATCAAATAACACATCAAGGCCCGCTGCTTTTAAGCCGTCGTAAAGATTATTTGCAATATCAGGAATACGATGAGACTTGTGCATATTCATTGGTACAATAGCTAAATCGAATGGTGCAATTGGCTTTGGCCATTTAATACCATATTGATCGTTATTTTGTTCGATGGCAGCAGCAACAATCCTTGAAACACCAATACCATAACAACCCATTGTCATTACTTGGTTTTTACCTGACTCACTCAGTACGCCTGCTTTCATTGCTTCAGAGTATTTAGTACCAAGCTGAAAAATATGACCAACTTCAACACCTCGTTTGATCTGTAATGTGCCTTGACCACATGGGCTTGGATCGCCTTCAACAATGTTGCGTAAGTCTGAAACCTGGTATTGCGCTACATCACGCTCCCAATTGATACCACTATAATGTTCATCGTCTTTGTTCGCACCAGCGACAAAATCAGCCATTATATTGGCTGTACGGTCTACAATTATTGGCATAGATAAACCAACAGGGCCAATAGAGCCAGGCTTTGCGCCAATTGCAGCAACAATTTCAGATTCAGGAGCCATTTCGAGTGGCGAATGTACAAGCGGGTGGTTCTGTGCTTTTAATTCGTTTAGCTCATGATCACCACGAATTACTAAGGCAACTAAACCTCGTTCACCGTTTTCATCTGCAGTGCCATATACAATAAGTGTTTTAACACCACGATGAGGTTTAACACCGTAATGCTTTTTAAGTTCACTGATTGTTTTAGCATCAGGTGTTGGAAATGCCTTTAATTCCTTACTTGGAGCAGGACGCTCTTCGTTAGGGGCAAGGGCTTCTGCTTTTTCAATATTCGCTGCGTAATCACTGGCATCGCTAAATGCGATAGCATCTTCACCTGACTCAGCAAGCACGTGGAATTCATGAGATAAGCTACCACCGATTGAGCCTGTGTCAGCTAAAACAGGTCGATAATCTAAGTTTAAACGTTCAAAAATATTGCAATAGGCTTTGTGCATTATTTCGTAGGTATTGTTTAAGCAATCATCACTTAAATGGAATGAATACGCATCTTTCATAGTGAACTCACGTGCTCGCATAACACCAAAACGTGGACGGCGTTCATCACGTACTTTTGTTTGTACTTGATACAGTGTTAACGGTAATTGCTTGTATGAGTTAATTTCTTTACGAACAAAGTCGGTGATCACTTCTTCATGGGTAGGACCAAGAGCAAAAGGGCGGTTGTGGCGATCATTAAAGCGTACAAGCTCATCACCAAACTGGTCCCAACGGCCAGACTCTTGCCATAAATCGGCAGGTTGAATAACAGGCATTAGCATTTCAATCGCGCCTGCTTTATCCATTTCTTCACGAACAATTGCTTCAACTTTGCGTAACACACGTAAACCAGAGGGTAGCCAAGTATATAAACCCGACGCAACGCGGCGGATCATGCCTGCTCTTAACATTAATTGATGTGAGATGATTTCAGCATCTGCTGGCGTTTCTTTAAGTGTTGCGAGTATATATTGACTGGTACGCATGTTTTTTCCGATAGTTATAAAATTATTCAGCGTTAAGTTTAACAGCGCTAGCATTTACACTAAAGCGCTAAGTTTAGTTTTCTACAGTTTTTCTATGTGGCTAACATAGTTATGTTCACCATTGACTTGCCAACGAATATTAAAGTTATATAAAGTCATACCATAACTTTGTTCGCCATCTTTTTGCTTTTTATAAGCAGGGCGAGGGTCTTGCTTTAGCACATTAACAATAAAGTCTTTTAGCTCAGGGTACTGGTTTTGAGCCGTAATAAATTGCTCAGCGGTTTCGCTAAATTCAACACTCATTTGGGTGTGTGGCCGCACATCAGCAAAGCCTGCACTGGCATCATGCATTGCATCGGAGTAGGGTAAGTACGGTTTAATATCTAAGATAGGCGTTCCATCGAGTAAATCAATCCCCGATAGTAATAGGCTTAATTGGCCATTGCGGTATTCAATACCTTCGAGCTTAACGGCACTCATGCCAATGGCGTTAGGTCTAAAAGTGGCTCGGGTTGCAAATACACCTTTGCGATCATTGCCACCTAAACGAGGTGGCCTAACCATCGCTGAGTACCCTTTGTCTGCTGTTTCATGAAAACGAAATAAAAGCCAAATATGGCTAAACTCATCAAGCCCTCGAACAAACTCTTCACGATTGAAATCAGCACAGAATACAAGTTTAGCTTTAGCTTGTGGTACCAATCTAGGTTGGCGAGGAATTGCAAACTTTTGTTTATAGGGAGATTCAATATGACCTACGGCCGTTAACTGATAGTCGCTCATAAAACCAATCTTGTTATTTATTTTGCGCTATTCTAACCGTTAAAAACAGAAAAAGGCAGCCGAGGCTGCCTTTTTAAATTAAACCATTCGGTCTAATTAAAACATGTATTGCACAGATACCGATGCAACGTCCATATCTGGGTCAATATCGTCTTCTAACTTATAACGTTCGTATTCTAAACGCATTTGAACATTTTGAGTAAACGCATACTCAATACCTGCACCATAAAACACGTCACCACCATCTTGGTCTGCTGACACTCTGCCAACCGCAGGGATATCTGTAGTTACTTCTGCATCCCATTCAAGCCAGCCACCTTTAGCGTAGACAGAAAAGCGTTCTGTTAATGGGGCTGAAAGACGTGCAGCAAGAGACACACCATCAACTTCAGCATAGCTATCGATGTCACTTACTTCATCAAAGTTTTGGTAAGCGAGTTCGACACTAACGTATTTATTGAATTGAGCACCCACGTAACCTTTAAGCATTTGTGAGTCGTCATCGAAATCTGTATCGTTTTCTGAGTCTTCAAACTCAAAAGAATATTGTCCATAGCCGATACCTGTATATATGCTCGGCATATCCATATCAGTTACTTCTGCCTGGGCAGTATTATTAAAACCAAATAGCGCTAGTGCGACAGCAGAAATTGAAAGTGATTTAATCATTTAATAGCTCCTTTACAAAATAAAAAATAAATAACTCTTTGTTATTTTCCATTTATATAGGTGCAGTCATTGTGCCAAAGTTTTATCGAGTAATTAATGTTCTATTTGGCTATTTAATATATTAAAAAGTCACGTTTTGCTTTGTTTTCAGTCACCTATTCAGTTTCACAAAGGACAATTTTGCAATTTAAATGTAACTTTTACAGAGCGCATAAATGATTACGGGGTTGTTTTATGTAACAAGGTCTCCGTTTCTATTGCAATTTGTTTCATCTTAATTGCATAGTTTTCTAGCTGCTTTTCATCATTAGTGACCGCTGTGTAAGTTGGGACTTGAACGGGGTAACCCGTTTCATCCATCGCAATGAAGCTGATGATACAGTGATTAGTTTCAACTAAGTTTTGTGTTTTAGGATCACCGCAGCGCACTTGTATAAAAATTTGCATACTGGTTTTTCCCGTATGCGCTATTTGAGCTTTTACTTCAACTATTTGGCCAACCAAAATTGGCCGCCTAAACTTAACACCTGCAACAGAAACAGTAACGCAATAATGACCACTCCAGCCTGCTGCACATGCATAGCCTGCTTGATCAATCCACTTCATAACAATTCCACCATGGACTTTGCCGCCAAAGTTAACATCGGTCGGCTCTGCTAAAAAACGAAACACCACATTATCTGAAGGCATAAATAAACTCTTAATTTTACTGACGGTATTATTCAGCATAGCGCAAAAAAGGGGCCGAAGCCCCCTGCAATTTAGGATTTATTAAGGTTGTTACATATTTGGATAGTTTGGTCCACCAGCACCTTCAGGTGTCACCCATGTTATGTTCTGACTCGGATCTTTAATGTCGCACGTTTTACAATGAACACAATTTTGTGAATTTATGACAAATTCATCTTTGCCTTCTACCTGCTGAACTTCATATACGCCTGCTGGGCAGTAACGTTGTGCAGGTTCATCAAATTTAACAAGATTCACATCAATTGGAATTGCACTATTTTTTAGCTGTAAGTGACAAGGCTGTGACTCTTCATGATTAGTATTCGATAAAAACACTGACGATAGTTTGTCAAAACTCAGTTTACTATCAGGTTTTGGGTAATTAATTTTATCTGCAGCATTTTTATCAACTAAGGTTTCGTGATCTGGCGTATTATCTTTGAATGTAAATGGTAACGCACCTGCAAAAACATTTTGGTCAATTGTATTGTATGCACCACCAATGAATTTACCTAACTTGTGCATAACAGGACCAAAATTACGTGATTGATGCAATTCTTTATAAGCCCAGCTTTGTTTAAATGCATTGGTATATTGCGTAAGGTCTGTATTAGCTTGACCATTTGTAATGGCGTCTAAAATAACATCCGCAGCTATCATGCCTGACTTCATCGCCGTATGATTCCCTTTAATTTTGGCAAAATTAAGCGTGCCCGCATCACAACCGACGAGTAAACCGCCCGGGAAATGCATTTTTGGTAAAGAATGCAAACCACCTTTTGCAATGGCACGTGCGCCATAAGCAATACGTTCACCACCATCAAGCACATCTTTAAAAGTAGGGTGGTGCTTCATGCGTTGAAATTCATCAAACGGACTTAAGTGCGGGTTTGTGTAATTTAAATCAACAATTAAACCAACCACAACTTGACTATTGTCAGCGTGATACATAAATGCACCGCCATTTGTGTCACCTGATAATGGCCAACCTGTGCCATGTACAACCGTGCCTTCTTTATGTTTACTTGGGTCGATTTGCCAAATCTCTTTAAAACCCAAACCATAGTGCTGAGGTGATGCGTCTTTATCTAATGCAAATTGATTTATAAGTTGTTTACCTAAATGCCCACGGCAGCCTTCTGCAAATACAGTGTACTTTGCACGAAGTTCCATACCTGGCATGTAGCCATCTTTTTCGTTGCCTTCTTTATCAAGGCCCATGTCACCGGTAATAATGCCCTTTACCGAATCGTCTTCTATTATCACAGAGTGAGCACTGAAGCCTGGAAATATTTCAACCCCAAGGTTTTCAGCTTGTTCTGCCAACCAACGACATACGTTACCCATAGAAACAATGTAGTTTCCTTCGTTATGAAACGTTTTAGGCGTCGCAAAATGAGGGATGGATGTTGCTTTTGTTTCATTGTTGAACCAATAAATTTCATCATTGGTGACTTTAGTAGTCACGGGGGCACCTAATTCTTGCCAATTAGGGAGCAATTCGTCTAATGCGGTAGTTTCAAATACAGCGCCAGATAAAATATGAGCGCCCACCTCAGAGCCTTTCTCAACAACACAGATCATGCATTCTTGTTCTTTTTGTTGTGCTTGCTGCGCTAGTCTAATCGCTGTTGATAGCCCAGCAGGGCCAGCGCCAACAATGACTACATCAAATTCCATGGTTTCGCGTTCGACCATAATAACCTCTTGTGTGTGACGGACCTGCACCTTTTACAAAGGGGATTTCATACTTGCAAATGAAACGTTACAGGCTGTGAATAGTTTAAGGTTATTTTAGGTTGACGTTTACGTCAACAGGAAGTAGTCTGAATTCATAAAATAAATAGGTTGACGTACACGTTAGCTTGTAGGTTTAAATAATCAGGGAGTTCCTATGAAAGTTCTCGTTCCAATAAAAAGAGTCATCGATTACAACGTAAAAGCACGCGTTAAATCTGATAACAGTGACGTTGATCTTACCAATGTAAAAATGGCGATGAATCCATTTTGTGAAATAGCGATTGAAGAAGCTATTCGTTTAAAAGAAGCGGGCACTGCAACCGAAGTTGTTGCGGTGACGATTGGTGCAAAGGCTTCGCAAGAGCAGCTTCGTACAGCACTTGCACTTGGTGCTGATAAAGCCATTCATATCGAAACAGAAGAAAAACTAGAATCGCTTCATGTTGCTAAATTGCTGGCTAAAATCGTAGAGCAAGAATCACCTGAACTTGTTATTTTAGGTAAACAGTCAATCGATTCAGATAATAACCAAACAGGTCAAATGCTAGCTGCGCTAACAAACCGTGGGCAAGGTACGTTTGCATCTAAAGTTGATGTGGACAGCGGTACCGTAAAAGTGACGCGTGAAGTGGATGGTGGTTTACAAACAGTAGAATTAAAACTACCTGCTATTGTAACGACGGATTTACGTTTGAATGAACCGCGTTATGCTTCGTTGCCAAATATTATGAAAGCAAAACGTAAGCCATTGGAAGTTATTGCAGCAGACAGCTTAGGCGTTGATTTAGCACCCCGTATACAGTTGGTATCTGTCAATGAGCCAGCAAAGCGTACTGGTGGTATTGTTGTTGAAGATGTTGCCCAATTAGTTGAAAAACTAAAAACAGAAGCAAAGGTGATTTAAATGAAAACATTAGTAATAGCAGATCATGATAATGGCCAACTTAAGCCAGAAACATCTAAAACTATTAATGCTGCGGTTAAATTAGGTTTTGCTGTTGATGTACTTGTTCAAGGTGCCGATATTAGCGGTATGGCAAATGATGTTGCTCTCATTGACGGGGTTAGCAATGTGTTAGTTGCAGATGATGCAGCATACGCCCACCAACTAGCAGAAAACACGGCCGATTTAGTGTTGTCGTTGGCATCTGATTATTCCCATATAGTCGCAAGTGCAACGACCACAGGTAAGAACTTTATGCCGCGTGTGGCAGCATTATTAGATGTTGCACAAGTTTCTGAAATCATTGATGTAGTGGATGCCGAAACTTTTAAGCGTCCAATCTATGCGGGTAACGCGATTGCGACAGTTAAATCATTAGACACCAAAAAAGTGATTACAGTGCGCGCTAGTAGCTTTGATTTACAAAATGAGCAAACGGCAGCACCTATAACCACCATTAGCTCAAGCCTAGAAAATGCATTAAGCAGTTTTGTCAGTGTTGAGCAAACAGAATCTGAACGCCCTGAGTTAACCGCCGCTGAGGTGGTTATATCTGGTGGTCGTGGAATGCAAAATGGTGAAAATTTTGCTCTGCTAAATGGTATTGCTGACAAGCTTGGTGCAGCAATTGGCGCTTCACGTGCGGCGGTAGATGCCGGGTTTGTACCTAATGATATGCAAGTAGGGCAGACGGGTAAAATTGTTGCGCCTAACTTATATATTGCTGTGGGTATTAGCGGTGCAATACAGCACTTAGCCGGTATGAAAGACTCTAAAGTGATCGTTGCAATTAACAAAGACCCTGATGCACCAATTTTCCAAGTTGCTGACTATGGTTTAGTTGCAGATTTATTTGATGTACTACCAGAGCTTGAAGCAGCACTGTAAATTATAAACGATTCTGGTTGTTAAAAGCTGTTGTTCCTTAGGTTCGCAGCTTTTTTTAATGCCATCAATTAACCATGACATAATGTAACTCAGACAGTTTCTTTTTAACGGTTTCGGCCTCGAGAAATCGCAATAGTTGTTTTCCCTTCTTCATTGATTTATCCGACTGGGTGTTAATAATAATTACCAGCGGCCTTACAAAGCTGTACTCCCCACTTTTAATCGTTTCAAAACTAGGCTGGACACCATCAATAGATAACACCCTAATTTTATTTATTCTTTTTAACTCTGAAAATTGTGAAACAGCGCCAAAAGAGTCATAGGCAATAGCAGTTGGAATACGTTGTACAATACCGAGTGCTTGATTAAATTCATTGTATAGAAGTACATCATTTTTAGAATATAGCCCTCTGTTGCCTTCTTTTTTAAGTTTTATTGAATCAGACTGCGGTGATTTCATGTAATCGAGTGATAAGAACTCTAAAAATACGTCAAATGTGCCGTGTTGAACTCCTTTGCTAAATAAATCAATTTGGTTGTCTTTTCTAGATTTTTTTTCCTCAAAGCTTGCCAGCTGTGACCACTGATTAATTTGACCAGAATAGATCGCTGTTAGTTGGTCAATAGAAAGGTTGGATATTTCATTATCGGTATTAGCAAAAAATACTAAAGCATCTTGGGCAAGTACAAATTGTTTAAGGTGAGGCCATTTCTCTTGTTCGAGTTTTGTCATGTAGCGTGATGATGCGCCAATATCTACAAGGTTTTGTGCAATAGCAGTGATGCCTTTATCACTCCCCATGCCACGCAGCTGCATAACTGTTTTGCTTTGTTGATTAAAATCCTCTTTGACAAGTCCGAGCATTTGAGTGACAGACGTAGAGCCTGCGACTAGTAATGTCTCTAAAGTGGGTTTTTCTTGGGCGTTAATGACTGGTGCACACAATAAAACTATAAATAATATCAGTTGTTTAAACATAGAAATCGTTTTGTAGAAGATTTTTAATAAGTATAGTTCAAACTCTTTAGAACAATAAACAGGAACAAAAAAACCAACCCTAGGGTTGGTTTTTATTACTAAATATACTAATTAATTGGTATATATTTAGTATGTAGCGCTGCCTTTTGTACGTGGGAAGGCAATAACGTCACGTACATTACCCATGCCTGTTACGTAAGCAACTAGGCGTTCAAAACCTAAGCCAAAACCAGAGTGTGGTACTGAACCATATTTACGTAGGTCGCGGTACCAGCTGTAGTCTTCTTTGTTTAAGCCCATTTCTTCTAAACGCGCATCAAGAACGTCAAGGCGCTCTTCACGTTGTGAACCACCAATGATTTCACCAATACCTGGTGCAACTACGTCCATTGCAGCAACGGTTTTGCCGTCTTCATTTTGGCGCATGTAAAACGCTTTAATATCACGTGGGTAGTTTTTAATTACTACTGGTGCTTTAAAGTGTTCTTCTGCAAGATATCGCTCATGCTCAGATTGTAAATCTACACCCCATTCAACTGCGTATTCAAACTTTTTGCCACATGATTTTAGTATTTCAACAGCGTCAGTGTAATCAACTTGAGCAAAGTCTTTTTCTACAAATTCTTCTAACCGCGAGATAGCTGTTTTCTCTACACGCTGTGCAAAAAATTCCATGTCATCACGGCGCTCTTCAAGTACGGCTTTGAATACATACTTCAACATGTTCTCAGCCAATTTTGCGATGTCTTCAAGATCTGCAAACGCAACCTCAGGTTCAACCATCCAAAATTCAGCAAGGTGGCGAGAGGTATTTGAGTTCTCTGCACGGAAAGTCGGGCCAAAGGTGTAAATTTTTGACATAGCAGAGGCGTATGTTTCACCATTTAACTGGCCAGATACAGTAAGAAACGCTTCTTTACCAAAGAAGTCTTCACTGTAATCAACGTCGCCTTTATCTGTGCGTGGCAAGTTTTGCATATCTAGCGTAGATACACGGAACATCTCACCGGCACCTTCACAGTCACTTGCAGTGATGATCGGTGTGCTGATCCAATAATAACCCTGCTCGTGATAAAAACGATGAATCGCTTGCGCTAAGCAGTTACGAACACGTGTTACTGCACCAATAATGTTTGTACGAGGGCGAAGGTGCGCATGTTCGCGTAAGTATTCAATACTGTGGCGCTTAGCTGCCATAGGATACGAGTCTGGATTTTCTACCCAGCCTAATACTTCAACCTTATTCGCTTGGATTTCGAATGACTGGCCTTTGCCTTCAGATTTAACCAAAACACCTGTTACTGATACAGAGCAGCTAGCTGTTAAACGCGTTACTTCTTCATAATTGGTCAGTGAATTAGGCACTACCGCTTGAATTGCGTCAAAACATGAACCGTCATGAACGGCTAAAAATGAAATTCCTGCTTTTGAATCGCGGCGAGTACGGATCCAGCCTTTTACTGTTACTTGGCTGTCTACCGCAACCTTGCCTTTTAATAGCTCTGAAATCGCTAAGTGGCTCATCTTCACTCCAATGATATAAGTTGCCTACATTAATAAATGTGTGCATTGTTGCACTTGAACCCCGTATCTTACCTTTGAACGGAAAATAAAAAAACATGTGCATGCAACTCTTTGCAATTTCTTTATAGTTTTTTTTATACAATTACGGCTTTTATTAATAAAGCGCGTGAATAATAAACACCGATTTAAATAAATCTGCCTTAAGTGTGCGATAAATCCCGCTTTTATGGCATTATAGGTTTAACTTTGTATTTTTAACTAATTAACTAACAATTACAGGTTCCATGAAACAAGTCTTTATTTTACGCGGCCTGCCAGGCTCAGGTAAGTCATACTACGCACAAACGCTTGCTGACGAACTCGTCACAGGTGATCAAAGCCAATACTTGATTTGCTCAACGGATGACTACTTTTATGACGAGCAAGGTGAATATAAGTTTGATAAATTTAAGCTATCGCAGTTTCATAACTTAAATCTAGCTCGCTTCATCAATGCTTTATCACAATCAATCCCTTTGGTAATCGTTGATAACACCAATATTAAAAAGTGGGAATTTATTGCTTATAGTCAAGCAGCGATAGCACTTGGCTACCAAGTAAAAGAAGTGATTGTTGGTGAAGTCAAAGATAAATCAATGCAACACTTATATGCCAAACGTAATAGTCACAAAGTGCCGTTAAAGATGATCAGTAAAATGGCTTACATGTTTGAATGGTAAAATCAAACATGTAAGCAGCGCTTTTTAGTACTGGTTATTAGCAATTGCCTTGTATATGGCATCACAGAGTATTTTGATATCCTCAGCTGTGCTTATGTACGGTGGCATTAAATAGATTAATTTGCCAAAAGGGCGTATCCAAACATTTTGGCTGATGAAATACGCTTGAATTTTCGCAACGTCAACCTCACAAGCCAGCTCAACCACACCAATACCACCCAGTATTCTTACATCTTTTACCTGTTCAAGATCCGCACATTTATTTAATGATGCCAATGATTGATTAAGTTGTGCAATTTGCACCGACCAGTTTTGCTGAAATAACACATCAATACTTGCACATGCCACAGCGCAGGCTAGAGGGTTACCCATAAATGTAGGGCCATGCATTAGCACACCAGCTTCACCTTCACTGATACCAATAGCAATTTTGTCTGTGGTTAGTGTGGCTGATAACGTCATTGTACCGCCGGTGAGTGCCTTACCGATGCACATGATATCGGGCTCAATGTCACTGTGTTCAACGGCAAACATTTTACCTGTTCTACCAAAACCTGTGGCTATTTCGTCGCAAATAAGTAAAACATTGTACTCATCACATAACCGTCTAACGGTCTTTAAGTAGTCAGGGTGGTAAAAGTTCATACCTCCGGCATTTTGAACAATTGGCTCAATGATAAATGCGGCCACTTGTTTATGGTGTAGTTTAAAATAGTGTTCAAGTTGTTCGGCTTCGTTGGTATCAAACCGCTCGCCAAACTGACTGACAGGGGCAGGAACGAATACATGTTCAGGTAAAAAACCACTGTACAAGGAATGCATTGAATTAACGGGGTCGCAAACACTCATGGCTGCAAATGTATCACCATGATAGCCCTTTAATGGCGTCATTAATTTTTGTTTCGTGGTGATACCTTGGCTTAACCAATATTGCAGTGCCATTTTTATTGCCACTTCAACAGAGACCGAACCGCTGTCTGCTAAAAATACTTTTTGTAAGCTTTCAGGGGTGATAGCCACGAGTTTTTTGCACAACTCGATTGCAGGCTGGTGGGTAATGCCACCAAACATAATATGGCTCATAGTGTCTATTTGTTGATGCATAGCAGCTTTTAATGCAAGGTGGCCATAACCATGAATAGCACTCCACCACGAGGCCATGCCATCAATCAAACATTCACCCGTCGCTAAGTAAATTTTATTACCTTGTGTATGCGTAACAGGGTAGACCTCAAGCGGCTGTGTCATTGATGTGTATGGGTGCCAAATGTGTTGACGATCAAAATCGAGGTCGATTGTGTGTTTTTTAATCATTAGTAAACTTTAATCTGCTGCGTTTCGTTGACAATGTTACGCCAAGTCTTAGACTAAACCAATATCCACCGTCATTAAAAAATAAAAAGAGAGAGTTATGGAGTTTGCAGCCGTTCGTCACGATTGGACACACAAAGAAGTAAAAGCATTATTTGAAATGCCGTTCAACGATTTACTATTCAAAGCCGCCTCTGTTCACCGTGAAAATTTTAATCCCAACGAAGTGCAAATTTCTACGTTACTATCTATCAAAACCGGTGCTTGCCCAGAAGATTGTAAATACTGCCCGCAGTCTGGCCACTATAAAACAGACTTAGAGCGTGAACGTTTATTAGAGGTTGAAAAGGTCGTTGAGCAAGCTCGTGCTGCGAAAGAAAAAGGCGCAACCCGTTTTTGCATGGGCGCTGCATGGTCAGATCCTAAAGATCGTGACATGCCTTACATTTCACAAATGGTAAAAGAAGTAAAAGAGCTAGGTCTTGAAACTTGCATGACACTTGGCATGCTAGATAACGATAAAGCACACGCACTGCGCGACGCTGGGCTTGATTACTATAACCATAACCTTGATACATCGCCTGAGTATTACGAGCAAATTATTTCAACTCGCACATATCAAGACCGCCTAGACACCATTGGCAATGTACGTGATGCCGGCATGAAAGTATGCTCTGGTGGCATTGTGGGCATGGGTGAAGAAGCATCTGACAGGTTTGGTTTACTGATGGGGCTTGCAAACTTGCCACAGCAACCAGAGAGTGTACCAATCAACATGTTGGTTAAAGTTAAAGGTACGCCCCTTGAAAATGTGGATGATTTAGACCATTTTGATTTCATTCGTACTATTGCAACAGCGCGTATTATGATGCCTAAAAGTTACGTTCGCTTATCTGCAGGCCGTAATGCTATGAACGAACAAATGCAATCAATGTGCTTTTTTGCCGGTGCTAACTCTATATTTTACGGTGATAAATTGCTTACAACCGAAAACCCTGAGGCTGATGCGGATATGAACCTGATTAAAAAATTAGGTATGAACCCTGAAAAGCATCAAGATTACTCAGACGAAGCCGTCGCCGCATCTTTGTCATCTAAAGTAGCCGATAAAGCAACCTCAGAACTGTTTTACCCTGCATAACGCAGCGCACAACTATGCAATTTGACTATATACACACCCATTTGGATGCGCGCGAGCAAAGCGCACTAAAACGCAAGCGCCATATTGTTAACCCAATCAGCGCACGGGAAATTGAGGTAGAGAATAAACGCTACCTCAACTTCGCGAGTAATGATTACTTAGGCTTTGGTGACGAGGTCATCGCGTGCCATGCAACGCGTACACTAGGGAGTCACAGTTCAGCGTTAGTCACAGGTTACCAACTAGCTCAGCAGCAGTTAGAGCATTATTTATGTGCTGAATTTGGTTATGAAAATGCGATGCTGTTTAACTCGGGTTTTAGTGCCAATAGCAGCGTAATTAAAGCGTTGTTTCAAGATAAATCCATTGCTCAACACAGCGCTGTTTTTCAAGATAAGTTAAATCACGCCAGCTTAATCGATGGCGCATTGCATGCAAACGCGGCAATGGTGCGTTTTAATCATAATGACATGAATCATTTACGATCTCGCCTTGAGAAGTCCAACGCCAAGCATAAATTAATTATCAGCGAAGGGGTATTTTCGATGGATGGCGATCAAGCCCCATTGAACGAATTGATCTGTTTAGCTAAACAGCACAATGCGTGGCTGATGATTGATGATGCACATGGGTTTGGCGCATTAGGTGATACCGGTCTAGGTAGTTGTGAACCCTTGATTGCAGCGGGTAACCTCCCTGAAGTTTTAGTGATAACATTTGGTAAAGCCGTAGCTAGCAGTGGCGCGTGTGTATTAGGCACAGATGCGTTTATCGATTATATGGTACAGTTTAACCGCGATTACACATACTCAACAGCCATGTCGCCTTTAAATGCATCGCATACTTTAGCGCGTATCAAAACGCTTCGAGATGCAAATGAGAAACGAGCGGCATTAAAAGCAAATATTGCGTTATTTAAACGCTTAGCCAATGAACACAGTATTGCGTTACTGGACTCTAACACCGCCATTCAACCTATTGTTTTAGGGTGTGCCCAGCAAACATTAGCCGCATGTGAGCACCTTAAACAGCAAGGTATATGGTTAAGTGCGATCCGCCCGCCAACCGTGCAGCATAACACCTCGCGTTTACGCGTTACGTTAACCGCCGCACATACACAGCAAGACATTCAAACTCTTATAACGTGTTTACAAAAGGCCATTGCATGATAAGCCCACTCGCCGCTGTTGCTGATAAACCAAGTTACGCCCAAGCAAAGTGCTTATCTAGCAATAGTTTAAAACACGCGACACAACGTAAGTTTTCAACAGCTGCAAACAGTTATGCAGCGCACGCTAATGTACAAAAGCAAGCAGCCAATGACTTGTTTAAATTAATGGCGGCATCTGACAACGCTAAACAAGACTACTGTATTGATTTAGGGGCAGGCCCTTTAGTCAATACCCATGCTTTGCAAGAGTTGTATCGTCATGTTTTGGCGATAGATCTAAGCCATACTATGCTCAAAAGTAGCAATGTGGATGCGCCGCGTATTTGCGCAGATATGGATAACTTACCGTTACAAGAAAACAGTGTTGACGTAGTGTTTAGTAATTTTGCTGTACAATGGTCAGCTAATTTTGAAACATTAATGCACGCATTGTATAAAACGTTAAAACCAGGGGGAAGGGCGTATATCAGCGCAGTGGTTGAAGGCTCTTTGCATGAAATAAAAACGGCGTTTTCGGTGCTTGATTCACATAGCCGAATAAACCGCTTTCAAACTCAGAACAATATAAACCAATCGGTCATAAATGCGGGGTTTATAGTCAATAGTGCCACAAAGGTGATTTACACCGACCAATTTACAAACCCTCTCAACGCTATACATTCAATAAAAGCCATTGGCGCGACGTCACAAAACCATTCAACCCAACGCGCTGGTTTGCTAACTAAATCGGCTTTAAAAAAAGTGTGTGCTGCGTACCCATTGATAAACAACCAAGCCCATGTATCTTATCATGTGGTATTGTTATCATTAGAAAAAGTAAAAACATAAAGGCAAGGTTATGAACGAATTTTTTATTACGGGTACTGATACTGACGCCGGTAAAACCCATATAACCAGTTTGCTGTTAAAGTTGCTCGCCCAACATAAAAAACGCGCTATTGGCTTTAAACCCATAGCTTCTGGCTGTGAAATGGCGTTTGACCAACTGGTTAATGCGGATGCCTTAATGCTAATGGAAAGCGCAACAGTGAGCGCTAAATACGACATAGTTAATCCGTTTTCCTTTGAACCTGCCATCGCACCGCATATTGCTGCACAAAAAGCAGGGGTAAACTTAAATGTTGAAAAGCTGACTTTGGCTTATCAAAACATTAAAAGCCAAGGCGCTGACTACCTGTTAACAGAAGGGGCTGGTGGCTGGGCATTACCGATTAATGAAAATCAATATTTATATGATTGGGTGAGTGCAGAGCAACTACCCGTTATCTTGGTTGTAGGCATGAAACTAGGCTGCATTAATCACGCGTTATTAACCACAGCACATATGCAAAGTATGGGTGTGAATTGCATTGGCTGGATAGCCAATCAAGTTGATGCCGCAATGGATGAATACCAAGCAAACCTAGATTCACTCAAGGCGCGCTTACCCATGCCACTGCTTGCAATAAGCCCTTATACTGAGCAAACACCTAAACTACAAATTTATAAAACCCTGCTCAAAGCCTTATCAATTAATAACTAAAAGTTAGTCATTAAAAAAGCCAGCAGTGCTGGCTTTTCAATCATAATTTTAACTCACTAATTACATTCAGATTGTATTGGTTTAGTCGTTACTCTGACAACAAAATCATTGTAGTCGTGGTCGTTTTGATCTTCCCAATACTGTTTATTCCAGAACATTTTAAATGCGGTTTTTAGTTTGCTCGCATTACCATTAACCGCTAACACATAGCTGATTGAGTCACTTGCTTTTACATCGTAATAGCCATCTGTGCCATGTTCATCAAGTAGTTTTATATATTGACCATTTACTTTTATACCCCAATCATTGTTATTTGAAGAGCTCTCAGAAACGAATGAGTAATTAATGCGAGTATAGTTTTCTGGTACACATTGCGCGTCATCATTTAAAATATACGCAGGTGCTGTTGCAGAACCTACAGAATTACTTTGTGCAGTTGCGTTGAGTGTAAATGCTTTATCCTCGCTGTAATCATTATTATCAATAGTTGCAATATTGATAACGTAGGATGTTTCCCCTGCAGGCACGGTTACTACCTGATTGATAAATCTATAATCGTTAGTATTTGCCGTACCTTGTGTCGTTGATACAAAAATTTCTACGTCTTGTTCAAATACGTTACTCAACTGCAGTTCATAGCTTAAAGTATCACCTTCAGTCACTGAGTCTGAAATAGCTGAAAGAGTAATTGTTGGAATATTAGACACACTACAAATAGGTGCTGAGTAACATGTCGTCGACTCGTTAAAGTTAGCCGCTAAATCGTTAATGCGAACAGGGAAATCTGCAACATGACATGTATTACCGGTGCTTGTATTCACTTTGTAAAGCTGCGACTTATTTGAATGCCCAAGATCTGTAAGGCTAGTACGACTCAGTAATATATCACCCTGTTGATTAAGAGCAGCACCTGTTACGGAAGATAAATTATGGTCAGCTAGTTTAGTCGCTCTGAGTGAATCTATATCGACTGAATAAAGTGAAGAGCTTGTCACTAACACTAACTCAGAGTTTTTAAAAACCATATCACCGCGCCAAATCCCTGAATCGCTATCTAACCCTGAAATTTCACCAAGCAACGAAGTTTCAGCTGTCTCTGGTGATATTGTGTAAAGTTTATTTTTATATGAACCCAACAAACGATTATTTGTTTCATCATAAGTTAAACGATACATATTCTTAGTGCGACCCACTACAACATGTTCGTTAGTGTTTAAATCGACATAGGCTAATTTAATGTATTTAAATTTGCTGCCACTGATAGGTAACGATTTCAACTGCGTACTATTAAAATCTAAATGCGCCACATCGACCTTATAATCAATTGGGCGTGGCGCAGATATATAATAGAGGCGGTTTGACTCTTTAACATGAGCAAGTGCGGATGAACTAAACTTGGCACGTGAATGAGCTTCAGCTGATTGTGTATATTCATCAAGCTTAAAGACAATGCCTGTATCGCCGCGGCCTGCATTGATACCGTATAACTGACCATCACATTGATTTGCGTGAGCAAGTTGAAGAGATGAAAGTAGCGCTGTTGATGTTATTGCTAGTAATGATAAAGGAAATTTCTTCATGATTGATGTTAACCCCGTTAAGTTGAACACTTTTATAAACATTAAAGTTAATTTATCAAGGCTAATCTTTTTGTAGTATCAGAAGTTACTTAAATGTTATGGGAATTTTCTTGTCTAGTTATTTAATCCTTCTTTTATTTTAATGCCTGCTTGGAAATTATATGTATTTAACTAAAAAACTAAATACAGATAATTTTATCAATGGTCTATCGAGTAGGATAGAGTGCTTGCTTTATGACATAGTTTGTCACAGAATAGCGCTGACGTTATGACATAATCTGTCACAACGCAGTTTTGCTATGTCCGATCAGCATATGCCTAGTCGCTGAGCAATAGTTGTTATTTTTGGAGAATATGTATGAAACGTGTATTTTTATTTTTATTAACTAACCTCGCGGTGATGTTGGTATTAGGTGTTGTGCTTTCAATAATAATGAGTGCGCTGGGCCTGAGCCATCGTAGCCTGGGTGGCATTTTATTAATTGCAACTGTATTTGGTTTTGGTGGTTCGTTTATTTCGTTGTATATGTCGAAATGGATGGCAAAAAAATCAACAGGGGCAAAGGTTATTGAGCAGCCTCGCAACGAAACAGAGCAGTGGTTATTAAACACCGTTGCGCAGCAAGCACAAAAAGCCGGTATAAAAATGCCTGAAGTCGCTATTTACGACAGCCCAGAAATGAACGCCTTTGCAACTGGCCCAAGTAAAAATAATTCGCTGGTGGCAGTGAGTACGGGTTTATTACATAACATGAGCCAAGATCAAGCTGAAGCAGTACTTGCACACGAAGTATCGCATGTGGCTAATGGCGACATGGTAACACTTACGCTTATTCAAGGTGTGGTGAATACCTTTGTTATTTTTGCCGCAAAAGTGTTAGCGGGCATTGTAGATAATTTTATCAATAGCGATGAAGAAGAGGGCGGTAGTAGCTGGACTTACTTCCTATTCGATATGTTGTTCCAAGTATTATTTGGTGTATTAGCCAGCATAATTGTTGCGCATTATAGCCGTAAACGTGAATTTGCAGCCGATAATGGCGCAGCTCATTTAGTGGGGGCAGACAAAATGCGATCAGCCCTTGAGCGTTTAAAGCAAAACCACCCATCGCAATTAGAAGGCTCAATGATGGCCTTTGGTATTGCCAGTGGTAAAGGCATGGCTGAGTTGTTTTCATCTCACCCTCCGCTTGATGCACGTATAGACGCACTACGTCGCTAAAAATCAAGTTTTTCACAGTACTTGTAAACAAAAAGCCTGCATTTGCAGGCTTTTTTATGTTTGATGGTTTTTATTGCGATTGAATAATATCTGTAATGCCCTCTGGCGAAAGTATTTCAATCCAGTAACCATCTGGATCTTTAATAAAGGCAAGGCCTTTCATTGAACCACCATCTGGTTTTTTTACAAACTCAACATCGTATTTAGCAAAGCGCTCACAGGCAGCGTATACATCGGGCACGCTAATACCAATATGGCCAAACCCTTTTGGTTCTTCATTACCACTGTGATAACCGGTAAAGCTGTCGTCGTTTTCAGTGCCCCAGTTATGGGTAAGCTCAATCAACGCAGGGCGACCAAACACCCATTGAGTTTTTTCTTTATCATCGCCTTTTGGCATATCTTGCTCATAGCCTAAAAAGTACAAGGTAAATTCCATACCAGGAAAGTCATACTTTCCTAACAACTTCATGCCCAATACGTTTTCATAAAATGCCAGCGACGGTTTTGGATCTTTAATACGCAACATAGTTTGCTGCATCACATAGCCCTCAGTGGCCTGTGCAATTTGCTCTGGAGATTCGTTATAGCTAGACATGAGATAATCCTTAATAAAATGACTGAAAAAACCTTAATGGATTTAAAAAGGCAGGGTGTTCGCTCATCATAATAAACAGCAGCAAAAATTAAAACCACCGAGCTAAATTATCAGCCTGTGAGTTGAGTGTTTTGAAAGCGGAAAATGACACATTTAGCGATACTGTTTATTTATACAGTGATGGTGTTTTGTCTAATATTACTGATCTCCACCATTTTGGGGTATTTCTACATTTATTAAGCATGAGCTGCAGTTAACTAGTTGTTTACAGGTGTTTATTTGAGGGCTAAGATAAATGCAATGTAATATATGGACATATGTCGGTTTATAAAACGACAAATGTCGTAGACAAAGTTGTTAGCCATCAAATGGAGTTGACGAAAGAATGAATGAAAAAGTTCTAGCTTTGGGTCAAAGATGTTTACGTCTAGTGAACTCTGATAAACGTACATCGAGTTTTCTTGGTGGGAAACCGCTAGTTGGAGCCAAGTTTGATTGGCCTCGGAAAAATGACAAACCTCTAGGATTCATCGGACAATTAGACTTAAAGGAAATCAATTCAAACAAAGAAATAGATTGGCTACCTCAAACAGGCAGACTTTTATTTTTCTACGATCTCGAAGAGTGGCCTTGGGGTTTTGATCCTAAAGATATTGGTGGTTGGGCAACGCTATACGAAAATGGTGATGCTGATTTATACCCATATGAATTGCCATCAGATCTTGATTTAGAGCACTTATTTCCGTCAATTAAATACATTAAGTCTGAGAGCTTTATTAGCTATCCCGACGGTCAAAGCTTGGACTTTGAATCCCTTGGAATTTCAGAGGATGATGACGAAGAGTATTACGACTTTATTGATGAACATTTCGGCGATGAACCACGACATCAAATTGGTGGTTTTCCAAGCCCCATCCAAGGAGACTCAATGGAAGAGGACTGCCAGTTAGCTAGTGGAGGTGTTTATTGTGGTAACTCTGATGGCTACAACTCCAAGGAAGCTGAAAATTTGAGAAGTGAATTACTCGATTGGAAGTTGCTTTTACAATTTGACTCTGATGATGAAATAGAAGCAATGTGGGGAGATATGGGGATGCTGTATTTTTGGGTGCGAGAAAGCGATGCTAAAAATTGTGACTTCTCCAAGCCATGGTTGATTTTACAATGTAGCTAAAATGGCTAACAAGCTGTTTAACAAGGACAAAATACAGTTGGCTTTTGCTCCTTCGTCGCCTATTTTAGCCAACTATATTTTGTCCGTTAACAGGGCGTTATATGCCACGGAGTTTTACAGATGTACCCTAATTCAATAGATAAAAATATGGTTGGAGAATATCCTGCAAGTACTAAATCGGGCGGTGGGTATTTTTACGATCAAGTTCTAGAATATCGAGTTTGGTGCAGACCTTGGCAAGGCGCTCCTGATGAGTTTGATGGTGAAATATATTATTATGCATTTCACACTTATGATGAAGCTCTTGAATTCTCCAACAAGACTGATGGCTCTGAAGAACCTTTAGTTTTAATTAAACAACTTGAATGGATTGATGAACCTGAAGCAGGTAAATTCATTCATAAAACTGGCGAACGTATAACAGAATGGGTTGTTGAGTGGTTAGTCGATAGTCAACGACAGGCAAATACAATTCCAGAGTTTATTGGTGGAAATGGCATATAACAAGTGACTATGGTGTCA
>NZ_PYHV01000002.1:0-97465 GCF_004766475.1 Pseudoalteromonas sp. KS88
TTTAATCTTTAATCTTTAATCAAAAATTATATGAGTGAGCTTTCGCCCACCCTAGCTAAACTTTAGTTACTTCAATTCACCACTAATCGCGTATTTCAGTACCCAGTTCTTTATAGGTCCAGTGCTATTAGCTATTTTTAAAAAACGATTACGCGCCCACTGTAAAGGGGTTAGCTGATTAGAAAAACCAAAATAGCATGCATCCATCATACTCATCATCAGTAAATTTGCTTTACGACGCGTTTGCTCATAATGTTTGAGATGACTTTCGTTACCAATGTCATCTACCGATGCTAAAATATCGCTAAGCGCTGCTACATCTTGAAAGCCTAGATTGACTCCCTGCCCAGCTAAAGGATTTATTGTATGTGCAGCATCTCCAACTAACACCAAACGCCCTGCTGAGTATTTATTAGCGTGTTGACGAGCAAGTGGGAATACTGCTTGATTAACAATTTCAAAATCACCAGCTAGCGGTTTAAAGTTTTCAATTATTTGTTGTTTTAACTGTTCTTTGGTTAATTTATTTAAATTTTGTAACTTAGCTGCGTCGTCATACCAAATTAAATTGGCATAAGGTGCCTGCATAGGTAAAAATGCTACAGGGCCTGAAGGTTTAAACTGTTGCCATGTTTTAATTTGTTGTAGGGCATCCATTTTAATTAATACACCCATACAATGTTGTTGGTATTGCCAACCTGTTACCCCAATATTTGCTTTTGCGCGCAATTGCGACTGACCACCGTCTGCTGCAATCACTAAATTGGCACTATAACGCTCTTCACCATAGATTAAGCTAATATCTTGCGCTGTCTGTTCAATAGCACAAATAGGCGATTTGATGGTGAGCACATCGATATTATGTTGTTTAAATTGCTGCCATAAACTGGCTTGAATTAGTTTATTTTCGATTAAGTGACCTAAGTGCGAGGTGTTAATATCATTACAGTCAAAAAGAAGGTTATCCCCAGCACGTTCAAACGCTTCTAGCTGTTGATATGGCGCCAAGCGTGATGCTCGTAACAATGGCATTGCACCAAGCTCATCAAGTAACTTTTCAGAAAAACGATTGATAGCTGATACGCGTATATCGATAGTCTCGCTTTGCAATACTTGCTCAGCGTTAATAGGTCGTTGCTCTATAACACGAACATCACAACCTTGCTGTGCTAACTTTACTGCCATTGCGGCGCCGACCATGCCGCCACCGACAACGATAACTTTGTTTTTTTGCATATTTTTGATCACAACTTAGGTCACTAACTATGGCGTTGATTGTAGCGTACTTAGTTGAAAAAATGCGAGTTGCTTTAATGCTCAAACGCACTATTGCGCAGTTTGTTTGATTTCAAATCACAAAGATCAAATCTATACTTGGATCTGGGCGGGTATCCAGATAAAATACGCGTCCTTTAAGTTAACGGGCATTTAAATGCTCATATTACTTAACTCCTGTTTCTAGCACATTTTTGTGCCACTACCGAATTGAAAACGAGGCTATATTTCAATGAGTAAAAAGCTGCATATTAAAACTTGGGGTTGTCAGATGAATGAGTACGACTCTCAGAAAATGGCGGATCTCCTCGATGCAACCAACGGCTATCAGTTAACTGAAGAAGCTGGTGAAGCAGATGTCATTCTACTCAATACGTGTTCAATTCGTGAAAAAGCACAAGAAAAAGTGTTTCATCAACTGGGTCGTTGGAAGTTATTAAAAGATGACAAACCTGACTTGATTATTGGTGTTGGTGGCTGTGTTGCCTCTCAAGAAGGTGACTCTATTCGTCAACGTGCTCCTTTTGTTGATGTCATTTTTGGCCCACAAACTTTGCACCGTTTGCCTGAGATGATCAAGCAAGTGCAAGGCAATAAAGGTAGCTCTGTAGTTGATATTTCATTCCCTGAGATTGAAAAGTTCGACCGCCTACCGGAGCCAAAAGCTGAAGGCCCCAGTGCATTTGTATCAATTATGGAAGGCTGTTCTAAATACTGTACTTTCTGCGTAGTACCTTATACACGTGGTGAAGAAGTAAGCCGCCCACTAGATGATGTATTACTTGAAGTTGCTCAGCTTGCAGAGCAAGGCGTACGTGAAGTAAACCTACTTGGTCAGAACGTTAACGCCTACCGTGGTGAGACTTACGATGGCGAAATTTGTTACTTCTCAGATTTAATCCGTTATGTAGCAGCGATTGATGGTATTGACCGTATTCGTTATACCACATCTCACCCAGTAGAATTTACACCGGATATTATTGACGCTTATGCAGATGTACCTGAGCTTGTTGATCACTTACACCTACCAGTACAAAGTGGTTCTGACCGTATTTTAAACTTAATGAAGCGCGGCCATACAGCACTTGAATACAAATCAACTATTCGTAAATTACGTAAAATTCGCCCGAACTTAAGCATGTCGTCTGACTTCATCATTGGTTTCCCAGGTGAAAGCAACGCTGACTTTGAAGCAACCATGAACCTTATCAATGATATTGGTTTTGATATGAGCTTCAGCTTTATCTATAGCGCACGCCCTGGTACGCCTGCCGCTGACTTACCTGATGATGTTTCTGAGCAAGAGAAAAAAGAGCGTTTATACTTATTACAAAATCGTATTACGCAAATGGCACAGCAAATCAGTCGCCAAATGTTTGATACCGAACAACGTATACTCGTTGAAGGTCCATCAAAGAAAAACCCGATGGAATTGCGAGGTCGTACTGAAAATAACCGCGTAGTGAACTTTGTAGGGCCACACAATGTGATCGGTCAATTTGTTGATGTACGTATAACAGAAGCACTGCCTAATTCTTTACGTGGTGACTTGATTCGTACAGAATCAGAAATGAATTTACGCCGTGATATCGCTCCTGCTGACATTCTGAGTAAAGCAGCGCAGCCTGAACCTCAAGCAACACCCAATGAAATCGGTGTTACTACATTCGTTCCTTAGGCGACAATGACAGTGCCAGCAATAGCTGGCACACCACAACAGGAAGCCATTTTGAGTAATCAGTTAAAAAAATTAGAGATTTATTTAGAACCCTCCGACAATAAACGCCTCACATCTTTATGCGGACCGTTTGATGAGAATATCAAACAGATCGAACGCCGTTTAGGCGTCGAAATCACTCATCGCGATAACTACTTTAAAATAACAGGTAAAACCACCAGTGCTTTTGCTGCAATGGAAATCGTCAAAGATTTGTATGTTGAAACGCAACCTGTCCGTGGTGTGGTTAAAGAAATTGAACCTAATACCGTTCACTTGGCAATTTCTGAATCAACTGCCCTTGAACAAGACGAACTTAGCGAATACGGCAAAGAAGTGGTGATTAAAACTCGTCGTGGCGTAATTAAACCCCGCAACGATAACCAAGGTCATTACGTATCAAATATTTTTCGCCATGATATTACCTTTGGTATTGGACCCGCTGGCACAGGTAAAACCTACCTCGCAGTTGCAGCAGCGGTTGATGCCTTAGAGCGCCAAGAAATACGCCGCATACTGCTTACACGCCCTGCTGTTGAAGCAGGTGAGAGATTAGGTTTCTTACCTGGCGACTTAAGCCAAAAAATTGACCCATACTTACGGCCTTTATATGATGCTTTATTCGAGATGCTGGGTTTCGAGAAGGTTGAAAAGCTGCTAGAGCAAAATGTTATTGAAGTAGCGCCACTTGCTTTTATGCGTGGACGTACGCTTAACGACGCCTTTATTATTTTAGATGAAAGCCAAAATACGACTGTAGAACAAATGAAAATGTTCTTAACACGTATCGGTTTTAATTCTAAAGCAGTTATAACCGGTGATATCACTCAAGTCGATTTACCACGTGGTGCTCGCTCTGGTCTTCGCCATGCAATCGAAGTACTCAGTGATGTTGAGGAAGTTAGTTTTAATTTTTTCCAATCGCACGACGTTGTTCGCCACCCAGTTGTTGCCCGCATTGTGGAAGCTTACGAGCGTAACGATGAAGCGGACCGCATTAAACGCGCCGAAAAACAACGCGCTAAAGATCTGCTAGCAAATGCTGAACAAGCAGCCACTGATAATAATGAGTAAACCTTTGACAACAGAACTTGATTTACAAATTGCGTGCGAGTTTGACAACTTACCTAGCCTTGAGCAATTTGCTGTTTGGGCTAATAAAGTATTAAGTCAGTACCGTGATGAATCTGAGCTCACCATCGTTATCGCTGATGAAGAACAAAGCCAGCAACTTAATAATGATTACCGTGGTAAGAACAAACCTACAAACGTTCTTTCATTTGAGTTTGAATCGCCACCGGGAATTGAACTTCCACTTGTAGGTGATTTAATCATTTGTCCAGCGATTGTTTTAGCTGAAGCAAATGAACAAGAAAAGACCTTTCACGACCACTTTGCCCATATGGTGATCCACGGATGCTTGCATTTACTCGGATTTGACCATATAAAGGAAGAAGATGCGAATGAAATGGAAAGCATAGAAAAGCAATTACTTGCTGATCTAGGTATAGCAGACCCATATCGGGACGATATTTAAACAAACGGAGCAGATAGACGCAATGAGCGACGATAACTCGCAGACTAGCCAGGGTTCTTCTAGCAAGAACTGGTTGGGTAAAATTACCCAAATGTTGCAAGGGGAACCCCAGAATAGAGAAGAGCTGGTTGAAGTAATTGCCGATGCGCAAGAACGGGATGTCATAGACCCTGAAACTAAAGAAATGATTGAAGGTGTGCTTGGTGTATCTGAGCTTAAAGTGCGCGATATCATGATCCCGCGCTCACAAATGATCACACTTGAGGTTGATGCAAAGCTAGAAGAGTTAATTCCTATGATGGTTGACTCTACCCATTCACGATTCCCTGTGGTGTGTGAAGACAAAGACCATGTTGAGGGAATTTTGCTAGCGAAGGATTTACTGCCGTTAATATTAAATAAAGACGACCAACTTCCGTCTTTGCGCGATTACTTACGCCCAGCTGTTGTGGTGCCTGAGAGTAAACGCGTTGACACATTACTGAATGAATTTCGTCAACAGCGCTATCACATGGCGATTGTGATTGATGAGTATGGTGGTGTATCAGGTTTAGTCACCATCGAAGACATCTTAGAAATCATCGTAGGTGAAATTGAAGACGAGCATGACGAAGAAGAAGAGCAACAAGATATTCGTCAACTTGCCAAACATGTTTATGTAGTGCAGGCGCTAACCCCCGTTGATGACTTTAACGAAAAGTTTAAAACAGGCTATAGCACACAAGAAGCAGACACTATCGGTGGCACTGTGTTGCACGCGTTTGGCCATATGCCAGGACGCGGAGAAACCATCGAAATTGATGGCCTACAATTTAAAGTAACCAATGCAGATAGCCGTCGTCTATTGCAACTACAGGTTACCGTACCTAAGGCTGATGATAGCGACAGTGAAGACAATACTGACTAATTGCCTACATTTAGCAAAAGATAAAAAAGCATGGCTCGCACTGGTTGCGGGCCTTCTTTTAACTTTAAGCTATGCTCCTTTCGGGATTTGGCCCCTGACCTTTGTTTGCCTGCTATTGGCAATTTACACCACACATAATCTGCAATACGGTAAACAGCCCAGTAAACAAGCCGCAAAATATGGTTTTATTTTTGGTCTAGGCTGGTTTGGGGCCGGTATTAGCTGGGTACATGTGTCTATTGCAACATTCGGTGGCATGCCGCTAGTTGCCTCAGTGCTACTTATGGTGCTGCTATGTGCCTATCTAGCTATTTACCCCGCCCTTGCCTTTATGTTTGCCACACGCTTTGCTAACGGTCCTAATAGCTATGGCTTATTCTTGTTAACTGGCTTTGCTATTACTGAGTATTTACGTGGTGTCGTTTTAACGGGTTTCCCATGGCTCAGTTTTGGTTATACTCAAACCGACAGCCCGCTTAATTACCTGGCCCCCGTCATTGGTGAATTTGGCTTAACATTAGTCTGTATTGCTATTGGCTTTGGTCTATATAGACTAGTATGTACGCGAGAGTTTAAAACATCAGTCATCATAGCATTGTTTGCTGCTGTGCTAGTTGGGATTAATCACTACAGTCGTAATACTAATTACAGTGATAAAACCATCAGCACTTTGCTTGTTCAAGGGAACATCAAACAAAACTTACGGTTTGAACCCAGTGAATTTTGGACCACTATGAGTAAGTATCAGGACATGACACGCCCGCACTGGGATGTTGACTTAGTCGTTTGGCCAGAAGCTGCGGTACCTGAAATAGAAGCCCTTGCAGACAGCTTTTTAGTCGGTCTTGATAGCGCAGCTTCATTTAATGAAACTGCCCTTATTACGGGTATTGTTGACTACCAACTAGATACCAAAACGGTCTTCAACACCTTGATAGTGCTGGGTAATAAAGAACGTAACGATGAGCACGGCCATTATCAATACCTAGGTAAAAACCGCTTTCAAAAACATCAATTACTCCCTATTGGTGAGTTTGTACCGTTTGAAGATATTCTGCGCCCAATCGCGCCTTTGTTTGATTTGCCCATGTCATCATTCTCACGTGGTGATGAAGTACAAAACAATTTACGCGCCAACGGCTTAAATATTCTCCCTGCTATTTGCTTCGAAATTGCTTTTGCTAATTTAGTACGTGGTAACTACCGCAGCGACTCTGATATCTTGTTTACTGTTAGTAATGACGCCTGGTTTGGTGACTCACATGGTCCGCACCAGCATATGCAAATGGCCCGCATGCGCGCCCTAGAATTACAACGCCCGCTAATACGGGTTACAAACAACGGTATCAGTGGTGTATACGACCCTATCAGTCAAGCACAAATCAGCATGCCACAGTTCAAAGCCGACATATTAAAAGCCAATGTTAAACTTATTCAAGGAAATAGTATCTATAGTCAATATGGTAATTGGCCGGTGTGGATTGTAGTGGTGTTGATGGGGATTGGTGGGTGTCTACTGGGATTAAGTAAAGCCTATTTTAAAACTGAGCCTTCTAAAAATTAGAAAATAGCACCATCTATAGATGATGCTATTAACAATCATAAGTTGATCACTGTTGTGTTTGACCAGTTGCTTTGCAATACAAAGTACCTGTATACATATCAAAACTAGGGCTTAATCTTACCTCTGTGACATCACTGTACTGCGCTCTCAAGCTGCTCTCTGCACGTGCACATACTTCGTTATGATCTGCAGGTGTGCTTGCAGATACCTGAACGGAAACCGTACGCCACCAACCAGAAGTTGTTGCTGCTATAGAGCTTACAGAGATGAAACCAAGTGCCAATGTCATTACTAAAATTTTATTTTTCATTCTCATTCCTTTTGATTACGTAATATTTACATAGCAACAATATGTTAACTACATGTGGATTGTATAGGTACAAAAAACACATGCAATTGAATAAATCTAATACAACATCTTAATTTATACTGGGGCTACTTAATCGATTTATCGGGAATGCATTTTTTTGAATAATAAACAGGCCTTGTAAGCTTAAGGTTGTCCCTCCATTTATTTCACCACCTCCTTAAACGATATTAAAGACGAGTTATACAGATATTTATAATTCAAGTTGAATATTATAAACAATCACATACGCCTTGAGCTTACAATTGCAAAAAAAATCATTAAGAGAATGTAATTCCTATTTTATAATCCTAGAATATATTTAATTTATACCATCACATCTTCGGTATATAAATTTCGGTTAAATACTCGTCATCGATTTAACTTTTATTTGATGCGTACAATTGATCTGACTTTGCTAGCTGGGTTATCAATTTATTAGTAATATCCCAATCAGTTTACTTCCATACGCGGCAGTGATCGTGCAAGGTAAAATATATCAGCGCTAATGCAACGTCGTCTATTTTACCCTCATCGATTTGTGCTTTAATACTTATTGTCAGCTTCTAATTTGACTGTAGTATGAAACTTTAAAGGTAGCACTTTATTGTCCAATAAAAGCGCTTTTGCCATAAATGGCTACCTACAACTAATTGATATAGACCGTGCTTAGTCAATACAGAGCTAAAATATTTATCAAAGTGGGCTTTTAATTTATTCTTTAATCGCCTTTTCTATTGTTTCTGGAGTAACAGGCTGATTCATACTTCCTTTTATAACAACTGTCGCTGATATTTTATCTTGAATGGCTTGACGATTTGGGTCCCAATATACTTGTAAGAACCCCAATAAACCGGTTGTAAAGCCTGCGCCATAACCACCGTAACGACCAAAGCAATCTAGTAAACCTAACTGCTCCCCATTCAATGCCACAACACGAATATTACATATTTTTTTACCCGGCGTTTGCCCTTTCCATAAAAGAGCAAACAAAGTGAAATAAATAGCTGCCCAGCCAAAGCCTAGACCTAAATCCTCTATAATCCCTATACCCCACTTTAAAATACTATGGGATGTTGTTGAGTTTGCCTGTGGCTCTATAGAGTCAATTTCCTCTAATAACTGTTCATCATGTGATTGCTCGCTTGCCTCGATGATCAAATCCAACAGCCCTTTCGCCATATTAATATGTTCAATTTCGTTAACTTCGCTGAGCTCATTTAGTTCAGTTAGCTTTGCTACTTGAGATACTAAACTAGCCAGCTCAGTTGCCTGACACGTCTGATCACACAGTTGTGCATCTTGGGTCTGTTTTAAATACGTATTAACAACCTGTATTTCTTCTGGATCTAATATTATATCTTGTTGAATAGTCGCAGTTTCGCCAACTGTGTCACCATCAAAGTAATCAATTGCTACTGACAATAAATACAGCGAGCTGAAAAACAGCAAAGTAGCAGCCGTTAGTTTTAATATTCGCCGCCAAAGCGAGTTCATTTTAGGTAAGTGTTTTTGCGCAGTGCCTTTATAAAAAGCCACTGTAGCTACAAATGCAATTAAAGCAGCACTGAGTTTTGCCGCAAGAAAAATTAACATTACATCTATTAGCATCGCTAACGCCCGTCTTGTGGGTGACGCCAATGGCAAACCTAATAATGCTTGATCAATTTTAAATGCATAAGGCGTTATAACTTCCTTGGTTTCTGCTCGTGTTAATGCTAACTCTTCCATTTCTTTTACTTTCATAAACGCCTATATCCTTTAACTAGCGATTTCCTGTTGTACAACTAAACCATCAATGAAAGGTTATCAATATACGGTTTATTTTCTTCATCAATAATCTGAATTATTTCTTTATGCAGGCGTTTTTTATGTTCTGCAAAAATAGCTCGCTTTTTATCAAATGTTGTAGCAAATTCCATTACATCAGCAAGCAAGGTATCGTTGTCTTTTGCTGCCTTTTCAACAACGTGGTCTCTTGCCAGCTCTTCACCCGCAACACGACGACCTGTTAACTTCATCTCATTAAAACGGTAGTAAGGTAGCGCTTTTTTCACAAAAGCTATCATTCCCGGTAAGAATGGAATAGATAAATCAACTTCAGGGAAGCAAAAGAACCCACGATCGCTTCGCATAAATCTAAAATCGCACGCACAGGCTAAGATAGCTCCATTGCCAAACGCATGACCATTAATCGCCGCAATCACAGGCATTGGAAAAAGTAGTAACGTTTTAAAAATATCGTCCATGTCATACATAAAGCCACGTATTTCATCGGCCATGTTCGCTTTCATCGCGGGCATCAACCAATCAGTATCAATACCCAAGCTCCAGCTTTTTTCATCACTTGACGTAATGACTAATGCTTTATGATCATCGTTTGCGACAACCTCTGCAAGGGTGTGTTTTAATTGTTTAGCAAACTGTGGGTTTTGACGGTTTTCACCATCTGTCAATGTAATAACCGCAACGCTGCCTTGAGTGGTTAATGTCATCAAACTCATAAAAGTGCCTTATTAGAAATTATTCTTTTTATTGGATTATCCCTTCATGCTTTCAAGGGGCTATGTCTTATCATGCCATGAATAATGTTTGGGTTTCTAGCCTGAGGTTTACTTTAACTATTGAATAGTTTGTCTAACGTTCAAATATCTATGACAATGCTCGCCGAATCATCTGATAAAAAAGGAGTGAATGATATGGGAAAAGTAGCATTAGTCATTGGCGCAACAGGTTTAGTGGGTAGCCATTTAGTTAAGCAATTAACTAAGGCAACTCATATCACTAAGGTCGTTACTTTAACACGCCGACCTGTTAACTATCACAGCGATAAAGTGATTAATCATGTTATTGACTTTGAAAACCTATCTCAATACTCCTCTCTATTTAAAGCTGATATATTATTTTCTTGCTTGGGCACAACTAAAAGAACGGCGGGCTCAGTTGATGCGCAGCGAAAAGTTGATTTTGATTATCAACTTCATGTCGCTCAGCTTGCTGCACAAATGGAGGTAGAACACTATTTACTGGTGTCCTCAAGTGGTGCAAATGCAAACAGTAATAGCGCTTATTTAAAGATGAAAGGTGAACTTGAAGATGCTGTAAAAGCCCTTTCATTTAAACGTATTAGTATTATCCAACCTTCGTTATTGCTGGGTAAGCGCACTAATGATTTTCGCTTTGCAGAAAAGCTTGGTAGTGTTTTGCTACCTCTGCTGTGTGTGATACCGGGACTAAAGAAATATAGGCCTATTACAGGGCAACAAGTTGCAATCAAGCTATCTCAGTTCAGTATGCAATCGGGTCATGGTGTTGAGTATTTCACGCTGGATGCATTATTTGATTAATAACGATTGCTCTGTTTACAAAACAAATAACATATCTAATTTTACAAACATATCGTCTGTGAGAATTAGCTATTAATTTGAACCATTTATTCCATGTTACGTATTGTTTTACTAAATAACCTGAACTCTGGTTAATAGATGTCTAATGTATTGATATTAAGTCACAAATATATTTTATTAGTCTCCAGCCGGAGNNATTTACGCGTCAATAGCTAGCTTATTACAAGTAAATTCAACGCAGTTAGCGTTGAAAGTAGCCGCTGGATATAGATTTATTATCCAGAGTTCAGGTTAAATACCTAACGCGTAAGGATTTAGTATGAAGACTCACTTGGTACCTTTGTTATCTGCGGGCATGCTTTTAGCACCTAGCGATGTCGATGCCATTCCAAATTGGTACAGTGTAAACGATTCGGTCATGGGCGGGCTTTCGACTAGTCAAGTTTACGAAAAGAATAACCACTTAGTCTTTGCAGGAACTGTGTCACTTGAGAATAATGGCGGCTTTGCCTCTGTACGCACTATCATCAATACAGAAAATGAACCTTCTAAACAGATTGCATTGCGCGTAAAAGGTGATGGCAAAACCTATCAACTTCGTTTAAGAACTAATCAATATATGGATGGCCCTGCTTATGCGGTTTCGTTTGATACACAAAAAGACCAATGGCAGGTTTTTACATTTTCACCCAGTGATTTTATTTTGACCTTTCGTGGACGAGAGCTTGAACAACAACCAACTATTAACTTTTTAAAAATTAGTCAGTTGGGTTTTATGATTGCTAAAAAACAGCAAGGTGAGTTTAAACTAGAAATTAGTGAAATTGCTTTTAGTGGGTAGTATTATTTATTAGATTGTTTAGGCTATAAATAAGGGCTGATCATATTCAGCCCATGAGTAAGTAACATCCATAAAAGCGCTTTATATGGCTACTTTTACGACTCTACCTTTAATAATTCAACTTCAAAAATAAGTAAAGACGCAGGAGGAATGCTCCCTACACGCTTTTCACCATAAGCTAATTGGTGTGGAATATAAAAGGTGTATTTATCGCCCTCGCTCATTAATTGTAAGCCTTCAGTCCACCCCTTTATTACTTGGTGCAAGCCAAAACTAATCGGACTGTTTCGCTCAACTGAACTGTCAAAAACACTGCCATCAAGCAAGGTGCCATGGTAGTGAACGTTCACCATGCTTTTAGGGTTAGGTTTTACATCAGAGCCACTGCTGTACTCAATTTTGTATTGTAGCCCTGAAGCTGTCTCTGTTATGCCTTCAACTTTAGTGTTGGTAGCTAAAAAGTCACTGCCAAGCTGCGCATTAGCAAGCGATTGTTGCTTAACTTTTTTACTGTTTTGAAAGATTAAGTAGCAAAATATAGCGATAATTATCACTAAAATAATATTAATCATGATTCTTCACTCTGTTCTTTTTCGTCTTCGTCACTATCGCCATTGACGATATCGGCAATATTATTTAATCGTGCTAAAGCAATGCCATTAACGGAATCTTCAGGGTAATGGCCATCAACCAGCTCACCGGCGTCTATATCCATTAATGCGTTAAGAGCTTGATCAACTGTTTCAACGGCATAAATGTGAAATTTACCTCGTTCAACAGCGGTAAGTATTTCGTCATCGAGTACCAAGTTAACTTGATTCGATTTAGGCACGATCACACCTTGCTGACCCGTTAAACCGCGCATTTTACAGAGTTTGAAAAAGCCTTCTATTTTTTCATTTACGCCACCAATGGCTTGTACATCACCATGTTGGTTAATTGAGCCTGTTAGTGCAATTGATTGGCTTATTGGTAAATTAGTAATTGCCGAAATCAGCGCACATAACTCAGCCAGTGACGCGCTATCACCATCTATATAGCCATAGCTTTGCTCGATAGCGATATTAGCACTGAGCGTTAAACTAAATTGCTGAGCGTACTTATTGCCCAAGTAACCGGTAAGTAGCATGACCCCTTTAGAGTGGATTGCTTTACCAAGCTCCGCTTCACGTTCTACGTCAATTACGCCATCAGCCCCAGCGTATACTGTGGCAGTAATACGTGCAGGCGTACCAAATGATGTATCACCAATGTGTAATACAGTTAGGCCATTGACTTTACCCACGGCTTGGCCGTCAGTAGCGATTAGGGTGTGCCCTTCTTTAATGTCGCTGAGCATGTTTTCGCTAATTTGCCCTGTGCGGTATTGCTTACCTTCAATTGCTTCATCAATATGATGAGCATCAATTAGGCTTAAATTATCTTGTTTGGTGTAAAAGCTAGCTTCTGCCACAAGCTCTAGCACGTCAGCAAAACGCGCTGATAGTTTATTATGGTGTTCAGCTTGGCGATAACTAAACTTAAGTAGTCTAACCATAGCTGATTCGGTCAAACTACACTTTAGCGTATCTAGGCAATACTCAGTCACTTTAGTGATAAACTGATATTGCAGTTTGTCACTACTAGGTAAGTAGTAATCAAAGTCCGCTAACACTCTAAATAATTCAGCAAACTCTTCGTCGTACTCACCAATGGTGTAGTACAAATCTCGTGAGCCTAGCAAAATAATTTTCACATCAAGGGGTATTAACTGCGGACGAAGTGTAAAACTGCTGCCTACAGCACTGTCTTGATATGGTAGGTCATTTTTAATCTGATGCGTTTTTAATGACAGCTTTAAGCCATCCCACACTTGTGGGTTAGCCATGACTTTTTCAGCATCCATAATCAAATAGCCGCCATTAGCACGGTGAAGAGCCCCTGGCTGAATTGAGCGATAGCTAGTGATCAACGAACCTTGCGACGCGGCATACTCTATCTTGCCAAAGATATTGCCAAACGTTGGGTTGGGTTCATAGACGACCGGCGCTGCATCGCCTTCTTTAAATTCGACCAAAATATTGGGCGCAAAAAAGTCGGTCAACATGCCTTTGCTATCAAAGTCTTCTTTGTTTTCTTCGCTGACATCTTCGTCGTCAAGCCATTCAAGAACGGCATCAATAATTTCAACTCGAATGTCTTTTAAATAACGTAGCACGCCGATATGAGCAGCGTATTTATGTTCTAAATCTTTTAATAAAGGTTTAGTCGCAAGCTCTGCAGTGGACTTTTTTAAATTCCGTAGTTTTTCTGAGGACTCACGTTTCCAACGCGGTAACTCTATTAATGCTTCGATTAAGGCATCTTCTAGTTTTTCGATAACCTCATAAAATTGCTCGCGCAAATCATCATCAAGGGCTGCAAATTCAGCATCACTTAACTGCTTGCCATTCACTAACGGAGCAAACCCCACTACGCTTTTTTCTTCAATTAAAGCAACGCTCTGTTCAAGTGCAGCAATTTCAACTTCGGTGATTGCAGCGTCATAGGCGTCATTGAACTCACGGTCTATTTTTTTCTTTTTGCGCTGATAAGCTGGGTTATCAAATGCTGCCGGAAAAGTGTCGAGCACTTCATCTATAAACGAGTCGATATCATCGGCCAATTGCTTACTTTGCCCTGCTTGTAAAAACATCGCGATTGGCTCACGGTGATCATCGTAATTATTAACGTACAACCACTCATTTGGCGTCGGGCGGCCTTTACTGTGCGCCTCTAATTTATCTTTTACTAACGTAAAGCGACCATGGGCAGCTTCCCCCATGACATACACATTGTAACCGGGAAGCTCCATCCCCAATGAAAAATCCAGCGCACTTTGAGCGCGCTGTTGACCGATAAAGGTCAAGGTTTCAGGATACGGATTATTCATGCACGATTGCACATGATTAAGTGAGATAGTCGGCGCTAACGCAGACACAGGTAATGGCAGCAGTTTTTTCGTCATTCTAACTTCTTTTTGTATCAGCACATCAGCTGATTAATTTTAATAGCGGCAAAGCGATGGGCCAACCCACTATTTTATGGTTGTAATGCCTTACGAGAAAAATAGATACCGTCGCACTGCGAACAAGCTCTAATTTGCGTGGCATGATAAATATCATAACTATGGCTGCAATTCTTACATACTAATGTGCCCATGGCTATCCATTCACCTTGGTGATAAACGCCATTATGCTTAAAATCTTGGTTTAATGCGTGCCATTCTAGTTGGGTTTTATCTTCTATGTGTGAAAGTTCAAACCACAAAGATTCCTTAAGCTCTTGCCATGCAAGTGAATCATAGTGATTGTCGTTTTCTTTAATGTGTTCAATGTCACGTTTTAAGTATTCGCGGTAAAGCGTTAGCTTTTCTTGACCTAATTGCTTGAGTGCTTGTTCAGATTCAACAAACTTATCCATTGCACCTTTAAGCTCGTGCTCTTTTACATCTTTTAACCAGGCACTTAAATCTGTTAACCATGCTTTATAATCAGCCATTATGTACTCCTTTAAAACTACGTTAAATCAGTGTTTACCTTAAACAAGTATAGGTTAACCTGCCCTGAAAACTAATTAAGTCATGAATTTATAAAATCCGCTTATTTGCCGCTGTGATTAGTACTATTTTTGGGGTATCCTATTCGGCAATTTTTTACTAGTTTGCAAGAAGTCTGGAATCATAGATGCAAGAGCAATATAACCCACAAGATATAGAGTCAAAAGTCCAAGCATATTGGGAAGAAAACCAAGTATTTAAAGCCACTGAAGATGAGAGTAAAGAAAAGTATTATTGCCTTTCTATGTTCCCATACCCTAGCGGCCGACTCCACATGGGTCATGTGCGTAACTACACCATTGGTGATGTTGTTTCTCGCTTCCAACGCTTGCAAGGCAAAAACGTAATGCAACCTATGGGTTGGGATGCGTTTGGTCTACCAGCAGAAAATGCGGCAATTAAAAATAAAACAGCGCCTGCAAAATGGACCTACGAAAACATTGATTACATGCGTACCCAGCTTAAGCAATTAGGTTTTGGTTATGATTGGGATCGTGAAATCGCTACATGTCACCCAGATTACTACAAGTGGGAACAATGGTTTTTCACCAAGCTTTATGAAAAAGGCTTAGTATACAAAAAAATGTCAACGGTAAACTGGGATCCAGTTGACCAAACTGTACTTGCAAACGAACAAGTTATTGATGGTCGCGGTTGGCGCTCTGGTGCTGTGGTTGAGCAAAAAGAAATCCCACAGTGGTTTATTAAAATTACTGACTATGCACAAGAGCTACTTGACGACTTAGACAAACTAGAAGATTGGCCTGAGCAAGTTAAAACCATGCAGCGTAACTGGATTGGCCGCTCTGAAGGCTTAGATATCGAGTTCACTCGCACAGATAACAACGAAAAATTTAGCGTATACACAACTCGCCCAGACACTTTCATGGGTGTGACTTATCTTGCAGTTGCAGGCGCGCATCCTATTGCTCAAGAAGCGGCTAAAAATAGCGACGCTGTAGCAATGTTTGTTGAAGAGTGTAAAAACACTAAAGTTGCTGAAGCAGACATGGCAACGATGGAAAAGAAAGGCATCGCAACAGGTTTTTATGCAACTCATCCATTAACGGGTGAAAAACTGCCAATTTGGGTCGCTAACTTTGTACTTATGCATTACGGCTCTGGCGCAGTAATGGCAGTACCTGCACACGATCAACGTGATTATGAATTCGCAACAGCCTATGGCCTAGACGTTAAACAAGTTATCGCACCTGTTACAGGCTCTGAACTTGAAGTAAACCTTGACCAACAAGCTTACACAGACAAAGGCGTATTAGTGAACTCAGGTGAGTTTGATGGCCTTGAGTTTGACAGTGCATTTAATGCGGTTGCAGATAAGCTTGAAGCACTTGGCGTAGGTGAGCGTAAAGTAAACTTCCGCCTGCGTGACTGGGGTGTGAGCCGCCAGCGTTATTGGGGTTCACCAATCCCAATGCTTAGCGATGAAAACGGCAACGAACTTGCTGCTAGTGAAGATATGCTACCAGTTCGCCTACCTGAAGATGTGGTCATGAATGGTGTAACGTCACCAATCAAAGCAGATCCACAGTGGGCTAAAACCACCGTTAACGGTGCCCCTGCGTTTCACGAAACAGATACCTTTGACACCTTTATGGAATCGTCTTGGTATTATGCACGCTACTGTAGCCCTCGCCATGATGAAGGCATGTTAGACCCTGCAGCGGCTAATTACTGGCTACCAGTAAACCAATACATTGGTGGTATTGAGCACGCTATTTTACACTTATTATACTCGCGCTTTTTCCATAAATTATTGCGTGACTTTGGCTTAGTAAACTCAGATGAGCCATTTGACCGCTTACTTTGTCAAGGTATGGTACTGGCTGAAACTTTCTATCGTAAAGATGAGAAAGGCGGCGACATTTGGATTTCACCTAGTGACGTTGAAACCGAAACAGACGACAAAGGCCGTGTAACTAAAGCATGGCACAAAGACGATGGCGAGCCGGTGTTCTCATCAGGCATGAGCAAAATGTCAAAGTCGAAAAATAACGGTATCGATCCACAACAAGTTATCGCGCAGTATGGCGCAGATACAGTCCGTTTATTTATGATGTTTACCGCACCACCAGAGCAAACACTGGAATGGTCTGATTCAGGTGTAGAAGGCGCACATCGTTTCATTAAACGTATCTGGAAATACGCGGTTGATGTAAACACAGTAGGTTACCAAGCACTTGATAAATCAGCGCTAACCAACCCACAAAAAGTACTTCGTCGTGAGCTACACAAAGCGATTGCAAAAGTGACAGATGATGTTGAACGTCGTCAAACATTTAATACCGCGATTGCCGCTATCATGGAAATTTCTAACAAATTGTTAAAAGCACCACTGGCCGACAAACAAGATGTAGCGATTGCTAACGAAGCACTTGAAGCACTATTAATTATGCTTGCACCAATCACACCGCATTTGTCACATCAATTATGGCAAGAGCTTGGTAAAGAAGGCGACATTCTTGATGCTGCTTGGCCTACAGTTGACGAGTCTGCTTTGGTTGAAGATGAAAAGCTTATCATCGTGCAGGTAAATGGTAAGTTACGTGCAAAATTAACCGTGCCTGCTGATGCAACTAAAGAGCAAGTTGAAGCACTTGCTTTTGCAGAATCTAACGTGACTAAGTTTACCGATGGTGTAACCATTCGTAAGGTGATTTACGTACCAGGTAAACTACTCAACGTGGTTGCTAACTAATATGGCATCATTTAATGCCTTTAAAAACGGACTAGCCTTAGTGCTAGTCTGTTTTTTACTTACCAGCTGTGGCTTTCACTTAAAAAAAGCGTCGAGCTTACCTGATGATTTAAAAATCATGACTCTTCATGGGGATGATGAAAAGTCAGCTCTTTTTGCCATCCTTGAAAAAGAACTCACTTTAAGCAAAGTTGAATTGCAATCAGAACCTGAAAAAAATGTTGCACAACTATATTTGTCTAAAGACCGTTTAGAGCGCCAGATTTTGTCGTTATTTAAAAATGGCCAGGTGGCCGAATACGAACTCGCTTACAGTGTTGCATACACCCTAAAACGCCCAGGCCTTGATCCAATCGAGCAAAGTTTTGAGCTATACCGCAATTACCAAGATGACCCAGATAACGCACTTGCGAAAGCCAAAGAACTTGATTTATTGCTTAATGAAATACGTAAGCAAGCAAGTCGTCGGATAGTACGAGAGTTGTCACAACTATAATGCGCTGTTACGCTAACCAATTATCGAGTGAATTAAATAAAGCACTCCAGCCTTTTTATTTAGTGTTTGGTGAAGAGCCTTTTCAAATAGCGCAATGCGCACAACAAATTCGCTCAAAAGCCAAGCAGCAAGGCTTTGACGAAGTCATAAAATTTACATTGATGCCCGGCTTTGATTGGCAAGAATTAATCGCGCAATATCAAAGTATGTCGTTATTTAGTGCTCGTACTTTAATTGAGCTTGATCTCAATTATCAAAAACCTGGCACTGTTGGCAGCCAAACATTTAAAAAACTGGTTGAACTCAATAACCCCGACACACTTCTAATCGTAAGTGGCGCCAAAGCAACCCAAGAAATTCAGCGCAGTGCATGGTTTAAAGCGCTAGATAAAAACGGTGTATTTGTCCCTTGCTACCCATTATCTGGCAATCACCTACAACGTTGGCTCGATGAGCAGTGCAACCGTTTATCAATTAATATGCAAAATGATGCTAAACGTACACTGATTGATGCAACTGAAGGTAATTTACTCGCTTGTTTTCAAGAGCTTGAAAAACTATCATTGCTTCACGGAAGTGCGCTTATTGATCAACAATTAGTACTTCAAGGTTTACTTAATCAAGCTAAATTCGATATTTTCGATTTAAGTGATGCACTCTTGCAAGGTAATAACCGCCAAGCAATTAAAATTCTCACCAAGCTTGCAGATCATAATACTGAAGCGGTCACTATTTTATGGGCTATAAACAAAGAAGCAAATACACTATTAAGTTTGCAATTAGGTCTATTACAAGGCGAGAGTTTAACCAGTTTATTTAAACAAAAAGCGATTTGGAAAAACCAGCAAGGGCCTGTTAATCAAGCGCTAAACCGCTTATCTATACAAACACTTGAGCATCTGATCAGTTTGCTCGCACAATTTGATGCAAGTTATAAGCAAGGCACCTTGATTAAACCATACCAAGCTCTGGCGCATATATGCCTCGTTTTTTGCCAACCGGTTGATGTTACTCTCCCCGCTCACCCACTTGCTTAAAAATTAGGAGCCAAAATGATTGCACTATTTGGTGGTACATTCGACCCCATTCATTTAGGCCATATCAATATGGCTAAGCAATGTGTTGAGCACTTGAACCTTCGCTATTTACAATTTATGCCATGTGCCATTCCTGCACATAAAGCGGTACCAGGGATCAGCAACGAAGATCGCATTGCAATGTTGCAGGCTGCTATTGAACCTTATGATTATTTTTCACTCGACTTGCGTGAGCTAAAACGCCAAGGACCCTCTTATTCGCTATTGAGCTTAAAAGAATTACGCAATGAATACCCTCACGAACCCATTTTATTTTTAATTGGCCTTGATTCGTTTAATACGCTTGATAAATGGTTTGAATGGCAAGCAATTACACAGCTTTGTCACCTTGTTGTCTTTCAACGCCCTAATCAAAATATTAATTTGAGCACGCAGCTTATTGATTATAAAAAAAAGGCCCTTACAACATCATCTGACACGCTTCGCTCTGAACGTGCTGGGAGATTGTATTTCTTACCTGGTCAAATGATGGATATTGCATCGAGCGATATTCGAAAAAAACTAAAAAAAGGCCAATCGTGTGAGGAACTTCTTCCTACTGCGGTGAGTCAGTACATAAACGATCATCAACTTTATCTAAGTGGTGAATAAAAATCACCAGCGTGATAAAATAACAGCTATTCCCTTTTTTAATGAGATAACACTTTGGATTCGAAACAACTACTCGCCTTTGCACTAGACAAAATTGACGATATGAAAGCCCGTGATGTGGTTCAGATTGATGTAAAAGGCAACTCTGACATTACTGACTATATGCTTGTTTGTTCAGGTAACTCTAAACGTCATGTGCAATCAATTGCTGATCATGTTGCTAAAGAAGCGCGTCATGCCGGTGAAGAGCCTCTTGGATACGAAGGTCAAAATGAAGGCGAATGGGTTCTGGTAGATTTAGGTGATGTAGTCGTACACGTGATGCAAGATCAAGCACGTAGCTACTATGACCTAGAAAAGCTCTGGAGCTAATAGCCCTTTATTTAAACTGAGTTTGGAAGGACACGCGTGAAAATACAAATGATTGCCGTTGGTACAAAAATGCCAGCGTGGGTAGAGACCGGGTTCGCAGAATACCAGCGTCGCTTTCCAAAAGATATGGCTTTAGAACTTATTGAAATCCCAGCCGGAAAGCGCGGCAAAAATGCCGACATAAAGCGGATTTTACATATCGAAGGCGAAAAAACCCTTGCGGCAATACCTAAAGGTAATCGTATTGTGACACTTGAAGTCACCGGCAAAGCACTTGATACACACCAACTAGCAAAAAATATGGAAAAGTGGCAACTGGATGGCCGCGATGTAAGTTTGTTGATTGGTGGTCCGGAAGGATTAGCACCAGAATGTATTGCAGCCTCCGAACAAAAGTGGTCATTATCGAACTTGACCTTGCCGCACCCATTAGTGCGCATTATTGTAGCTGAAAGCTTGTATCGAGGATGGAGTTTAAACAATAACCATCCTTATCATCGCGAGTAATCAACATGCTCAAACGAAGACCCACAATTCGAGATCACTCAGCAGAGGCTAATCTGTTTGCACGTCGCGCATTTGTGGGTTTTGTTTTCGTTACTATTCTTGTCGCTATATTACTTTCAAATTTGTACACCATCCAAGTTGATGATCACCAAGATTATCAAACGCGTTCAAACGACAATCGTATAAAGGTTATTCCAATTGCACCCAATAGAGGTCTTATATATGACCGAAATGGTGTGCTTCTTGCCGAAAACAAGCCTGTTTATAACCTTGAAGTTATACCCGAAGATGTTAAGAATCTTGATGACTCGTTAGCAGCCATTAGTCAACTCATCGCTATTTCTGATCAGCAAAAAAATGACTTTCTTAACGACATCAAGCATAACCGCCGCTTTAAAAGCCAAGTATTAAAAGCGCGACTGAACGAATCTGAAGTCGCTAAATTCTCGGTTAACCAGCATAAATTCCCTGGTTTTAGTATTGAGGCCCGTCTTGCTCGTTACTACCCTTATGCCGACACGCTGACCCATGCGCTTGGGTATGTTGCTAAATTAAACAAAAAAGAGCTCGCTAGGCTCGAAATGGATGATCAAGCCACCAATTACAGAGCAACTCATGACATTGGTAAACTTGGTATTGAAAAGTCTTATGAACAACTGTTACATGGGCAAGTAGGTTCACAGCGTGTTGAAGTAAACAACCGAGGACGTGTAATTCGAACGCTGAGTATGACGCCACCCGAACCTGGTCATGATTTAGTGTTAACACTCGATATTGGATTACAACAAATTGCACAACATGCATTAAAAGACATGCGCGGTGCAATTGTGGTGATGGACGCAAAAGACGGTGGCGTTTTGGCGCTTTATTCGAACCCAAGCTACGACCCAAATTTGTTTGTTCATGGTATCAGTAGTAAAAATTATAAAGCATTACTAAACCCCGACCGTCCACTTATAAATAGAACAACTCAAGGGCGATATGCACCGGCATCAACTGTAAAACCGCACCTTGCTATACTTGCTCTTGAAGAAGGTTTAGTAACAGAGCAAACAAAAATGTGGGATCCTGGTTTTTTTCAAATCCCCAACGTAGAACACAAATGGCGTGACTGGAAGCGCTGGGGCCATGGTCATGTTGATGTTTACAAAGCAATTGAAGAGTCATGTGATACCTATTTTTATGACACGGCTTATCGTTTGGGGATCACCAAAATCAGCAACTTTATGGCGCAATTTGGCTTCGGTGATTTAACAGGCATTGATATTCACGAAGAAACGAGCGCTATTTTACCATCAAAAGAATGGAAAGAAGGCCGCTTTCGTGAGTCGTGGTGGCGAGGAGATACTATTTCCGTCGGAATTGGACAAGGTTACTGGACAGCCACGCCTATGCAGATTGCAAACGCAACTAATATTCTAGTTAATAAGGGCCGTAATTTCCCACCCCACTTAGTCCAAGTTGCAAAAAAAGAAGATGAAGTAACGCAAATAAATAATGAAGAAAAGCCTCCCGTTGAATTGAAAAATGCTGATCACTGGCGTATTGCTCTGGATGCAATGCATAATACTGTGCATAAAGTAACGGGAACGGCTCACAAAGCATTCAGGGGGGCAACTTATGATCCGGCAGGTAAAACGGGTACAGCTCAAGTAGTCAGTATCGCCCAAGGTGAGCGTTACGATGCAGAGTCACTCAAAGAAAGACAACGCGACAATGCAATTTATATTGGTTTTGCCCCGTACAAAGACCCTCAAATTGTGGTTTCAGTGGTGGTAGAAAATACCGGTGGAGGTAGCTCTGTTGGCGCCCCTATTGCTCGTCAGTTAATGGATTATTATTTTTCAGCAAATCCTCTAACGATTGCAAGGAGTGCTAAACAATAATGCAATTACATGATAAGCGGTCTATTTGGGATAAATTACATTTAGATTTACCTCTGCTACTTGCATTGGTTTGTATGATGGTTGCCAGTTTAACTATTGTTTACAGCGCAAGTGGTCAAAATGAAGCAATGATGCTTCGCCACGCTACCCGCATGGCCGCAGCTGTTATAGCGATGATTGTCTTAGCGCAATTTAGCCCAGCGACACTGAAGCGGCTCGTGATCCCTTTGTACTGCTTAGGGCTACTCATGTTGGTTGGGGTGATACTTTTTGGTGTTAGCTCAAAAGGTGCGCAGCGCTGGTTGGATTTAGGAGTCACTCGCTTTCAACCGTCCGAGCTAATGAAGCTGGCCGTCCCAATGATGGTTGCATGGTATATCGGGCGAAATCACCTCCCTCCGAGAGCATTACATTTAATGGTTGGCTTTGCCATCGTGATTTTACCCACTTTACTTATAATGGAGCAGCCAGATCTTGGCACATCTATTCTGATAGCAAGTTCAGGTATATTTGTCATATTTTTATCAGGACTAAGTTGGCGTCTAATTGGGTTTTTAACAGGCTTGGTTACCTTATCCGCTTGGCCTTTTTGGCATTACGGAATGCATGCATATCAAAAGCAACGTGTACTGACCTTATTTAATCCTGAGAGTGACCCTTTAGGTTCTGGTTATCATATAATCCAGTCTAAAATAGCCATTGGTTCTGGCGGAATTGAAGGTAAAGGCTGGCTACAAGGTACACAATCACAACTCGAGTTTTTACCTGAGCGCCACACTGATTTTATTTTTTCAGTTCTCAGTGAAGAGTTTGGTCTGTTTGGCGTATGTTTGCTGCTATGTATGTATTTATTTATTATAGGCCGCGGTTTATACATTGCCGTCAATGCGCAAGATGCGTTTGGTAAGTTGCTCGCAGGTGCTCTGACCCTTACTTTTTTCGTGTATGTATTTGTAAACATTGGTATGGTATCTGGGCTCTTACCGGTTGTCGGCGTCCCTTTGCCGCTGATAAGTTATGGTGGAACGTCAATGGTTACACTGATGGCTGGCTTTGGCATAATTATGTCGATTGCCACTGATAAGAGGATGCTTTTAAAATAATGAAGTGGATGTTGAAGTATATAAGCCTGATGCTTATTGCGCTTATTGTAAGCGGCTGTAGTAGTTCAGGAAGTAAAACAGATCACAGTAGTCGTTATAGCATGAGGCATGATGCTGCGCCTTTACGCGCACCAACCGTTTTAGAAATGCAGGATGCTGTTGTAACTGAAGTAATAAAAAGTGCAAGCGCCGGCCGCCCTTACACTGTACTTGGTAAAAGCTATACCCCCATGCTGGATGAAACGGGCTACGAAGAAGAAGGAATAGCCTCGTGGTATGGCCGAAAATTTCACGGTTATCACACATCAAACGGTGAAATCTATGATATGTTTGCCATGACTGCAGCACATAAAACTTTGCCCTTGCCGAGCTTTGTTCGAGTCACTAATACCGCCAATGGTAAATCTGCCATTGTTCGCGTCAATGATCGTGGCCCTTTTCATGATGATAGAATCATAGATTTATCATACGCAGCGGCTTATAAGCTTGGTTATTACAATCATGGTACAGCCAAGGTTAAGCTTGAGGCAATTACACTAGCGCATTCGCCTACACGCCCTAGTTATATTCAAGTTGCAGCGGGAAGCACATTAGCAAATATTGAAGCACTTGCCTCAACCCTGCGCCAACAATATAATTTACCTACAAGTATTGTAGAAAAAGATGCCATTTATAGGTTGCGACTTGGACCAATTAAAAACGCTGAAGAAGCTCAGCAAGTGCTAGAAAAATTAAAACAAAACCAATTTCAAAACGCGTTCTTGCTTTACAGCCAGTAAGCGCTTTAGAATGAGAACAACGCGAATCTTTAACTTTAACCATTAATGAGTATGATGAAATCAATTAAATACAAAATTCTCAACGGTGTGTGCGGCTTAGTCTGTTCTGCTGCCATTTTCTCTGCCACTGCACAGATCATCCCTGCGCCTCCACAAATTAATGCAAAAGGTTATTTCCTTGTTGATTTTACCACTGGTAAGGTTATTGCCGAAGGTGAGCCGGATACTCGTCTAGCACCTGCTAGCTTAACAAAAATGATGACTAGTTACGTTATCGGCACAGAAATTAAAGCTGGCAATATTGCACCAACAGACATGGTTACGGTCAGTGAAAAAGCGTGGGCCAAAAACTTCCCTGAATCTTCTAAAATGTTTATTGAAGTGGGTAAGCAGGTCAGCGTCGAAGATTTAAACCGCGGTATTATCATTCAATCAGGTAATGATGCATGCGTAGCAATGGCTGAACACATTGCAGGAAGTGAAAGTGCATTTGCCGACCTTATGAATGCTCACTCTGAAAAGTTAGGTATGAGCAACACGCATTTTATTAACAGCCATGGTTTAGATACTGACGCGCACTTCACAACACCTCGCGATATGGCAACACTAGGTGCAGCACTTATTCGTGATGTTCCTGAGGAGTATGCTTTTTACGCTGAAAAGTCGTTCACTTTTAACGGTATCAAGCAGTATAACCGTAATTCTTTATTATGGGATGAAAGCCTGAATGTTGATGGTATCAAAACGGGGCATACTTCAGAAGCTGGGTACAGTTTAGTCACCTCTGCTACCAAAGACGAAATGCGCTTAATCGCTGTAGTTATGGGCACTTCAAGTGAACGAGCTCGTAAAGTTGAAAGTAAAAAACTCTTAAACTACGGGTTCCGATTTTTCGAAACAATCACACCATATCAAGCAGGTGATAGCTTTGCAGAGCAACGCATTTGGATGGGCAACAAAGAAAATGTATCATTAGGTATTTTAGAAGATACTCCTATCACTATCCCTCGCGGCCAACGTAAAAATTTAAAAGCTAATTTTGAGCTGGATAAAACGTTAGAGGCACCGCTTACTAAAGGTACTAAAGTTGGCACCTTGTTTTTACAACTTGAAGGCGAAGAGATTGCACAATACCCTCTTGTAACGCTTGAAGAAGTTGAGGAAGGTAGTTTCTTTAGTAAAATTTATGATTACTTACGTTTACAGATTATGTAATTGCTAATTTAATAATTCTAAGCGCCTTGCACTGCAAGGCGTTTTTTTTTGCCTGAAAAATGCTAGAATGCGCCTCATATCTAACCTACAAGGTCGAGTGTGGGTTATTAGTCGGTTATAAGCGCATTATGTAAGGAGTCATCGTCGTGGCTACACCTGTAGAAAATACTAAATTTGATGAGTACTTAGAGTACCCTTGTCCGTTTACCTTCAAAGTAATGGGCTTAGCAAACGTTAATTTAACTGACCAAATTCTTGAAAAGTTACAGCCAATTGCACCTGGTGACTACGCGCCTAAAGTAAAACCTAGCAGTAAAGGGACTTACGAGTCTGTGACTCTTGTTGCAACAGTGACCAGTGGCAAACATATTGAAGAAATCTACAACGTGATCAGTAATATCGATGACGTTCGTCACATGCTTTAAACCCTAATTGGAGATTGCAGTGAGCGAAAACACGTTAATCGTGCGCCAATTAGGCCGCCAGCGGTACATGCCAATATGGCAAAAAATGCAAGAGTTTACCGACACTCGAGATGATGCTGTTGCTGATGAAATCTGGTTAGTCGAGCACGAACCGGTTTTCACACAAGGCCAAGCAGGAAAGGAAGAACATTTACTTGCACCTGGCGATATTGAAGTGATCAAAGTTGATCGCGGAGGCCAAGTGACCTATCACGGGCCAGGCCAACAAATGATGTATGTTTTATTTAACTTACGTCGTTTAAAAATTGGTGTACGTGAATTAGTAACTTGGCTTGAAGAATGTATTATCGATACATTGAAAGAATATGATATTGAAGCATACGCTAAAGCCGATGCACCGGGTGTGTATGTAAATGATAGTAAAATCGCATCGTTAGGCCTTCGCGTTCGTCGCGGCTGTTCATTTCATGGCTTGGCCTTAAATGTAAGTATGGATTTGAGCCCATTTTTACGTATTAACCCCTGCGGTTATGCGGGTATGAATATGGTGCAGACAACTGATTTAGATGGTCCACAAAACCTCGAGCAAGCAGGTAATGGACTTGTAAGACACATGATCACAAAGCTTAATGCTACACAGGTTAAGCATACTGAAGGGTTTGAAAACGAATGAATAAACCAGTCAAGATGGAACCAGGGGTAAAATTACGTGACGCCGAAAAAATGGCGTTGATCCCAGTTAAAGTATTACCGACTGAAAAAACTGAAATGTTGCGCAAGCCCGAGTGGCTAAAAATACGTTTACCAAAGTCAACTGAACGTATCGACGGCATAAAACAAGCAATGCGTAAGCACGGCTTACACTCAGTATGTGAAGAGGCTTCATGCCCTAACCTATCAGAGTGCTTCAACCATGGTACAGCAACCTTTATGATTTTAGGGGCTATTTGTACTCGTCGTTGCCCGTTTTGTGATGTTGCCCATGGCCGCCCATTAAAACCAGATGCCGCAGAGCCTGAGAAGCTAGCACTAACTATTAAAGACATGAAGTTAAGCTATGTTGTTATAACTTCAGTTGACCGCGATGATTTACGTGACGGCGGTGCGCAACATTTTGCTGACTGCATTCGCGAAATCCGCAAACATAATCCAACCATTACCATCGAAATATTAGTGCCTGATTTTCGGGGTCGTATGGATCGTGCTCTTGAGATCTTAATTGAGACGCCACCAGATGTGTTTAACCACAACCTTGAAACTGCGCCACGCTTGTACAAGCTTGCTCGCCCAGGTGCTGATTATAAATGGTCACTAGAGTTGCTGCGTCGCTTTAAAGAAGCGCACCCAGAAGTTAAAACTAAATCTGGTTTAATGGTAGGTTTAGGCGAAGAAATTAGCGAAATCGAAGAAGTATTACGCGATTTACGTGAGCATAATGTCGATATGCTTACTGTAGGCCAATACCTACAACCGTCAAAACATCACTTACCTGTTAAGCGTTATGTACCGCCAGCTGAATTTGATGCGTTAAAAGATTATGCAGATGAAATTGGCTTTACTCATGCAGCCTCAGGTCCATTTGTACGTTCAAGCTATCACGCTGATCAACAAGCCGCGGGTAAAGAAGTTAAGTGACACTTAAACACTACACCCTTTAACATTTAGGGTGTAGTGTTTATAGATTTAGTTTACTTAAGATTATTTGATGCAGACATCATAATCTCTGTTTTTAGGTAATGTAGGATTCATGCTATAAGGTGATGGTTTTGATGTTAACCAATCCGCTTTATTGCGAACATTCTGTTTTATCATCGCACTTTTACATGCATTAGCTGAATTATGAAAGCTTGTCACTTGCCCTGTTTTATTGTCAACCAATAAAAACTTTTCATCTTCTTGCGAAGTGGTAGAATTACAGCCAGCAAGCGCAGTGAGTGCTAAAACCAAAATCGTAGTTTTCATATTTAGTCTCTCAAATTATAAACACGCATTGTGTTAAATAAATGTATGACCTTTTCATTTACATGTCAATTAAACGGCTAATTAATCCAATATAATCAATAAATATAGTTTATACTTTTGTGCCTGCTATGTTCTGTTTTTCACGGATCATGGCCTTCTCTTCATGTTGATATAACAATTCCAGCTCAGCGGGATCGAGAGGGGTCGTAGCAGCTAGGTAATTTAACTCAATATGAGAAATAAGATTACTAAACACATATTCAACCCGTTTAATATGAAATTCAGAACTCACTACCGTCGCTTTTTTTATATTATTAGCAGTCAATATAGGCAGAGACATTGTTGCGTCCTCAAATGTAAATCGACTTAAAGCTACGTCTAGAAAGGCGTTTCGCGAAATCCCCTGTTTTATTAAATAGTCCTTGGTTAGTTCGCCGTGGGCAAATGGGCTGGTGTTAAAATGTTCGCCAAATCCACCAGTGCATAATACTTTGCAACTAGGGTTTTGCGTATATAACTGAAAGGCTTTATCACATCTACTTTTTGCAATTTTAGATAACTCCCCACTTTTGCAATTAGGAGAGCCGAGTACAATAATGGCGTAAGAATCATTTTCTCTCATCAAAGTTCCTCCTTTTATGCTCTATTTATTCTATTTATTAAAACAGATAGTTAGTTGGTTGTTGCAATATTGAATTTATTTCAATGACTAATAAATTATTTACTTGGTTTTTAATTAATCACTAGGTCAATTGTTCATTCCTTGCGACAATTAGCATAATTATATTAATCATGGCTTATTATGAAATTATTAGTTAGAAACCTTTCACGCGCAACGACTGAGCAAGACATTCGTGTATTATTCACCGCCTACGGTAAAGTTGCTGAATGCACGCTTGTATTAGACAAAGAGACGGGTAAATCAAAGGGCTTTGCATTTGTTGAAATGCCTATAGAATCAGAAGCTGAAGAGGCAATTAAAGCCTTAAACCAGAGCAATGTTGATAAAAACAAGATCCGTGTTAAATTGGCTGATGCTTAAAAAACCCACGTTAGACAAAAAACCAGCTATTGCTGGTTTTTTGTCTCTAGGATCTTATGCTGAAAGTTAAGGTCTTAATGAAATATTTTTAACTTCAATCGTCGCTTCACCACCAAGTTCATCCTTTAGATCTGGTACTAAGTAAATTGCACTCACATGCTCTTTTATTATCCCCTTATCGATAGAATTCACAGGCGTCCAACTTGGTCTAGAAAAATCATCTAAATTAACGCAGTGGGTACCCCACTGAGTTTGTGCAGGTAGAATATATTGGTAGTGTGCATAACTTTTATCACCTTGCCCGCCATAATCCCTTTGAGATAGCTTTACAACAAGATTTTTGCTGCTTTTATATTCCAGCAAAATAGTTGATTTCCCTTCAACTGTTTGGTTTGGAAGATCATAGATAAGCTCAACCCAAGAGTTATTTTTTGCATCCACTCTTGGCACTCGTTTGAACGAAATCCAAATACGTTCATCGGTTAAAAGCGTTTGTTTCACTTTCACTTCACTGCCATGTGGATCAGTGGCAAAGCGCCACTCTTTTTCATTAAGTATGCTTGTAGGCAGCTCTTGCTGACAATTTTGCTCCGAAACTGAAGACACCGATAGCACAGAGCTAAGAACCATAAGAGAAAAAGCTGAAATAAACATACAACATCCTTTTATTATTAAAGTTACTGTTAGAGTCTGTCTGTAATTGATGATGAATTATCACTTATTTATGAGGAGTAACCTCACCACACAGGCCCTAAGCTGCCAAAATATCAAACAAACGACTACATATTTACCTTTAAAGGTCACAGACCTTAGGATACCTGAAATTTGGTTTTGTTTCAGGCACAAAAAATGGGCAATTAAGCCCACTCTTTTAACACAATAAACGCTTATTGTTTAATCATCAGCTTCATCATCAAAATCTGCCGACTGGCGCTGTGCAGGTCTTGCCAAAATTTCTACATAGAAAGATGCCAGCTCCTGCTTTTCAATTTCGCTGATACAATTATTAATTTCGGCAACATGCACAACTTGTGCTTCTTCTGCTGTGTTACCAAACTTACAATCAAAAGCCCAATAATCTGCATCGAACGGTAACGTTTTGTTACGCTCTCTTTTCAAATATTTTTTCACTTCATGCTTTGCAGCGTCAACCATGCGAGGGTATTTGATTTTCTCGTGATTCAGCGTGAATGTTTTCTTCATTACGTTCCTAAATTACCTTGGTTTAATGATAATGGTATTTTTTGAATCCCATCTTGAGCCATTATAGCAACTGCATTTAAATTTTGGGTGCTTTTTTTACACTTAACGAAATAAATCACGTTAACGGTTAATTATTACAAAACAGAGTCATGCTTGCGCTAAGTGAAGAGGCTGATGCAGGGAATCATTATTGAGGCTATCATAAAAGGCTGCTGCGTCCATCTGGGGGTTATCTAGTTGAGTTTCTTTATCTAGATGGCGCTTACGAACCACGGGTTCACAGTTATCAATGATATGAAGTGGGATATGGTTTTTATCATCTCGAACAGCGAGTGGCTCTGGAGATAAACAACTACGTAAGCGTATGTCACTCATACCAGCTTGTTGTAAACGTTGTGCGTTATGCTCACCAATCAGCATATCAAACTCATCTGGTGCGAGAGGTTGTTTAGGTCCTGCCCCTAATTCAGCACGCAGCTGGGATTCATCATATTGTTTTGCATCAGCGCCAAATGGGGTTTTAGGTAAATGAAATTGACTAAAATCCAGAGCATCATGAGATAGCATTGCTAAAAGTAACGCAAACTCGCCACGACGTGACTCGCTGACGCTTTTCGCGAGGCGATTGTCGAGCTGACTCTCTGTGATTAACAATCCATCAATTTGCATAGACTTTAGCCGATTATGTTGTTGAATAAATATTTATCGGCATTATTTAATATTTCTTTAGCTTTTTTCTTTACTTAAATAATAAGTTTGCTATTATCGGCGCCGTTGCATTGGAGGGGTTCCCGAGCGGCCAAAGGGATCAGACTGTAAATCTGACGGCTCAGCCTTCGCTGGTTCGAATCCAGCTCCCTCCACCACTTTTCTTACCGCTAAGTTAAGTGGGGCCAAATGTAACAAAATAGTGTGGAGGGGTTCCCGAGCGGCCAAAGGGATCAGACTGTAAATCTGACGGCTCAGCCTTCGCTGGTTCGAATCCAGCTCCCTCCACCACTTCTTTTTTCCTCAATTTTTTATTACTTAAACCCGTACGCTAATCAAATACCCATTGTAGACTCATTCCATGTTCCTTTAGCCAATGTGATGCTTTTTTGTATTGCGGATAAAATTCCCCCACTCTCAACCAAAATTGAGTACTGTGGTTTAAGTATTTTAAATGTGATAACTCATGCACGACCACATAATCAATCACCCATTTTGGCGCACCGACGAGTAAAAGATTAAACGTCAACTCTCTACGTCGATTACAACTGCCCCAACGTCGCTTATAAGCCATAATTTTTAACTTAGTCGGTAACTCTTCACCCATTTGCATACAATATTCATGTATTCGCATTTCAATATAGTTTTCTAATTGCTCATGCATAAAAGCTTCAAGCAGGCTTTGGTACATTTGTTTTTTATGTTTGACACGAGATGAGATTGTGATGTTTAGACCCGACATTGTGTCACTGTCTATCGCATCCACAGCCGTTTTTTTTCCAATATCAAAGCTTAGCTTCAATGGCGAGCCAAACACGTTTATCTGCAAGGTTTTCAGTGGTAGCTGCTGCGTTTGAGATATTTCACTTTGTTTTGTTATCTGTGATTGGATCCAATCTTGTTTTGTCTGTAACCAGTGTTCTATTGATGAAATCGCGACACCATAAGGGGCATAAACCGTTAATGATTGCTGTTGTATTTTCATCGCAACCGTTTTACGTCGACGACTTCGCTTTAATGTGTATTCAACCAATTTAAACTCTTGAGGGGGCTAATAAAGAAATTTGCATGCGGACATAATACCTTGCTAAATAACTGCTAATCTATAAATAAGTGTAATAATTTGAAGCTGAAACAATTATGCCAGACAAGCCTTGTTGTAGTTATACCTCACCTGATAACAAACAATGCCAAGAAACCGACATGGGCACAGGATTTTGCTTTTGGCACGATAAGAAATTTGATAAAACTGGCCTTGAGTTGACTCAAAAATTAGAGCGTTATGCAAAAAAAGGAGGCCTACTCCAAGGGCTCGAGCTTCAGCGCGCAAATTTAACCGGACTAAACTTAGTTAAACATGATGAGGAGGAAGGTTTCGATCTTTCTTATAGTAATTTTTACCGCACAAACCTTTCAGGTGCTCACTTATTTAACAATAAAATTGCCCACGCCTCATTGATGAAAGCAAACCTTCACGAAGCAAGTCTACATTATTGTAATCTTCAGCATACAAATTTATTAGGTATAAAGTTAAGCAATACGCGAATCGATAACATAGATTTAGGCATTCACTTACTTCAAGAACAACAAGCAAAAGCTTCTTTAAAAAAGCAAGACGCAGCTAAGGCAATCGATCTCTATGAACAATCCGAAGAGATTTATCGTAATTTGAGAAAGGCGTCTGAGCAACAGGGTTTGTTTGAACTAGCGGGTAATTTTACATTTAATGAACTGAGAATGCGACATGAGCAATATCCAAAATATTCTTTAAAGCGACTCAGTTCAAGTTTTATCAATATGTTATGTGGTTACGGTGAAAAACCACAAAATGTGATTCGTTTTAGTTTATCACTCATCGTTATCTGTGCTTTATGCTATTTTCTATTTGGCGTGACATACAACGATACTCTTCTAAAGCTCAACTTTTCTGCTCCATTAAGTGACAATTTATCAGCCTTACTAAACAGTTTTTATTTTAGCGTAGTGACCTTCACTACTTTGGGATATGGCGATATTACTCCCATTGGCGTATCCCGTTTAATTGCGGCGATTGAAGCTTTCTGTGGAAGCTTTTCGCTCGCTTTATTCGTAGTCGTATTTGTAAAACGAATGACGCGATAGGAAAAGTTAGAAATATTTAACCAAGCTATAATTACTATTAAAATTAATGGTATGATATTTACTAATATATTTTTCAGTTAGTTTTGTTTTTAAAATTAATTATTTCGCACATTTCACTTTCAATCAATGAGTTATCTGATTGTAATCACAAGATTAGAGCCGCTATGCTGTCAGCCTTTTTTATTACCGACCAGGATCCTAGTCTCATTATTAACGGGACTTATAATCCATTACTAGTAACATTATCAGTCCTCACTGCCATCTTTGCAGCTTATTTTGCAGCACTACTCATTGATCTTGCTAAAGTAACTCGATTTCATAACTACCAAAAACTCGCTAATTCAACGGCTGCATTAGTGCTGTCTGGCGGTATTTGGAGTATGCACTTTATTGGCATGCTAGCGTTCTCGTTATGCACAAATATTAGTTATGATCCAGCGCTAACCTTTTTATCTTTTATTCCTGCATTTTTAGCCTGTCTCACGGCGACATCGATGCTTGTAAAAGAAGATAAATCGAATATACAACTAATCATTCCCGCTATTTTACTAGGCGCTGGAATTGGAACAATGCATTACAGTGGTATGGCCGCTATGGAGCTTAGCCCTTTACTAAGATATGACCCGCTGACATTCAGTTTGTCGATTTTGGTTGCTGTTGTACTTGCTTACATTTCACTGTATGCCCGCTTTAATATCAACCGATTGTTCCCCACATTAAACGTGACGCAATCGCGCCTAATTAGTGCAATTATTTTAGGTTTTGCCGTTGCAGGAATGCACTACATGGGAATGGCTGCAACTCGCTTTGTTGCAGTATCACCTTTAATCACTGATGGTCAAAGTTCAGAGCTGACCTTAATTGCTATTAGCGTGGTTTTCTCAACAATTATTCTCACTGCTATTGTTGCTATTATAAACGGTATGGTCCGCTACCGAATGCTACTGGAAGATAAGACCAGTAATGAGTCAAGACTCGCTGCAATTTTATCTACCGCCATTGATGGAATAGTGACCATTGATCAAAAAGGTAACGTCCTTAGTTTCAATAAAGCAGCTGAGCACATCTTCGGCTGGCAAGAAGCTGAAGTACAAGGTAATAACGTTAAAATGCTGATGGATGATGAGATTTCTAAACATCATGATAGCTATTTATCTAAAGCAAAAAAGAATACATTTGATGTAAAAGCAGTCATTGGGGTCAACCGCGATGTCTTTGCAAAGCATAAAAATGGAAATGTCTTCCCCATTCGCTTAGGGGTTGGGGAGGTTGAGCAACCTAATCAAGATCCATTATATGTTGGCTTCATTACAGACCTGACAGAGCAACGCAAACTACAGCAAGATTTAGTCACCAAAGAACAACAATATCGCTCTTTAATGGATAACATGCCCGGTGTTGTTTTTCGTTGCCAAATAAACGAAAAATGGAGCATGATATTTATCAGCCCTAACATCAATGAGATGACTGGCTATATTCCTAATGAGTTTATAAACAAAGATATAGAATATGGCGATTTACTATTTAAAGACGATATTGCGCATATCAATAAAGCTGTCGAGCACGCTATTGCTAAGAAAGAGCAATACTCTATTGAATACAGAGTGCGCCACCGTAATGGTAAGTTAATATGGATACTAGAAAAAGGCAGCTTTGAATTTAACCAGCAAGGCGAAGCTATTTGGATTGATGGTGTTTTAGTCGATATCAGTGAACGACGAGAATACGAAGACAAGCTAAAACTTGCCAAGGTTGCAGCAGAGGAAGCTGCACAAGCTAAGCAGTCGTTTATGGCCAACATGAGTCATGAAATTCGCACTCCGATGAATTCAATTATTGGTTTTAGTGACTTGCTGATGGATACGCCTCTTGATCAAGAGCAACAAAAACATCTGGTGACTGTTAATAACGCTGCGCGCTCGCTGCTTCGGCTGTTAAACGAGGTACTTGACTCGGCTAAACTTGAAAAAGGAAAATTAACCATAGAGCCAGTGCATTTTAATTTGCAACCTGTACTCGACAGCATCATTTCAACCTTTTGGTTAGAGGCCAAGAAAAAAGACCTTGAAATAACGCTAACGATCAAAAACTCTGTTCATAAAGCTTATTATGGTGATCCCGATCGTATTCGCCAAGTTCTAACAAACTTGATTGGCAATGCTATTAAATTTACCGAACAAGGATCTATTCATGTAACAGTGAGTACAACACAAAATGATCACCTGTTTTTTGAAGTCCAAGACACGGGGATTGGTATCGCACCAGAGCGCATAAAAGCAATATTTCAGCCTTTTGAACAAGCTGATGGCACCACTACACGCCGTTTTGGTGGCACAGGCCTCGGTACTACTATTAGCAAACAATTAGTTGAGCTTATGGGTGGGACTATCAATCTAGTAAGTAAAGAAAATAAAGGCAGCTGCTTCTTCTTCTCGCTTCCTTTAGAGGTTGGTAATGAAAATCTTATTGACTACTTTGACGGTCTACATACCCAATTACCAGCACTTCGAATCTTAGTCGTTGACGATATTGAACAAAATGTAGAACTGCTCCGCTTATTGCTTTCTCGTGACGATCATACAGTCAGCACAGCTAACAATGGATTAGAAGCTCTGGCTATTTTTGAGCAGCAAGACTTTGATGTGATTTTAATGGACATTCACATGCCACAGTGTGATGGCATAACAGCGACTCAAAAAATACGCGAGCTTGAACAGCATAAGCAACTAAAAAACACCCCAATTATTGCCTTAACAGCGAGCGTTTTACAGCAAGATAAACTAACCGCTAAGAAAGCAGGTATGAATGGCTTTGCAAACAAGCCCGTTGATATTAACCAACTCAATCAAGAAATCTCTCAGGTACTTGGCTATAGCCTGAAAAAAGAGGTACTCATAGAACAAAAAGACCCGAATGCAAAACATATAGATTTTGAAAGAGGACGCCAACTGTGGGGCACTAAATGCAAACAAATCACACAAATAAAGCGTTTCCTTGAACAACAGCAAACGCTTTGCGATGCCCTTTTTAGTGGTGGGATCGATGCCTTAGACAATGCACAAAGTAACCTGCATACATTAAAAGGGTTAGCAGGTAACTTAGGTTTACCGACTATGATGGGATTATTTTCAGAGCTAGAAAAGGCACAATCTCCACAATTGCAAACTGAGCTAATTTCTAAACTCGAAGTTGAACTAACAGCAGTACGCTTATTACTCGAGGAGAAAACCTTAGCCTGTAAACCTGCTATAACAAATGACAATTCAACACACATGAGTGCACTCTCTACTGATGAATTTAAACGACTTTGCGAGCAACTTTATAAAGACGCTGAGAATGCAGAGCTTAATGATGAACTTTTAGACATGATTAAACGTCATACACCTGAAGGTTATCAAACTGAGATAGACAATTTGGTTGAGTACTTCGACGAATTTGATTTCGATGCAGCTCAAGACAGCTTAATAGCGTTAATCGAGCTGCTGAATAAAACAGAACAAATGGAGGCCCAGTGATGGATATCAGCGCAAACCGACCTCGTGTATTAGTTGTTGATGATGAGCCTGCTAACCTTAAAGTCATGCGCGAGGTGTTAAGTAACCAATACCGTTTGTCGTTTGCAAAATCAGGCGAAGCCGCCCTTGCACTTATAGATAAAGAGCCTCCTAAGCTTATATTGCTTGATATTATGATGCCTGATATGAGCGGCTTTGAAGTATGCAAACGGTTAAAGGGTAACCCCGCAACACAGCATATCCCGATTATTTTTGTTACAGCGCTTGCTGATGAAAACGATGAATTTAAAGGTTTTGAAATAGGCGCTGTTGACTACATTACAAAGCCCATTAGCCCTGCCATTGTTCGTTCTAGAGTAAAAACACACCTATCACTGGTGCAAGCTGAACAACTGAAACTCGCCCACGTTGACTTAGTTCATCGTCTTGGGCAAGCGGCTGAATATAAGGACACTGATACCGGCGAACACATTGTTCGAATGAGTAAGTATAGTAAGATATTGGCGCTCGCTTATGGGATGGATGAACAGCACGCCGAGCTTCTAAGGCAAGCAGCTCCCATGCACGACATAGGTAAAATAGGTATTCCTGATGCGATTTTATTAAAGCCAGGAAAGCTCACATCTAATGAGTTTGATTACATGAAGCAGCACGCTGAGATAGGCGCCAAAATATTAGCAAACTCAACCTCACCATTACTGCAACTCGCTTATATCCTAGCTATGGAGCATCACGAAAAGTGGGATGGCACAGGTTACCCTAACGGTGTTAAAGGTGAAGAAATTTCGATTGAAGGACGCATAGTCGCCATCGCCGATGTATTTGATGCACTCACCTCTAAACGTCCTTATAAAAAGGCGTGGAGTGTCGATGAAGCACTCTCGCACATGAGAGAACAAGCAGGTAAGCACTTTGATCCGCAACTTATTGACCTGTTTGAAGGCCAGCTTGATGAAATAATGAAAGTCTACTCAACCTACCAAGATTGATTTATCAATGGCTCTGCTGATGTGGTTGTAATCATGGGAAGTAATCTCATGATTATTGCCACTGTTATCCTTAAAATACATCGAAAATGTAACACCATGGTCGGCGACAATCGTTTTGATTTTCTGGGATTCAAAATGGTTAAGCCAAGTAATAAATTGCTCCCCTGTTGCACCAAACGCGATTCCTTTACTTGAACCTGTGCGTTCAAATAATGCCAGTCGTGTTGTTGCTGCTGCGTCTTCGAGCGTGAGCGGGCCTTTGCCTTCATCCCAAAATGCAAGCTCATGCACAACATTAAAACCGAGCACCTCTTTATACCAAACAACAGCCTCTGTTAGGTTTTCAACGTTTAGATGACAGTGATCAATTCCCGATAATAATGGTGTAGTCATATTACTCACCGACCTCTGATTTTAACTGCTCAATAAATGCCAACATATAATCAGTGCGGCGCTGAGCTTCTGCTTTAGCTGATGGTGTATTCATACTCTTTGCAACATGAAGTAACTTAATAAAGAAATGATCAAGCGTATAACGTTTATCGTCTGCTTCACGGTTTTGGCAAAAAGGGTCTTGTGGATGATATAAATGACGGCTTATTGAGCCCCCTACTTTCATACAACGGCTGACCCCAATTGCACCGAGTGCATCCATTCTATCTGCATCTTGAACGATTTGTGCCTCAATCGATTGCACTTTTATATTGGCACTGAAGCTATGGGCTGCAATGGCATGATGAATCGCATCAAAGTAACTTTCGTCGTAGTCGATAGAGGCTAAAAAGGTAACCGCTTTATCTGCCGCCATGGTTGAAGCTTTGGCACGATCGGGATGATTTTTTGCAACCGCTACACAGTCGTGTAACCACGCAGCAGGAAGCACTACAGCCATCTCGGCCTGCTCTGCAATGCATAATTGTTTGGCTACTCTGACGACCCGTTCAATATGCGTTATATCATGGGCTACATCAGCGCAAATAAGTGACGAGATAAAGCCACGACATGCATTTTCAAGTTGTTGTAGCGGCGCCGGTAACGCTATTTGCTGTTCCATAAATCTCGCTGTTTCAATGTAAAACAATATATTGCGGCTACTTTAACGCGGTTATGGGCAGTTGTGCAAAACATTCATTGTATGTTCGACCCCGCTTTACTAAAATGACAGCTAATTTATCTGTTATGAGTATGCAAATGTCATCTGCTATTTACCTGCAAGCTGGTCGTGAGAAATCTTTAAAGAGAAAGCACCCTTGGTTATTTTCTAAAGCTATTAAAAAAATTAAAGGCAAACCTGGCCTAGGTGACACCGTTACTATTCATGATAACGAAGGTAAATTTTTAGCAACTGCCGCTTATAGCCCGCACTCGCAAATTCGTGCACGTGTTTGGAGTTTTGATGAAAAAGAGGTTATCGACCAAAACTTTTTTGAACGCCGTTTACGTCGTGCACTTGAAGCTCGCGCCCAAGTTATTGAAGAAGGTGGTTTAACGGGTTTTCGTTTATGTGCCGCTGAGTCTGACTTTTTACCGGGTGTCACTATTGATAAGTTTGACAATGTATTGGTCTGTCAGTTGTTGAGCGCAGGTGCAGAGCGTCATAAAGGTGAAATTGTTGCCGCTCTAATGACTATTTTCCCTGGTTGTGATGTATATGAGCGTTCTGATGTTGATGTGCGTAATAAAGAAGGTTTAGAGCCTACAACAGGTGTACTGTGGGGTAATAAACCACAGCAGCCAGTATTAATAGAAGAAAACGGTTTAAAACTCGAAGTTGATATTATTGAAGGCCATAAAACTGGCTTTTACCTAGATCAGCGTGATAGCCGTGCCGCGTTAGAGCGCTTTTCTAAAGACAAAAAAGTACTTAACTGCTTTAGTTATACCGGTACTTTTTCACTTTATGCATTACGCGGTGGCTGTGAGCATGTCACTAATGTTGATGTGTCACAACCTGCGCTTGATACAGCAAAACGTAACGTCGAACATAACAACCTTGATTTAAATAAAGTCGATTTTGTCAAACAAGATGTCTTTAAGCTCTTACGTCAATACCGTGAAGAGGGAGTGTTATTCGACACTATCGTAATGGACCCACCAAAGTTTGCAGATAATAAAGCGCAACTCACTGGCGCGTGTCGTGGTTACAAAGATATCAACATGATTGCCATGCAAATACTCAAACCCGGCGGCACATTACTCACATTCTCTTGTTCAGGCTTGATGGAACAAAACTTGTTTCAAAAAGTGGTTGCCGATGCAGCGCTTGATGCCGGTAAAGATTTGTTGATTATGGAGCGTTTAAACCAAGCTGCAGATCACCCTATTGCTGGTAGCTACCCTGAAGGTTTTTACCTCAAAGGACTAATTTGTAAGGTTTATTAGGCTGACTAGGCAGCCTAATTAAACTGCATAATCTCAAGGCCTGCGGTGATCGTGCCATCCTCTTCTTTAGAGGCACGGATCACCTTAGCAACAGCATCTAACGGTGCAATTGTAGGACTCGTGGAGTCAATTTTAACCTTAACAATTGTACCTATCTCTAGTAAATCGTCTAATTGTAAAGATAAGCCTGTCGCACTCAAATCAACACATAATGCATCGTAGTGCTCATCTTTAATTGGCTCTAACGTTGTTAAAGTGGCTTTTGCGTTAATTTGCATCCGTCTAAAATTACGTTGGTCTTCATTAAGCATACTGTCTCCTAAACAACACTATTAATTTTATCAACTAGTACAACAACTGAAAATGGTTTAATGACATAGGCATCACAGCCAGCTTCAAATCCAGCTTGTTGTTCTTTTTCAGACTCCAAACCCGACACCATGACAATCGGGATATCTTGTGTCTCTGGTGTGTTTTTTAGCAGCCGGCAGGTATCGTAGCCATCAAGCCCCGGCATGCATACATCCAACAAAATTACATCGGGAGGATTAGCAATGGCAGAAGTTAAACAGCTTTGCCCTGAATCAGCATAGCTCAAATCGAAACTATTTGATAACGCCGTTGCTAGCATTTCATAATTAAAGTACTCATCGTCTACAACCAGAAGCCGTAGACGCGAACGAGCCATTGAATCCATATAACGATTAGTTCCTTCTTGTTCTGTTAAAGCTATTCACACTCTTTTAAAGCATTTAAAATACGTTTTGCAGAAATTGGATAAGGCGTGCCTAGAGTTTGCGCGAAAAGTGACACGCGAAGTTCCTGCTGCATCCAAAAAATATCAATTAGCATTTGGGGCACAGGTAGTCCTGGTGCCACTTTATTAAGCTGCTTTTGATATTCTTGTGCGACCTTGTCTAATTCTAGTACACATAATCTGTCACGATTTGGGTCAACTGGCAACTTTTCTAAGCGTTTTTCTATCGCTTTTAAATAACGAATTAAGTCGCTTAGTTTTTCAGCGCCATGAGAGGAAACAAAACCTTTAAAGACTAATGACTCAAGCTGGCTCTTAATATCACCATGAGCGGTGATCATGGTCAAATCAACTCGGCCTTTCATTTTTTTATGTAAAGCGTGGGCAATACTTAATACTTGCTCCACTTGCGTAGCAATGGCGACAACCCTATCGCCAAGTTCACCACGTACTTGCTCTTTTACTTGCTCAAATGCCTGCTCTGTTCTCACATCGCCTAAATTTTTAAGTAGGCTATCTACACCTGCGGCAATACAATCATCAATTAAATCAGCCACTTTACCAAATGGGTTAAAGTAGAGGCCAAGTTTGGCTTTATTAGGTAAGTTTTGTTGTAGATACTTTATTGGCGAAGGTACATTTAATAACACTAACCGACGTAACCCCTGCTGATGTGCAGCTTGCGCTTTGATTTCATTATCAAATAACTCAACGGCTGTGGACGATTTTTTATCCACCAAAGCCGGGTATGCTTTAATTTCGTATTGGCCTTGTTTTTTCACATATGAAGCGGGGAGCTTACCAAAATCCCACTGTGTTAAGTCGGCCTTTTCTATTCCTTTATCGGCTACTTTTGATAGCGTTTGCGTTACTTTACCTTGTAGCTGCGCTTTTAGCTTAGCTAAGTCCATACCACGCGCAAGCAAAGTATTTTTATCATCACGTACTTCAAACTGAAAGCGCAAATGAGTCGCAAGGGTTGATAAATCCCATGCATCAGGTTCAACACGTACCCCGGTCATACGTAACAACTGATGACTGAGCGCCTCAATAAAGTTACCTTGCATTGGCGTAATGGCTGCAAGTACAGCATCGGCGTAATTTGGTGCGGGCACAAAGTTACGACGCAACGATTTAGGCAATGATTTAATTAAACCCGTAATGAGTTCATGGCGAAACGCCGGAATATGCCAATCAAAACCGCTTTCTTCAACCTGATTTAATAAAGCGACGGGTATTTGCACAGCAACGCCATCGACAGCTTGGCCGGGATCAAAATGATAACTCAGCGGCAGCATTAAATTATTTTGTTGCCACACATCTGGGTAATCAAACTCGGTAACACTATCAGCGCCGTGTTGCATTAAGTCTTCGCGACTCATGTGCAAATAACGTTTATCTTGCTGCTTTTTGGTTTTGTACCACTTAGTGAATGCCGCACGGTTATTTATATCTTGCGGGATTTTTTTCTCGTAGAACTCATAAAGCGTTTGCTCATCGACAAGAATATCGCGGCGGCGGCTTTTATTTTCCAGTGTTTGAATATCTTCGATCAGCTCACGGTTAAACTGTAAAAAACCTTCATTTTGACCCAACTCTTGTTCAACCAAAGCACTACGAATAAATAGCTCTCGGCTCACTTTGGGGTCAATATTGCTATACACACAACGGCGTTTAGACACAATAATCAACCCGTAAAGCACTTGCTGTTCAAACGCGATGACAGCGCCCGGTTTTTTCTCCCAGTGGGGTTCACTGTAGCTACGTTTAACTAAATGTTGAGCAAACGGTTCAACCCAATCAAGGTTTATTTTGGCGTTGATACGCGCATATAACTTACTGGTTTCAACCAGCTCAGCAGACATAATCCATTTAGGGCTCTTTTTAAATAACCCTGAGCCTGGAAAAATATGAAACTGGCTATTGCGCGCACCTTTGTACAATTGCTTTTCGTCTTTAAAACCAATATGACTTAGCATACCGCTCAACAATGCTTGATGAATTTTATCGCCATCCGCTACATTGGTAGTGGCTTTCATGCCCATTTCATTGCATACCGTACTTAGTTGATAAACAATGTCTTGCCATTCACGGATACGCATATACGCCAGCATGTCTTTTTGGCAAAGCTTTCTAAACTGGCTGTTACTGAGCTCACTTTGCTGCTCTTCTAAATAATTCCACAAGTTTAAAAACGCAATAAAATCGGAATCTGGGTCGTCAAAACGGCCATGCTTTTCATTGGCTGCGGCACGTTTTTCTTGCGGGCGTTCACGAGGGTCTTGAATAGACAAAGCTGCAACAATAATAATTACTTCACGCAATGCACCCAGCTTTTGCGCAGTCAGTACCATTTTTGCTAAACGGGGGTCGACGGGCAAGCGACTTAAATCCATGCCCGATTTAGTTAATCGTGTTTCTTGATTGCGCTTGCTAGGCTTAACCGCTTCAAGTTCTTCGAGTAAAGTTAAACCATCATTAATATTACGGCTATCAGGCGCTTGTACAAATGGGAAATTAGCCATGTCGCCTAGGCCTAAGCCAAGCATTTTTAAAATAACCGAGGCTAAATTAGTGCGCAGTATTTCAGGGTCGGTAAACTCAGGACGCGAATTAAAGTCATCTTCACTATATAACCGAATACAAATCCCCGCCTCAACACGGCCACAACGCCCTTTACGCTGGTTCGCGCTGGCTTGTGAAATCGGTTCAATAGGCAAGCGCTGTACTTTGGTGCGGTAGCTGTAGCGGCTAATACGCGCAGTACCTGGGTCAATAACATAACGAATGCCCGGCACCGTTAAAGACGTTTCAGCCACGTTGGTCGACAATATAATATGACGGCGACTGTGCGGAGCAAAAATGCGGTTCTGCTCTGCATTTGATAGCCGCGAATACAAAGGCAGTACGTCAGCGCCTTTTAAGTTACGTTTACTGAGTGCATCGGCGGTGTCACGAATTTCCCGTTCACCATTTAAAAAGATCAAAATATCGCCAGGACCTTCTTGGCACAGTTCATCTACAGCATCAAAAATGCCTTGTAGTTGATCGCCCTCTGCTTCCATGTCGTCTTTATCAATTTCAATTAACGGCCTGTAACGTACATCAACGGGGAAAGTACGCCCTGATACCTCAATAATGGGGGCATTATTAAAATGTTTTGAAAAACGCTCAGGGTCAATGGTGGCAGAGGTAATAATAACTTTTAAATCGGGGCGCTTTGGTAATAGGTTTTTTAAATAACCTAAAATAAAATCGATATTAAGGCTACGCTCGTGGGCTTCATCAATAATAATGGTGTCATATTGATTTAAAAAACGGTCTTGCTGAATTTCGGCTAGCAAAATACCATCGGTCATCAATTTAATGTAACTATTGTTTGATACTTGGTCGCTAAAACGAATTTTAAAACCTACCTGTTGGCCAAGCTCGCATTGCATCTCACTGGCGATACGATCAGCAACACTGCGCGCTGCTAAACGTCTCGGTTGAGTGTGACCAATATAACCATCAACCCCACGACCAAGCTCTAAACACATTTTAGGTATTTGCGTGGTTTTACCTGAGCCTGTTTCACCAGCAATGATCACCACTTGGTTATTGGCAATTGCTTCTTTTATGTCGTCTTTTTTCTGGCTAACCGGAAGTTGCTCTGGGTACGTTACCTTTGGTAACTGGGCTAAGCGAACCTCACGTAACTGTTGGCTACGTGTTATATCAGCGGTTATTTTTTCTATAACAGCCGCTTGTTTGGCTTCATCAGATATTTTTTTGATGCCATGAAGGCGCTTTTTGAAGATGAATTGATCTTTTCTTAAACACGTTTTGAGTTCACCAAACAATTGACCTAGGTTTACCACCCGCGACTTCCTTAATAATTTTGAATAAAGACGCTCGATTGTATCAAACTTCCTGGCAGGGGTTAACTTTGTCAGCTTACTATATTTAATGTCATTACACGTTTATAAATCATAAGCCGTAGATGTCACCCATTTAGGGTTCTGGTTTATATTTTTGTTATAATGAGTGCGTTTGTTGGGCATATTTTTTAAAAAATAAATATAACGTACTATTATATACTGTATTAAAAAGCATGAAAGGATCATAGATGTCAGAACAGCCTTGGATCAAAATTTATAATGAGGTCAACTCAGACTGTATTCTTGGAAACAAAGAAGGGTTATTAACTCTCAGAAACGCTATTGATTTCACTCTAGATAACCGAATTTATTCCGTGGATGAAAATTTTCAAGCTGATTTTAATTCAATCATACTTGTCGATAAAAACTGGCAAGAACCCAAGCCTGAAAAGTTTTCTTACTGGCAGACAGGTATATTATTCACCCTCCTCACTATCTGGGCGATATTATTGCCAATATACGCTTTATGGACTTTGATTTAAAAAAGGCGCATTTACATGCGCCTTTAGAAATTTCATAAGAGTCGTTTTATTAACATCTTATAGCGCAGCAAAAACCTCGTCAGTTTTTGCAGCACAGATAAAATCATTTTTATGCAGACCTTTAATTGAATGGCTCCACCAAGTAACCGTCACTTTGCCCCATTCAGTTAATAAACCCGGGTGATGACCTTCGTCTTCAGCCATATCACCCACTTTATTAGTAAAGGCAATAGCTTGTTTAAAGTTTTTAAATTTATAAACACGCTCTAACTGCATAATGCCATCGCGTACTTCTGGCACCCAGTCCGGGATCATTTTAATTAGTTCTGCTAGCTCTTCGTCTGACACTTTTGGAGCATCAACATGACATGCTTCACACTTTTGTGCGCTTAATGATGACATTTTAAATCCTTAACTTGCTATTTTTTCTTTAGGAGGAAATTTTGGGTCGTGTAACCCTAACTCTTTTGCTTGCTCAACTATCGCCATAATATCCAACTGTGAAATATCAAATAAATCATGGATAGAATTTATGGTGTAGTACAAAGGCTGCATTATATCAATGCGGTACGGTGTGCGTAATACATCAAGTACATTCATTGGGTTAATTTCAGGCTTATCAGAGTACACGTATTGTGTCTCGCCCGGGCTTGATAAAATACCACCACCGTAAATACGTAAGCCGTCTTCGGTTTGCATCAAACCAAACTCTACAGTAAACCAATACATACGCGCTAAATAAACGCGATCTTTTTTCTCTGCTGCGTAGCCTAACTGGCCATACTTATGAGTGAACTCAGCAAAGTCAGGGTTGGTGAGCATCGCGCAATGGCCAAAAATTTCATGGAAAATATCTGGTTCTTGTAAATAATCAAACTCTTCACGTGTTCTTATAAAAGTCGCCACAGGAAACTGCTTGTTTGCTAATAAGCGAAAGAACTCATCAAAGTCAATCAATGCAGGCACAGGGGCTACTTGCCAACCTGTGGTTGCTAACAACACTTCGTTTAACTCACTTAACTGCGGAATGCGATCATGAGGAAGGTTTATTTTTTTTAGCCCTTCCATATATTCATCACACGCCTTGCCTTCAATACACTTTAATTGACGGGCAACGAGTTCTGACCATGTTTTGTTTTCTTCATCGCTCCAGTGAATCACCCCATTTTCATCAGGTGTTCTAGAGGTGTACTTACTTGCTTTAGCCATAATTACCTTCTTGCTGTTAAACCGAATATCGGTATCAACGTGTTACCCAGATACTAAGCAAATGTAAGGCAAAGTTTAATAGCTGGGTTAATATCAGCCGATGGCCACAACACACAAAACGTAAAGCTAAAATTACAGTTATAAATAAAAATATTTACAGGCCTAATTTAAAAGGCCTGAAGCGCCACTTTACCGTATACAAAAGATTACACCCTACATAGTTTGAGTAAATGCATGGTTGAGATCGTTAATAATGTCGTTAACATCTTCAAGCCCAACAGAAAGGCGAATTAAGCCATCGCTGATGCCTGCAGCCGCTCTCTCCTCTGGCGTATAGGGCGAGTGAGTCATCGATGCAGGGTGTTGTATCAATGTTTCAGCATCACCTAAGCTCACCGCTAATGTGCACAGTTTGGTACTATTAATAAATTGTTCACCATCTTTTAAGCTGCCTTTTAACTCAAATGCGATTACACCTCCCGCCGCTTTCATTTGTGTGCCAATAAACTTATTACCAGGATGGGACTCCAAACCTGGGTAATAAACAGTATTAACGTGAGGATGTTGCTCTAAAAATTCAGCTATAGTTTGCGCACTTTCACAATGGCGTTGCATTCGTATTGCTAATGTTTTTAAACCACGGTTAATTAGCCAAGCATCATGGGGGCTGATGGTTGCGCCAATGTCTTTAAGTACTGTCATTTTGATTAAGTTTATATGCTCATCGGAGCCACACACTAAACCTGCCACCACATCACCATGGCCGTTTAGGTATTTTGTTGCGCTGTGGACAATTAGATCAATGCCATAATCGGTTGGTTTTTGCAGCAGTGGCGTTAAAAAAGTATTGTCGATAACGCTAATAAGCTGATGCTGCTTGGCAACGTCACTGATCAAGTTTAAATCCATTACCGCCATTGTTGGGTTAATCGGGGTTTCAGCAAAAATCATTTTTGAGTTTGGTTTTATCGCCTCTCGTAATGCTTGCTCATTCGTCATATCAACAAAGCTAACCTCAATTCCCCAGCGCGGCAGCATATGAGCAAAAAAAGCAAATGTGCAGCCATACAAAGCACTCGATGCAACAAGGTGATCGCCTTGTGATAAAAAGCTCAACACCGATGCTGACACTGCCCCCATGCCAGTTGCAGTGGCGGCAGCGGCTTCACAGTTTTCAAGTTGAGCAACCTTTTGCTCAAGCTCTGTAGTCGTTGGGTTACCTAAACGGGTATAAATATAACCAGGCTCTTCGCCTGCAAAGCGAGCTGCACCTTGGGCTGCATCGGTAAAGTGAAAAGTAGAGGTTTGGTATAAAGGCGATGTTAAAGCACCATGTGGGTCGTTAGCTTTTTTTGGCCCATGAATACATTGACTGTCGATGTGGAGTTTATTCATTGTTTGATCTTTTTTGATTATTATTAATATGATAATCAAAGCGTATCAGCTGATAGATAACAAGCATGCCGGATGCACAGATGGCTATTCAGTGCTAAGCACCTAATAGCCACTGTACAGATATGTTGTCAGTTCTATAAGGGTTGTTGATCTTGGCTTGTCTTTTTACGAGACACAATCTTACTAGCAATAAGCTGTGCGGTACCTTTAAGCAAGCTGCGTTTATGCTCTAGACGAGGTAGCGGGCGGCTTAACTCCATCGCTTTATAACCAATACGCGCGGTAAATATGCCAGCACTTAAACCTTGCGCCGCACGACCAGACAGCTTACCCAGTAACTCAGCACTAAGTGCGGTTGCCGCTAAGTCAGATACCAGCTCTGCACTTCCTACAAACATCACTTGTTTTATCAGCATTTTATAGAGCTTAATACGGCTTGCATAACCAAATCCAATGCCATAAATACGCCCTATTTGCTCTATTAATTTAGTGCCTCGCCACAGTACAGCCATCATATCAACTAATGCAATCGGGCTAAGTGCCACCAGCAAACCAGACTCTGTGGCAAAGCGGTTAATTAATTTCTTTGCTTGGGTGTCTTGCGCGACCAATAAGCTATCAGCGTATAAGGTCATGATTTCTTTATCTGTATGGTGCGTTGCAACACTTGCTTTAAACGCTTCAAAGCCTGTTAATTGCTGATGCTTGTTAAGCTTTTCTAGCCAAGGCAAGGCACCACCCACCTGCTCTGAATTAAGTAACCTATCGGCTTCGTGACGGTGTAATTGATTGCGCTTTAAACTGCGTAACATGCGGTATTCCCGCCATAACAAACGGCCAATTAGCAAAAAGCCAGTAACAACGGCAATCGAATAAACAGTGCCTAAAATAATTGATTGTTGAAATGCAATCATTAACGAAAATGCAAATTCCATGAGCACTAAGGTTAAAAAACTAACAACAAATACCCCTTTTAAGGTTTGCCATTTTGATTTTTTATAAACAGGTGCTAAATCAATATCATCGTCTAACTCAGGCTCTTGTTCTGTTTGGTGCTCAAATTCACCTTGTTCAACGATTTTTGCAGTCACCAAGTTTAATTCAGGATCGGCAACTGGCTGCTCTGACTCAATACGCCTTCCTGCTTGAAATGAAGTTGATTCGCTCATGTAAGTTTATCTCCTAATAGGTACTGCATAACATGATCTAACCGAATATGCTTTAACTGCTTATCTGGGCATGGCATAGGTGAGAATGACAAAAACTCAAATCCGTTTGCAGGCCATTCTGTTTTAGTCAACATACGTGATGGCGGTTGCCCAGGTAAGTAAGTCAACCATTGCTGCTCATTTAATGGCTTGCCATAAATACAATTAAGGGGTTTGCCTTGCTCAATAATTTTTCGCGGTTGCGTCGCGGCGATAGATGACATGGCGATGGTTTCAATTTTTACCCCATCAAACTTAAGCTGATTTGCTTGCTCATGTACCAATGAATCAAGTAGTAAGGCTAAATCTTTGTGGTGTTCACCGCTAATGTGATCGGATTTATTAGCTGCAAACAATAATTTATCTATATTGGGTTTGAATAAACGCTTTATGAAGCTATTTTCACCATAATTAAAATGCGCCAGTAATTGCCCAATGACAGCGCTTTGTTCATGCAGCGTCTCAGGTCCTTCATTTAATGCACTCAGTACATCGACCAATACAATCTGACGGTCAAAATGACGAAAGTGCTGGGTGTAAAATGGTTTCACCACTTCTTTTACATAGGCGTTAAAACGCTTATGTAAATGTGCCAAATTTGAACCGGGTATGACTTCAGAGTCATATTCAGCCACAGGGAAAAACAACAAAAGTGGTGCGCCTTGCAGTTCACCTGGCATCAGCATACGCCCTGGTTGGAGCATGGCAAGTTTAGTGTCTTTTTTTAAACCCACTAGCAAGCTTTGGTAGAGTTTGGCAATTTCACTTAAGGCGTGCTCATCGACAGGCGCATCCAAATCAAGATTATTAAGTGCAGATAAAAAGTTTTGTGCTTTATCTGCGCGAGGCTGCTGCACTAATAACGCGTATTGTTGCGCACACCACTGCTGATAGCTTTGCTCAAGCATTGGTAAATCGAGCAACCATTCACCCGGGTAATCAATAATATCAAGGTATAATGTTGATTGTGGTGCAATGTGCGAGCGTAAACCCGAGCCACTTTGGTATTTAATAGCCAAACGTAGGGTATTTATACGCTCTGTTGAGGCAGGCCACATAGGTTCGCCATCGTGAGGCAGTAATGCCCCTAACGCATTTTGATAAGCAAAGGTAGGAATAGTTAGCGCTTGCTGCGGCACCACCTTAGTGGCGATATGGCGCTTTTGCTGCATAACATCAAAAAAAGGTAAGTTTTTATCGTCAGCTTGACTGGTTAAATGTTTAACAAGTGCGGTAATAAAGGCGGTTTTACCGCTACCACTTAAGCCTGTTACGGCAAGCTTTACGTGTTGATCTAGACTGCGATGGACCGCTTTTTCAGCTTTCCCTTTGAGTTTACTAAAGGCTTTTTTAGCAGATGAAGTGTTTATCATAATGAGTGAGCACTTTATCTACTTAGTTTACGAGCCTGATAAAGTGCTATTGAATCCTTTAAAGCTTATTGATTTCACGGCTAACCGTAAATTCAGTTGAAGTAACGTAACGTTCCATCTCTTGCAAACGAGAATCAACACGGCCCAAACGTTCTTTAAGATCTTGCAATGCGCGACGTGGTGGCTCACCTTTTTGCCATACTTTAAATTTTACTTCAAGTGGGTCTTCATGCTGTGTTGCATAAGAGCTTGCCGGTGAATTTGCAGGCTTTTTATCTAAAATAAACCACGCTGCAATATAGGCAACCACAAATAAAGGACCGCCGGCTAATAAAACTGCAGTGACAAAAATAATTCTGACTAACCACAATTCCATATTAAAGTAATCACTGAGTCCTGCACATACACCGGCAATTTTGCCTCGTACTGGGTCTCTTAACAGTTCACGTTTAGTATTCATACTTTACGCCTCCACTGTGGGGCCTCTTGATCAAGTAGTGCTTCTAGTGTTTCTACTCGGTCTGCCATTTTATCTGCCTTTTGAGCAAGCTCTAATAACTGGCGATGTTCATGTTCACTCAAGCCTTGGCTTACCTGCTTTTTGCTACGATAATGTAAAATTAACCATAGTGGCGCAACCACAATCATAAAAATGATAATTGGGGCAACCAGCACATCTGCGTCAATCATAACCTTCTCCTGCACAATCCGTTTATTTGTTTAAGCATAGGGGGAAAGTATTCCCCCTTAATTATTATATTTTATTTGTCAGCAAGCTTCTTTTTAAGCGCTGCTAGCTCGTCGTCAATCTTCTCATTTTGCTGTAAATCAGCAATTTCATCAGATAATGACTTTTTACCTAAGTCGTACGATTCTACTTGAGATTCTAGACCATCAATTTTAGTTTCGTAACGTTCAAAGCGATTTAAAGCATCTTCAACTTTTGAGCTATCGAGTGCTTTTTTCACTTCAAGGCGCGACTCAGCCGAGCGTTGACGTAAGATAATAGCTTTTTGACGTGCTTTCGCGTCAGCCAATTTCTCTTGTAATGTGCTCACTTCCTGCTGCAGTTTCTCGATATGGGACTCTACATGGCTAAGCTCATTTTCAACGGCAGCAACAGCGTCAGCCGACTTTTGCTTTTCAAGCAATGCGGCACGCGCTAGGTCATCACGATCTTTGCTTAGTGCTAGCTCTGCTTTGTCTTGCCACTCCGACACTTGTGCTTTTAATGTATCAACGCGACGTACTAACTCTTTTTTCTCAGCGAGTGTTTTAGCTGATGTTGAACGAACTTCAACTAATGTGTCTTCCATTTCTTGAATGATAAGACGAACCATTTTTTCAGGATCTTCTGCTTTATCCAAAATGGCATTGATATTAGAATTAACAATGTCTGCAAAACGTGAAAAAATTCCCATAACATTTACCTCTGTGATGTTTAACTTAATTGGTCTGCACTCACTGTTACAATATGCTTGCCAACTTTATAAAACATAAAATACAGTAATATTTTCATAAAGTTAAACTAAAAATACAAATTCCTTTAGTTCTCCCGAATTATGAAATACACTAACAGTTAGTAAAAATGACTAAGAGTTAGGGAATATGAGCCAATTTCGTCAACAGGATAACTTACTCGGCCAATCAGACAGCTTTTTAGCTGTATTGGATCAAGTATCGCAGCTGGCAAGTTTAGATAAACCGGTATTAATTATTGGTGAGCGCGGTACAGGTAAAGAGTTAATTGCTGCTCGTTTACATTTTTTGTCAAAACGCTGGGAGCAAAACTATGTAAAGCTCAACTGCGCGGCATTAAATGAAAACCTACTTGAAAGCGAATTGTTTGGCCACGAAAGTGGCGCATTTACGGGTGCCAGTAAACGCCATGAAGGTCGCTTTGAGCGTGCTAATTCCGGTACCCTGTTTTTAGATGAGTTAGCCAATACCTCAGCTATGGTGCAAGAAAAGCTACTACGAGTCATTGAATACGGCGAGTTTGAACGAGTGGGTGGTAAACAAACAGTTAAAGTAGATACCCGCTTAGTGTGTGCTACCAATGAAGACTTACCCTATTTGGCCGAACAAGGCGAATTTAGAAGTGATTTACTTGACCGGCTTGCCTTTGATGTAATTACTCTGCCGCCGCTACGTGAACGCCAAGACGACATCATGTTATTAGCTGAGCAGTTTGCCATTAATATGGCCCGTGATTTAGAGTGGGAGCTTTTTAGTGGCTTTACCCGAAGCGCCGTTGAAATACTGCAAACCTATGACTGGCCAGGTAACATTCGTGAGTTAAAAAATGTCGTGGAGCGAAGTTTATACCGACATGGTAATGAACATATTCCCGTTCACCAGATTGTTTTAGATCCATTTGAAAGTAAATTCAGACCCAAACAACGTATTAAAGCCCCTGTTAAGGCTGAACAATCAACACAAGATGCGCCGATTGTTAAAGAAGTAACTCCGATTAGTGAGCCTGTGGTTCATAGTTTTCCATGCAGTTTAAAAGATCTTTCAAATGAGTTTGAAATTGATTTAATAAAAAAAGCACTGGAATACAGTCAATTTAATCAAAAGAAGACTGCAGAAGTACTTGGTTTGACGTATCATCAACTTAGAGGCTATTTGAAAAAATATAATTTGCTAGATCAACAACAATAGTCAGAGGTTGAACGAGTGTATAAATTATTACTTGGTATGCTGTCGCTCTGCCTAGCAGGCTGCATCGATACCGAAGAAAAAACGCTAGAAGAAAAGAACCAAGGCTTAGTGTATTGCGCTGAGGCAAATCCTGTTTCGTTTAATCCACAAGTTACAACCACTGGTTCAACTATTGACATCATTGCCAATCAACTTTATGACCGCTTAATCAGCATTGACCCTGTTACGGCTGAATTTCAAAGTGAACTAGCAACAGATTGGAAAATTAGCCCCGACGGTAAAGCCGTCACCTTTACTTTGCGCAAAGGCGTTAAATTTCACACTACTAATTACTTTACCCCCTCGCGAGACTTTAACGCCGACGATGTGATATTTACTTTTAGTCGTTTATTTGATGTCTACAACCCTTACCACTTTGTTGGTGATGCAAATTACCCCTACTTTCAAAGTGTGGGAATTGATCAACTTATTCGCCGCATAGTGCGTGTATCTGACTACCAAGTTCGGTTTGAGCTATTTAATGCTGAAAGCAGCTTTTTAGCTAATATGGCAACCGATTTTGCAGTGGTATTGTCTCGTGAATACGCGATGCAACTAAAAGCACAAGAGCAACTCAATTTATTTGATCAATACCCAATTGGTACTGGTCCTTACATATATAAAGAGTACCGCCGTGATCATTTAGTACGTTATTACCGTAATAACGACTACTGGAAACACAAAGTCGTGCTTGAACAGCTGGTTTATGATATTACGCCCAACGGTACAACTCGTATTGCAAAAATGCTCACTAAAGAATGTGATGTAACAGCACACCCAAGTAGCGCTCAATTGAGTATTTTGGCGCAACGCGACGACATAAACGTTCAAAAAGAAACGAATCTCAATGTGGGGTATTGGGCGTTTAACACTGAACGGCCACCATTTAATGATATAAGAGTACGCAAAGCGCTTGCTCATGCCATCGATATTGAAAAAATCATGCAAGCCGTTTTTTATGGTAACGGTATTCGAGCAAGATCTATTCTACCTCCCACCTCATGGGCATTTAAATCACAACAAAATATGCCTGATTTTAACCCTGACTTGGCTATGGCACTTTTAAAAGAAGCGGGTCTGGAAAACGGTTTCAATATGACTATTTGGGCTATGCCCGTGAGTCGAATTTATAACCCAAATGCGCGTAAAATGGCAGAATTAATGCAAAGCGATTTACGCAAAATTGGTGTCAATGTCAGCATTATAGAATATGAGTGGAATACGTTTATTCAACGTATTGGTGAACATCGCCATGATAGTGTATTACTTGGATGGGCTGCTGATACACCGGACCCAGATAACTTTTTTAGCCCTTTACTCAGTTGCTCTGCCACCTTTAGTGGTAAAAATCCTGCAAATTGGTGTGACCCTAAGTTTGACTTATTGTTGACACAGGCACTTGATAGCACTGATTTGGCTATGCGCAAACAATATTACCAACAAGCGCAATCCATGCTTATCAATGAACTTCCATTGTTACCGCTTGCTCATGGTATGCGATTTCAAGCAAGTAGCAGCGATGTAGAAGGCATTCCGCTTGGGCCATTCGGCGGGATTTCGCTGGCTAATGCGAGGAAGAAGTAATGGTTTTAGATTATTTCTTACGGCGCTTGGGCTTACTTTTTTTTATGATGCTCACCTTAAGCATATTCACATTTTCACTTAGTTACTTGTTTCCAGGTGATGCATTAAGTAATTTAAGCGGGATTTCTAATACAAGCTTTTCACAAACGAGTGAACTTCAAGAAAAATATCACTTTAACGAAAATTACGTATCTCAATACTTTGCTTTTTTAGAGCGTATAATTTCGGGGGATTGGGGGTTATCATTTGCCTCTGGCGATAATGTTTTTAACCATATTGTGGATTTATTTCCCGCTACACTTGAGCTAAGTTTATACGCGTTAATTATTTCAGTGATAGTTGGCGTGCCCGCAGGAATAATAGCATCAGCCTATTATAAAAAGTGGCCAGATAAACTGATTAACTCCTCAACACTTGCAGGGTATTCAATGCCCGTTTTTTGGTTGGCGCTATTGCTCATCATGGTCTTTTCGTTGCAACTAGGTTGGTTTCCGATGTCGGGCCGTATGGGGCTGCTTTACGAAATCCCACCAAACACAGGGTTTATCCTCATTGATATTGCTTTGGCTGGGTTTCCTTACTCTGGCATGGCAATGATTGATGCAGTTCATCACTTAACGTTACCGACCATTGTATTGGCCATGTACCCCACCACGGTATTGATTCGTTTTACACGTGAATCGATGCTAAATGTGCTTGAGCAAAATTTTATAAAAACTGCACGAGCTAAAGGGCTTAATAGAGCACAATTAATAGTGCATCATGCACTGCGTAATGCGCTTTTACCTGTCATTAAACAAATCGGTCTTCAATTTAGTACTTTGATCACACTTGCAATGATAACAGAAGTTATTTTCTCATGGCCTGGTGTAGGCCGTTGGCTCATTGATAGTATTTATCAACGTGATTACCCTGCAATTCAAGGCGGTTTACTTGCGGTTTCTATGTTTGTTATTTTAGCCACTATCATTGCTGAACTGACCTATACCCTGTTCGATCCGCTTTCTCGGAACCAAGCGCATGGCAAAGTTTAATTTATTTTCAGAAGAGTCTAACAAATCGCCCCTAGCGCGATTTTGGCGAAAGTTTAAGTCTAATCACCCGGCATTAGTTGGCTTATGGGTGTTTATTGCTTTTGTTTTGTTGGCTACGACGGCGCCTTTTCTTGCACCTTATGGTGTTAATCAACAGCACAGCGATGCATTGCTCATCCCTCCTTCATGGCATGACCTTGGGGATGTCCGTTTTATTTTGGGCACTGATGACCTTGGTCGTGATGTTCTGTCACGCTTAATGAACGGGGCAACCTATACCTTTGGTTTATCTGTTATTGCGGCATTAATAACCACTGTTATAGGTGTTTTGGTGGGCACGTTTGCCGGTATTAGCCGCGGTTTACGCTCGAGCTTTTTAAATCATTTACTTGATATCACGTTATCCATTCCATCGCTTTTGTTGGCCATTATTATTATTGCCATTCTAGGTCCTGGTTTGATGAACACTGTTTGGGCAATTATTTTGGCCTTGTTACCTCAGTTTATTCATTCAGTGCGTAACCTGATTGTGGAAGAACTTAACAAAGACTATATCACCGCTTTTAAGCTTGATGGCGCCTCAAACTGGCATGTGCTTTCTCGTGGTATTTTCCCTAACATTTATGAGCATATTGTGGTTATTTTTACCATGGCGCTGTCTACAGCTATATTAGATATAGCGGCTCTGGGCTTTCTCAAGCTAGGCGCACAACCACCCACGACTGAGTGGGGTGCTATTTTAGCTGAAAACCTTGGATTAATTTATTTGGCTCCTTGGACAGTTGGATTACCCGGCGTATTGCTCTTTTTAGCCGTCCTCTCTACTAACTTAGTCGGTGACGGTCTTCGCCAAGTGTTAAAAGAACGTAAGGCAGATTAAATGCAATTACTCGACATACGTAACTTAACGATAGAGCTTAGAACTTCAGACACTGTAATTCGTGCAGTAGATAGAGTGAGCTTAAGCTTAAAAGAGGGTGAAGTTCACGCCCTAGTCGGTGAATCTGGCTCAGGAAAAAGCTTAATTGCCAAAGCCATTGTGGGCGTGCTCAATAAACGCTGGCACATTACAGCCGATCGTATGCACTGGCGAGGTGTCGATTTAATGCGCTTATCAAGTGAACAACGACGAAAAATTGTTGGTCAAGATATCGCAATGATATATCAAGACCCAAGTCGCTGCCTTGACCCCACAGCTAAAATATTTGACCAAATAGCAGAAACCTTACCGGAAATTCAAAGTAAGGGCTTTTTCTTAAAGCGCAATCGTCAGCGTAAAGACCGTGTAAAAGCGCTTATTCATAAGGTGGGTATTAAAGACCATGAAAAGGTTTTAACAAGTTACCCACATGAGCTTTCTGAAGGGGTTTGCCAAAAGGTTATGATAGCAATGGCCATTGCTCGTACTCCTAAACTTTTAATTGCAGATGAACCCACCACCGCACTTGAAAGCACGACTCGTGCTCAAGTATTCAGATTATTAAAAAGTTTGAATCAACTTAAAAACATGTCGATCCTCATGATTTCTCATGAACTTGAAGAAATCGTGAACTGGTCTCATGGCATGCATGTTTTGTATTGCGGACAAATGGTTGAAGCAGGTCCAACGGGGAAAATTTTTAAACAGCCTCGTCACCCATACACTCAAGCCCTATTAAAGAGCCTTCCAGATTACGAGCAAGGCTTAGCACATAAAGAGCCTTTTTATGCGCTAAAAGGGACTATTCCAACCTTGCAGCATTTACCCATTGGGTGCAGGCTCGGACCACGTTGCCCACAAGCACAAAAGGCCTGTGTTGTAACTCCCCCATTAACGAAACAACATGGCCATAGTTATGCCTGCCATTTTCCATTAATTAAGGCGATGAAATGATGCAACCATTGCTCAAGGTACAAGCCTTATCAAAGAGCTTTAACTTACGCGCAGGTCTGTTTTCACGTAAACGCTTTGAGGTCTTAAAGAATATCTCGTTTTGTTTGAATCAAGGTGAAACTTTAGCCATTATTGGCGAAACCGGCTCAGGAAAAAGTACGCTCGCGAAACTTTTATCTGGTGCAGACAGCGCTGATAGCGGGCAAATATTACTTGATGGCACAATTATCGAAGATAAAGGTATACGTGATCAGCAATGCCGCCATATAAGAATGATTTTCCAAGACTCGGAAGCTTCATTAAATCCGGGCTTAACCATTGGCGATATGCTCGACGATTGCTTGCAATACAATAGTGATTTAGATAAAGAAACTCGCGCCAACAAAATCTCAGCGACCTTACATAAAGTGGGGTTATTGAACGACCACCAACATTACTACCCGCATATGTTTAGCGGCGGTCAATTGCAGCGAGTCGCCCTGGCTCGTGCTTTAATCCTCGATCCAAAAGTTGTTGTATTAGATGAAGCTTTATCTTCGTTAGATCCCTCTGTACGCGCTCAAACCGTTAACTTGTTACTAAAATTACAGCAAGACACTGGGTTAAGCTATATTTTGATTACCCATCACTTAAGCTTAGTTCGCCATATAAGCGACCATTTAGTCGTGCTAGATCACGGCGAAATTGTTGAAAGTGGTAAAACAGAAACTATCTTTGGTCAACCTCAATCAAAAGTTACACAAAAGTTATTAAGCTGCTAGCTGTGGCCTCATTACATTCGTTATTTTTTTAATACATAAGCATTTATTAAATATCGTAAAAAAACCTCACCATTTTCATGATGAGGTTTTTTTAATTTAAAAATAAGATGGTTAAGCTATGGTGCAACAGCAGGGTAAACGTAGCTTGCATCAAGACCAAGCGGGATACCAAGTGCCCAATAGCCCAGTAAAAACAAACTCCAACCAATCATAAAGGCAATTGAATACGGCAGCATCATAGCGATGAGTGTACCGATGCCCGTGCCTTTAACATACTTTTGACAGTACACCACTACGAGCGGAAAGTAAGGCATTAACGGGGTAATAATGTTTGAGCTTGAATCACCTACACGATACGCGGCTTGCGTTAAATCAGGTGAAATACCCAGTTGCATTAACATAGGCACAAATACAGGACCAAGTAACGCCCATTTAGCCGAGCTAGAACCAACAAATAAGTTAACAAAACCAGTCAAAAAGATGATACCTACGACCGTTACAGCACTCGGTAGCTCCATTGCTTTTAAGATTTGTGCGCCTTCAATTGCCAGTAACGCACCTAAGTTTGATTTACTAAACGCTGCAATAAATAACGAACAGAAAAACGCCATTACAATGTAATAAGCCATGCCATTCATCGCTTTACTCATTGCATCTATCATATCTTTAGTGCTTTTAAACGTGCCAACTGTAAAACCATAAACCGCACCTGGGATCCAAAACAATAAAAAGATAAGCGGCACGATTGACTGCATTAAAGGTGAACTAAAATTAGTAAGTGAACCATCAGCGCTGCGCATTGCTGAATCGGCTGGTGCAGAAACAAATGCCAATAAAGCAAGTCCCGCCACCATTACCGCACTTGCAATAAAGAAAGCTCGCTTTTCATCGCTACGCGCATCTTCAAACACAGGAAGATCTTCTTCATTTCCGTCAAGATCTGTATTTTTCAATCGAGGTTCAATAATTTTATCAGTGATATACCAGCCTAATAAAACAATAAATAAGCTAGAAGCTGAAGTGAACGCCCAGTTATTTAATGGGTTAATCGACATTGTCGGATTAATTATTTGCGCCGCACTTTGGGTAAAGCTTTGCAATAATGGGTCAATGCCTGAAGGAATAAAGTTAGCACCAAAACCGCCACTTACACCAGCAAACGCCGCTGCAATACCCGCAAGCGGATGACGCCCTGCCGCATAAAAAATAACGCCAGCGAGTGGGATAACTAATACATATCCGGCATCCGTTGCGGTGTGACTAACAATAGCAACCAAAATAATAGACGGTGTAAGTAATTGCTTAGGCGTTACCTTTAACATAAGCTTTAAGCCCGTGTTAATAAAGCCTGAATGCTCAGCGACACCGACACCCAGCATTGCTACTAGTACCACGCCTAATGGGGCAAAACCGGTAAATGTTTTTACCATAGACGATAAGAAGGTGGCGAGTGAATCACTAGCCAACATATTATTAATAATAATGGCTTCGCCAGTGCGAGGATCTATTGCATCAAACTGAATACCTGAAAACCACCACGACAAAACCCAAATGAGTAGCATGGCAAATAGAAAGATAATTGCTGGATCAGGTAGTTTGTTACCCACCCTTTCGACAAAGTTTAAAAATCGCGCAACTAGCCCGGTCGGCATGGTCGCATCATTATTGTTGTTCATTTCGCTTGTTCCCTAGAAGTTTAACCAGCATACATTACCGCAAATGCTGCGTTAGGTAAATTTTAAGTAAACAATAAAGCGGTAAATTAGGAACAAACATTTGTAAGTGCACAAAAAAACGGCCATTCAGCCGTTTTTATTTGTACAACAATAAATCACATTCAAGCGAGTGCTTTTACTTCTTCCCAGATACGCACTACAAGTGCTTTATCATCTTCGTTTAGTTCACCATTGCGATAAGCTTTAACTAAGCTTTTCTCAACCGTTTCATTAAGCTCTGATACTTCTAAATTAAGCTCTTCTACTTGTGCATAGCCTACAGCTAAATCAAAATGACCACGTAGATAACCACCTGCAAAAAGCTCATCATCAGTGGCTTTTACTACTAAATCGTCAAAATATTGCTGCGCTGCATCAATGTAACTTACTAAACTCATTTAATTCTCCTGTACTTGCAGGGGGTCTTGGTGACCCACAGCATACATAACATGGTCGTTAAATCCGGTTGTAACCCGCATATAACCACTTAATTCATCATCTAGTTCGCTATCGCCAGTATCAGCAATGAGCGGCCGGCCATTTAAGGCCTGTAATTTTGTTTTGGTTGCCACAACGATAATATTGTCTTTACCGATTGCACGAATAAGTGCAGGGCTTAATTGTTGATTACCCCGACCAAATATATGCCCTTGTCCGCCGATCAAAGTGATCACCAACTTTGTTGGCACATCTTTCGTTAAATCAATTAATTGTTGAGCGGTCAAGTCGTTGCCTAAGAGGCTTTGATCTTGTACTAAATCAACCCCGAGCAAGGTGTTACTAAGGCCCATTTCTTCCATTATTGCCTCAACGGTTGAGCCACTGCCCATAATGTACTGGGTATCTTCTTCCATTTCTGACACCACGTAAGCTGCAATATCAGCAAGTACTAATTCATCAGTTTCTTTACCGCCGTTTTTAACGGCTTGTACATAACGTACTTCACTAGGTACTTGCATTTCACCGTAACGCTTGGCTTTTACTGTGCCTTGACGAAAAGCATCTTCATCAATATCCATGACATCCGCATCGGCTAATGTAACAAGCTCGCCTTTAACCAGCATCTCTACAACCCGACCCGCTGCTTTAGGGGTAATGGCATAAACTCCTGAATGAATTTTACAGCCAGCAGGAATGCCAAGCACTGGTACGCTGTCATCCACCGCATGACAAATATTGCGTGCGGTACCATCGCCACCAGCAAACAATATTAAATCTACACCAAGTTGCTGCAAGGCTTTTGCAGCAAGTTCTGTATCATCACTGGTTGTCGAGTGCTCGCTGCGATAAATAACCTGCGTTGAAAAGCCAAGTTCCTTAGCCGTGTTTTCACCCATGACATCATTAACAGTAAAAATGGTTAACTGCTCTTTATAAGGCAGCAACACCTCAAGCGCGGCTTTAGTGCGTAAATTGGCTTTAGGCTGGGCGCCTAATTTAATGGCTTTTGCTGCAGTATCAATACCATCGCTGCCCTTCAATGCAACACTTCCACCTAAACCCGCAACAGGGTTTACAATTAAGCCTAATTTAAACTGCATTCTTTAGCTCCTCAGGGGGCTGCCACTCAAATTGCGTAGCACTGATAGGCCACGGTGTTTTATAAAATGAACTTAACGCATGTAATAACCGATTAGTACGCTCATTGAAGCCTACTTGTAGCAAATGTAAAACCTGCTGATGTACGCGTGCTTGAAAAGCAAATCGGCACGTCTGTTCACCATTTAAATTATCAACCGACACATTAAAATTAACACCAGCGGCAACACTAAGTGCCCATTCAATGGCTTGTGGTTTAATTTCAACACTTTCAAACTCAGCTTGCTGCGCTTTATCACGGCCATCAGGGCAATACCAATAACCGTAATCTTCTAATAATCGTCGTTTATCGCCAGCGACTAACCAATGAGCAATTTCATGCAGCGCACTGGCATAAAAACCATGAGCAAATATAATTTGGTGAAAGTTTGTTTCATCACTAGCAGGAATATAAATAGGCTCATGCTCACCTTTTACTATGCGCGTATTATGGCTTTGATAAAACGTTGACTCAAAAATAGAAATTAGATCGACTATTTGATGCATAAGGTTTAATAATTCGCCTGAATAAACTGTAATAAGTACATGCTAAAAACGAGGCGAATTGTACGGGCTTTTAAAGGGAAAGTAAAAAGCGTTACACATAGACTAAGTGAATAAGTCTTAACTTAATCTGTCAGGTTTGACTTTTAGATTTTGATCAATCTGACAGTCGCATACGTGCCAATTGCGGACACTCATAAACTTAGTCGCTTTTTACACGTGCTATATAGTGGGCCAAAACATTTCCTCATACTTCTCACCGTTCTCACTTTCCCAAGTTAACTTAACTTGATACTTTTTGGGGCTTCCCGTGTGTATTCCCGCTAAGAGCTTAACTCTTGAGTTTGCCTTTATCTCTTGGTGAGGAAACTTATCTTTTAGGTCATGAGATGACAAAGGACTATCTTCGCAATCGACTAGCTCAAAATTGACATTGTAGGCACTACCGTGTCCTGTGTTGGAAATATAAAAGTTGTAAGACTTACCAAGCTTCGTGAGATTTACATTGAATTTTGGCTTCGTTCTATTTGATTTTTCTTCTGCGATACTTTCAATTTGAAGCCTAGATAGCTCAGCGGTGATCCTTTCAAGTTCTAAATGTTCTTTAGCTAACTTCCTTGTGCGCATCAAAGATACGGTAGAAATTATCGCTGCCAAAGCAGATACAAGTAAGCTTAGAGTTTCAAACTTACTCATTTAAAACGCCCCTTAAATGTTTTCTTGAGCATTTTTTCAATTTCTGCCTTCGCTTCAGGAATGACGACTTCTTTAGCTTGCTCAATACCCACTTCTTTTAGGTCTGCCAACATGATTTTAAAATGACAGCTATTACATTTCACGAAGTCGTCATCTTTTGGGTTTTCTGGTTGCTCAAATTCAGTATGTCCACACTGGGGGCATTGAATAGATATATGGTCAGTTTTAATCACGATATCTCCTTGTACGTGTAACGATAAACAAAGCGGAAAAATACAATTTGGCTAAAATTAGCGAGGTACGAGCAAAAGCTAACTGTAGTTTTTCCGATTAAGTGCCTTGTTAAGTTGCTAGTACTCTACTTTTTGCAAACGGCGCTGAGCAGTGTCTTTGTAGAAACTATCAGTATCACCTGCTTTTGTGATAATGGTATTCAGCCACAAACGAGTATTTGCCCAGTCTTTTTGACTCCAATAAGCTTGTGCAATTTGATAGCGGAAAGCTTGTAACGTAGAAGCTTTTGAAAATTGCGTTTCAAGCTCCTTAAAAGCTTTTAGAACCTGAGGCATGTATTTGGCAAAATCTTCTTCAACACCAAATCTAGAACCATATTGGCCGCGCTCTTTCCAACCCAAAAGAGTTCTTATTTTTTCTTCGTAGGCGATTCTTGCTGCTTTGCTATTTGGGAATTCAGTAATCGTTTTGTCATACCATTTGTTAGCTGTTTCTACTTTTGGAATCCAACTAGAGTCAATTGTAAAACGACTATCTTTATCTGATGACCAAAAATCCGCGTGTTTTAAATAAGATGCAGCGATTGCATTATCTACAGACTCTTTAGCACTTTCGCCTACTATTTCAGATAACTGATCAATTTTATTTTTAACTGATTTAGCTTCATTTGAAGAGGGGTATTTAAGAGAGAGTTGAGTCCATGTTTTTAAGGCTTGTGTGACTTGATTACTTTCAAATGAGACTCTCCCTAATTCATAGTAGGCTTTAGCTTTGTTGGAGTCTGATGTTTTACTAAATATAATATCAATTAACTCAATCTTAGCCTGGTCTTTCAAACCATGCTCAGATAGAACCTTTGCCTTTTCAAGAGACGCTGCATAGGAGCTTGTAATAACAAGCGATAAACTTAAAGCGATAATTGTTTTTTTCATGATTCTTCCTTGGCTTAGATTGATACTGAATATAGATAGCAACTTAACAGCTTATTGAACACCATTTGGGTGGTTTATAACACACTAAAACGGCGTATATTACAGACCTTGATAATTTCACCAATAATTACTTTTGTAAACAAGTAATTAAAGTGGCTGAGAATTACGCTTGTTATTTTGCACCAAAACGGCGTTTAATAATGCTATTGGACAAAATTAGATTTCTACTTAAAACATAGGAATAAATTTAACTTTTGCAGTGTTCGTTAATCGCTCATGGCTGTCTGTCAGATGAAGTCTAAACCTATTCACTTAATCTGTAAGCTCAGATATGAGCTAGTACAAAGCTACAAATTTATAAATATTCTTTCTTACTTCGCTCATGAAGATAACGTTTTAAAAGCTGAGTATTGCGGGTATTTGCTTTAAAAAAAGCATCAAAAATGTCACCCACAATAGGGATCAAGCCAACAAAAAAATCAATTAGCATATTTGTGATTATTCTTGATTTAACGCGCCAACCAACACCTAAACGCTGCGCTTCAAAAAGTACATAACTTGAAAGTATTAGTCCTGCTGCATCTCCAATTCCGGGAATAATACCAATCAGCGCTTCTATACCAAACTTAAATTTTGTAAAAGGTATACCAACACTGCTGTCGGTAAACCGGCTAAATCTTTCTAAGCGTTTTAATGTTGCTTGGTGCTCAATGTCCGTCTTCATAACAACCTCCTTTAATCATGATTAATAAACGCCTAATCCACTAGAATATTAATTTAAGCGCACTAAGGTACGTGTTCTTTTAGGCTCGGTTAAATAAAGAAATTGCTGAAAATCATGGGATGCATTTATCAGCATTTTCCCATCATCTTTGCCATTAAATATGGTTTTATTACTCCCTGTTTTAAAATCTATTTCATTCATCTCATAACCGTCTTTATCTGCAAGGGTGACTGTCATTTTCGTAGCTCCGGCGTTCAAACCGATGATCTCTTTTGTAGGTGATTGCCAAACAGTTTCAAGCGCTTTGTTTTTGTTCAATCTAAACACTTGTTTTTCATTGGAAAAGTAAACCTGATCTTGTTCATCAATATCCATTGCGTAACATGCCAAACGCTCTCCAGAGCCTGTATAAGGGGTTAACTCAAGCGTCTCTAAGTCAAATTTAGCGGGATGAAAAGTAACACCGTCTGCAGCACGATAAGAAACTAAAATAGCGTCTTCGTGGTGATACATTTCTCGTAGATAAAATGAATGGTAGGAGTGAGGAATACTTTCAAAACTTCCTTCTTTTATATTAACTCTAAAAAGAGTATTTTTACTGGCAGTGATCACTTCTTCACCATTTTTTGACCAGACTATGCCAAATAATTCTTCATTGTTTGGGTTAGAAAAAATCAGCGTTTGCGTGCCATTTTCATATAAAAATAATTGCTTTGTACCAAACCGATGAGATTCAAATACAAATTTAGACGAATCAGGGGAGTACACAGGTAAAAAGTCGACCGATGAGGTATCTACAAGTGTTTCAAATTGCGTTGGCGCTTGACGAGTTGAGCGGATGATATCCACATCAACCTTAACTAATTCCATTAAAATCTCGTTACCTGACAGCGAGAAATGCGCGTCTCTAATAATGTGGTAATTATTAAACGCCAACTTTTTTAGTTGCCCCTGTAAGTTTAATAACTGGAGTTCATGTTTATTACTAATCAATAATTGTTTTTCATCGGGGTGCCAGCTCAAACCTTGCACTGAGTCTTCAACAACCGCTAATGTTTTTGTTGTGCTTGTTTTAATGTCGAACACATCAATTCTGTATTTATTTTGCCCAGCCTCAGAGGCAAGCGCAATAGACTGCTGACTTGGTGATAGTGCCTGCAACTTCATCCAATCTTGCCCAGCGGATGACTTAATGACTCTTTTTTCTTGGGTTGTTAAATCGATTGAACTTAGCTGAGTATGGTTATCGCTTTGACGTTTTTCAATAAAATAAATATGATTGTCATGGGCCCACTCTAACTGCTGGCTCGTCACTTTAAAGTCTTTAAAAGTATAGATTTCTCTGTAGTTTGCAGGTTGTAATGTCAGTTTGTCTAAGGTGAAATACCCCAATGTTTGGGTATCTTGTTGGTGCACAAATACGATTTCACTGTCGTCGCTGCTCCACCCAAGACTGTGATACGTTGACTGCTTTTGGGTTAACCTAATTTCTTTTCCTGAGCGTAAGTTTTTTAACCAGATAGTTTGGTTTGACTTATCACCTCGCACAAAGGCTACATATTCACCATTATGTGATAAAGAAATACTAGATTCATTTTCTTCACTCGAAGAAATAGGCATCAATTTAGTAAAGTGTGTTTTTACTTGCGGTGTATCAGGGTAAAGCCAACTTACAACCCCAATCGACATGACGATTAAAATAGCCAACGCTGGTAAGTATAGACGTTTGGGTTTATTTAACTGCGGCTCAGCTACTTCGAGGCTGTACCCGCGCTTTGGGTGAGTAATAATATAACGTGGATTTTTTGAATCTTCATTCAATGCCTTTCTAAGCAATGCAATACAGCGCTGCACATAGCTTGGGCTGAATGTTGCATTTGGCCATACAGCTGAAAAAATTTGTTCCTGGCTAACCACAACACCCCGATGAGAATACAAATATTGCAGTACATCCATGACTTTAGGTTCAACGACTTGCTCTGTATCAGCTGATGATATTTTACATCGACTGACATCTATAGCGAATTCCCCTATTACAAACTTGCCCACTGGCTACTCCAATAAATTATTATAAATCATATATTAAGGTTTTCTTAAGAGAAACTCTAGGCTAATTCCATTGCTGCTTGATCTGTTACCCGCAATGCTGCTCACATGATTCATTAATAATTAAAATCCATGCTTCGTATCTTATTCTTATTAACCATTTTTGTTAGCGCCTTTTTGCTATTTCAAATTCAACCTATGCTATCTAAAGAGCTGTTACCACGATTTGGAGGCGGCGCATCAGTGTGGTCAGCTAGTCTATTTTTTTATCAAACTGTTTTATTACTTGGTTACTTTTACGCACACTTTTTAAGTCGCTATTCACTAAAAAAACAAATGGTAATCCATATTTCGCTTGTTGTTGTAGCGAGCTTAATTAGTCTAAACAAATTCCACGTTAATTTAGATTTAGCCCCTAACTGGTCAGTTATGGCAATCTTATTAAATCAAATTGGCTTAGTGTTTATGTTGCTAAGCGCCACAAGTGTACTTATGCAACGATGGTACATAGAGCGTGGTATAAATGCAGTGCCCTACCATTGGTATTCGGTTTCTAATCTTGGCTCTTTATTAGCCTTAATAAGCTACCCACTCGTATTTGAGGTGTTTTTTTCACTGCCGCAACAAAAAAATTACTGGCAAATAGGGCTGCTTATCTACTGCGTACTATTAATCTGTTTAGCTTACAAACTATTAAACAAGGGCAACAAAGAAAATAACTCATCGCTACCACACGTACAAACCATTCTAAAAAAGCCCAATATGCTTTGGCTTATTTTATCCGCAACAAGCTCAATTTTGCTAATTGCAACCACACAAATGATCAGCACCAACATCCCACCAATGCCACTTGTTTGGGTCGTGCCTCTCGCTATCTATTTAGGTAGTTTTAGTTATACGTTTGCCAATAAAAACAACTATAACCGTTCTATTTGGGGTTATGCTTTTATATTCAGCGCATTTGCAGGTTTAATAATGTACTTCTTAGGAAGTCAGTTTAATGCAATTGCACAAATTATTATTTACAGTTTTATATTATTGAGTGGCTGCATGATTTGCCACGGTGAACTTAGGCAACTCGCACCACAAGGTACATTACTAACACACTTTTATTTGTATATTGCTTTAGGTGGCGCACTTGGTAGTTTATTTACAACGTTACTTGCTCCGCTGCTGTTTGAACAAATCACCGAGTATATCGTCGCTTTAGCAGTACTGCTTATTCTCATTAGTTACATTCATCTAACTCAAATTAAAAAAATAAATACGATATTGCTCGGTGCGACAGCTTTGTGGTGTGGCTGCTATTTAGTGCTTTATTTTAGTTTTAATCAATATAACGTTGCATCGCAGAGGAATTTTTATGGTTACCTAACAGTAAAAGATATCAATACCCCTGAGCTTGCGCAAAGGCGTTTAATTGATGGTACTACGGTGCATGGTTCACAACCCTTACATGGTCAAGATGAACTCACTAGTAGTTACTATCATCAACATACAGGCGTCGCTAAGTCGTTGGCGATACTTAAAAGCCAAGAAAAGCTTAACATGGGCGTCGTGGGGTTAGGTGCAGGTGTTTTAGCTAGCCTCGCAGACAAGCACGAAACAGTGCATTTTTATGAGTTAAACCCCGCGGTTTATACAATGGCAAATAGGTATTTTGATTACCTTAAAAACAGCCCAGCCAAAATAAATGTCACCATTGGTGATGGCAGAGTCGCATTAGCAAACGAGCTTAAAAGTAATGCACCTTTAATGAACGCATTGGTTATTGATGCATTTTCAAGTGATGTTATTCCCGCCCACCTATTAACTCAAGAAGCGTTTGAGCTTTACTGGCAACGATTAAGTAAAAATGGCATTTTAATCATCCATATATCAAATAACCATATAGATTTACTGCCAGTGATCCAAGCGCATAGTAGGTACTTTGATAAAGCATTAATAAAGTTTAAGCACAGTGCAAAAAAGTTAACTGCATTAGGCTCTGAATGGGTTGTATTAACCAGCAACCAACAGTTTTTAGATGCCATAGAAATCAGTGAATTATCGCCAATAAAACCCTACCCAAACACTCAGTTAGTACACTGGACGGATCAAAAGAATAGCGCATTACCGCTAATAAAACTCTAGGGCGTGTTGACCTTTCGTGATTGAAATTTATTCAAATAAGGGGCAAGCTATCTTGCCCCATTTTGGTAGTTAGCCCTTTAGGCTAATAAGAAGAAACTTTAGATTCGTAAAATATGGGTGCTATGAAAATATACGCTCTAGCCAACCTTTGTCCAAATCGTCTTCACATTTTTTTAATTGTGCACCGTACCGACTTGCGCGGTTTTTTACTTTATTAGCAACGCTCATTAACCATTTTTTCTTTTTATAGGTTCCGCGCTTATAACCGCCCCACCCTTCGTGGTAATTTAGGTATTGCGCGTACGCATCCCATTTAGATACGCCATTGACTTTGTTGGTTTTATAAACAAACCACGCCATAAAATCAATGGCGTCATCAAAGTCATCTCTGTCGGCACCACTATTACCGGTTTCACGAATGTAATCTGACCACGTGGGGGTTTTTGCTTGTGAGTAACCGTAGGCTGAACTGGCTCGTCCTGTTGGAATTATCCATAAAAAATATTCCATCGGCGGCGCTGCGTCATGACGAAAAGAACTTTCTTGATACATCATGCTCATTAGAACATGTTTAGGCGATCCCCACTTTTCTTGAGCATCTCTTGCATCATAATACCAATCGTTTTTTTCTTCAAAAATTTTACATATATCATTAGGTTGCTTAGGGGGCGCTGTTGCGCAACCAGTTAAAATAGCTCCCAGCGATAAGATTATTAAACTTTTTTTCATTTTTTTGCGTTCTCGCTGAACTTTTTATAAAAGTGTGGGTCAGATTATTTGAATGCGCAGTTTAGCATTGTTTCATCCCTGAAGAATCTTTACGCAGCCCACATTGGGCTGCTTTTTTTTGCTTATTGATTACCTTTAAAATACTCAGTTAAATAGCCTTTAAAAGAAATGCTATCTGCAGCTGTAATCGCTTGTTCATCAACAATCGATTGTTCAGCTTGCTGCTGCAAGTAAGTATCTGAAAACACATGATATGGAGACACTTGGTGGCTTTGTTTATACTTCTGTGCAAGTGCCAGTGCAAAGTGACCATTATCAACATCTTTTTCTTTCAGCTGAGCAACATATTGACCTGAATACGTCAGCGAGGCGTCGTTTAACCATGTTTTCAATCGTGCAACGGTTTGAACATAATGACTCGTACCGTAAGCTGTATCCATATAACTTGCTACATCAGCTAACTGAGCGAATATCTCTTCACCCCATTGCACTAAGTTCGTTGGATTGCCAGACTTATTCAATAACAGTGACGCATCTCGGCCATTATTCACGACAGAATCTAGATTTTCAGTACTGCGTGTTTGCGAGTCCCAATCCATCTCAGGGGAATCTTTTAATAAACAGTACGTTAAAAACACGTCTAGGAAGTGTATTTGCTCTAAAGAAATACCCGTTTCACTGAATGGATTAACATCTAAAGCACGTATCTCAATATATTCTATACCACCGCGTAAAAGCGCATCAGTCGGAGTTTCACCACTTTGCGCATTTCGCTTAGGGCGAATCGGCGAGTAAAACTCATTTTCAATTTGCAGGATATTTTTATTTAACTGCTTTGGTTCATCGCTTTTATAGTCAGCAATATCAGCGTAAATATCTGAAGGTGAGTGAATGGCTCGCTTTAGGCCTGCAACATATTCATCTAATGAGTTATACATAACTTTTAGTGATGACTGCGCGCTATTAGTGTAACCCAGATCACCTAGGCGCAACGCAGTGCCTGTTTCTAAGAACAACGTACCCTTACCCAGCTTTTTAAACGGAAGATCTGTTTTACGACCTTGCAAAAAAGAGCTGCATAAAGCAGGTGAAGCCCCGAACAAATAACTAATTAACCACAATTCGCGCTTAAAGTTTCGAATAAGCCCCAAGTAACCTGCAGAAATAAATGTATCTAAAGGCCCTGTGTCTCCTTTTAAAGCTTGGAGTGATTGCCACAGGCTTTTAGGAAATGAGATATTAAAATGAACACCAGCAATTGCTTGCATCATACTGCCGTAACGATTTTTTAAACCTTCACGGTATAGAGTTTTCATGCGACCAACATTAGACTCACCGAATTGAGCAAGTACAATATCATCTTGATGATCGATAAAGCACGGCATACTGATTGGCCACAATAATTCATCATCCATTTTTGATAATGTAAATTTTTGCAAGTCTTGTAGTTGTTTAAGAGTTTCTTCCGCTGACTCACTAACAGGCGTAATAAATTCTAAAAGAGATTCTGAAAAGTCAGTAGTGATATGGCCATTTGTTAGCGCACAGCCCACTCCTTTTGGGTGCCCTAATTGAGAGATAACGCCATTAGGCTTAATTCTAAGCGCTTCTCTTTCAATACCACGTTGAATACCTTTTATGGCGTGTTTATTTTTTTCTGAAGATAACGCTGTTAACGTTGTAGTTAGTTCATGTGTAGTCAAAAAATACTTCCTCGAGCCACGTGGCATAATCCTAAGTCTATGGGGGCGAAATGATAATACTCAAGGCAAAACAATCAGGATCACCGTAATATCTATTACTTACTGTTCATGAAAGAATACGACATTCAACGCGTGACCAATGCCCATACACTTTTTCACTATTATTAATCTTGCCATTGAAAAGGGGATTATACAATTGCTTTGATAGCACCACTGTCGTGCCAATATATTACCCCGCCCATAAATGCATACTAATAGACCTAGTAAACTCATAAAATCATTCGCCTATAATGTAATTAATCATAAACTAAAACTAATAGTAGACTTTAAGCTTGCCCCACCCTCAAAACCTAGTATTTTAGGTGTGTAATAATCATTTAAGCTCTATAATAGCCTTAATAAATGAGTATTTAGAGATATCCCATGCGTCGTGGCCAACAATTAATCGATGAAGAAGTTTCATTTTCGCAAGATCAAGCCCTCGTTTCAACAACCGACCTACGAGGCATCATAACTTATGCCAATGAATCATTTTGCAACATTGCCGGCTATTCACTAGAAGAGTTAATGGGAAAAAACCACAACATCGTTCGCCACCCAGACATGCCTAAAGCAGCATTTAAAGAAATGTGGGAAAAATTAAAAGCGGGTCACTCATGGCGTGGAATGGTAAAGAATCGCTGTAAAGATGGCCGTTACTATTGGGTAGATGCGTTCGTAACCCCTATTTTTGAAAATAACCAACTCGTTGGTTATCAATCAGTAAGAAGTAAACCCACAACGCAATTAAAGGAACGTGCAGCTGCGCTTTACGAGAAAATTAACGCTGGTAAATCAGTTACTTCATACCGAGAGCTTGTTACTGTAAGGCAATCTTTATCTGCGATAGTGGCGCTTATTGGTCTAGTATTATTAGCCATATATTCTTCTATGACTATCGCATTAATTACCACCGTATTTTGTTTGGTGGTTATGGCACTCAATTATGATGAGCTTTTTGTCACTCCAGCTTTATTAAAGCAACAAAAAGCAACGTTTGATTCTGTCTCTCGATATATCTATGTTGGCGCTTATCCATTTAGTACTAGTCACTATAATCATGAAATGCTGAACGCAAAGCTAAGTACTGTTTTGGGCCGTATAAAAGATGCAACTGCGACATTTAATTCCATTGCTTCAAACTTAGACAATCAGTCATCTCTTACTGAGCAAGGTATTTCTGCCCAAGGCGAACGCCTTAGCCAAATTGCCACTGCTATGTCACAAATGAGTGCCACTATTGGTGAGATTTCTAGTAGCACACATGATACTGCAGAAAAAGTAAATGTGACTTACCAAAGTTGTTCAGATATCAAGCTTCATATAGCAGACAATAGCACTATGGTGTCTAGCCTTGCTGTTCAAGTAGAGGAAGCGGCCAGTACTGCCAACGCATTAGCCACTGAAGCCGATAAAATTGGTCAAGTAATGACTGAAATTGAGGGCATAGCTGAGCAAACTAATTTACTTGCATTAAATGCTGCGATTGAGGCTGCTCGAGCAGGTGAACATGGCCGTGGTTTTGCGGTAGTAGCCGATGAAGTTCGTGCTTTATCATCTCGTACTCAAAAAGCCACATCACAAATTCATAATTCTATAAAAGAAATACAAGACACCTTATTTAGCTGGTCGTCTGTTATGAAAAACACCAAAACCCAAGCTGATCAGTGCGTAGATACAACAGGTCACACCCAAGTGGAGCTCGACAGTATTTTTGCACAAATTAGCGAGATATCTCAATTAGCAACGCAAATATCCACTGCAGCAGAAGAGCAGCAGGTGGTCAGTGGTGATATAAGCAACAATATTGAGCAAATTAAAGGCTTTAGTGATGAGAACTTAAATATGAGTTATAAAGTAGCTCAAGATGCAGCTCACCTTGTTGAGGGTTCAGCAAAAGTCAGAGATATATTACAAACTTTTAAGGTATAAATAGTCACTGAGAAAAAAGGCCAGCTAATAGCTGGCCTTTTATATATACCCAAAACCTCAATACTAACGTGCCGTAAAGATAAGCCCGTTTTCATCGGCATCTATTACTATCATACTGCCACTTTGATATTCTCCTGCTAAAAGCTTCTGCGCTAGTGGGTTTTCGATAGTATGTTGAATAGCACGCTTGAGCGGTCGAGCACCATAAACAGGATCAAACCCACTTGCAGCAATACGCTCCAATCCGCCTTCACTTATTTCAAGTAAGTAACCCATCTGCGTTAAGCGCTCACGTAATTTAGTTAATTGGATATCAGCAATCTCTTTAATATGCTCATTCGCCAGCGAATGAAACACAACTGTTTCATCAATTCGGTTTATAAACTCTGGCCTAAATTGACTGACTAACACACCCATCACTTTTTCTTTGAGAGTGTCGTAATCGTTATTACTCGCTTGCTCTTGAATGATATCTGAGCCTAGGTTTGAGGTCATGATGATCACAGTGTTTTTAAAATCAACTGTGCGCCCCTGCCCGTCAGTTAAGCGGCCATCATCTAATACTTGCAGTAAAATATTAAACACATCTGGGTGTGCTTTCTCAACTTCGTCGAGTAAAATTACAGAGTATGGGCGACGCCTAACAGCTTCTGTTAAATAGCCACCTTCTTCATAACCAACATAACCTGGAGGCGCACCAACAAGGCGTGCCACAGAGTGTTTTTCCATAAACTCTGACATATCGATACGCACCATCGCGCTTTCTGTATCAAACATGTAAGTTGCAAGCGCTTTGGTCAACTCAGTTTTACCTACCCCTGTTGGGCCTAAGAATAAAAATGAGCCAATAGGACGATTAGGATCCGCAAGCCCTGCACGTGAACGTCGAATTGCATTTGATACAGCAACAACTGCTTCATCCTGACCGATTACTTTTGCATGAAGTTGCTCTTCCATTTGTAATAACTTTTCACGCTCACCTTGTAGCATCTTAGATACTGGAATACCCGTCCAACGCGATAATATTTCAGCAATTTCGTCTTCACCTACTTGGTTTTTTAGCAAGCTCATATCTTGCATTTCAGCTTGCGACGCTAAATCAAGTTTACGCTCAAGATCAGGGATTCGACCGTATTGCAGCTCAGACATACGTTGAAGATCCGTTGCACGTCTTGCGACTTCTAAATCTAAACGTGCCTGCTCAAGCTCCGCCTTAATTACTTGCGTGCCTTGTAACGAAGCTTTTTCTGCGTTCCACACTTCGTCGAGTTCACGATATTGTGATTCTAAATCACTGATCAACTCTTGCATCTCTGAGCGACGCTTTTGGCTGGCCTCGTCTTTTTCTTTTGCAAGCGCGTTATCTTCAAGCTTTAATTGAATAACGCGGCGCTCTAGTTTATCCAAAGACTCTGGTTTTGAGTCAATTTGCAGACGAATTGACGAACCGGCCTCATCGATAAGGTCAATGGCTTTATCAGGTAGCTGCCTATCACTTATGTATCGGTGCGATAAATGCGCTGCTGCCACAATTGCAGGATCGGTTATGTCAACGCTGTGGTGTAATTCATAGCGCTCTTTTAAGCCACGTAAAATAGCGATAGTGTCTTCAACGGATGGCTCTTCAACCAAGACTTTTTGAAAGCGTCGCTCAAGTGCTGCATCTTTTTCAATGTATTGGCGATATTCGTCAAGCGTTGTTGCCCCCACACAGTGAAGCTCACCACGCGCTAGCGCAGGCTTTAACATATTGCCTGCATCCATGGCCCCATCGGTTTTACCCGCGCCAACCATAGTATGGATTTCATCAATAAACAGAATAACTTGGCCTTCTTCTTTAGCCAGTTCATTCAGTACAGACTTTAAACGTTCTTCAAATTCACCACGGTATTTAGCACCGGCTACCAACGCACCTAAATCAAGAGACAACACTCGCTTATTTTTAAGCCCTTCAGGTACTTCACCATTAATAATACGTTGTGCAAGCCCTTCGGCAATCGCCGTTTTACCAACACCTGGTTCACCTATTAATACGGGGTTATTTTTAGTTCGACGTTGCAGTACTTGAATAGTACGGCGAATCTCATCATCACGGCCAATAACAGGATCAAGCTTACCTTGCTCAGCACGCTCAGTTAGATCGATAGTAAATTTCTTAAGTGCTTGTCGTGTTTCTTCTGCGTTTGGATCATCGACTTTTTGACCGCCACGAATCGCTTCAATCGCTGATTCTATCTTAGGTGCAGTAACGTTTAACGCACGAAGCACGTCCCCCAAAGGGCCTTTATCAGCACACGCAGCAAGCACAAATAATTCACTCGAAATAAATTTGTCTTTACGCTTTTGTGCATATTTATCGCATAAATTGATCAGTGAAACCATGTTGTTTGATAATTGAACATCACCGCCAACACCTTCCACTTTGAATAACTTTTCAATCTCTTTGGATAGTTTAGTATTTAGCTCATCAGCACTGACGCCGGCTTGTGCAAACAACGCTCGAACACTTGAGCCACTTTGTTGTAATAATGAATACATCAAATGTACAGGCTCAATAAATTGGTGATCACGACCAAGCGCTAATGATTGGGCATCAGAAAGCGCAGATTGAAATTTACTGGTAAATCTATCTAAACGCATGAGGGTTACCTATTAAAAAATTAATTAGTTAATTAATGGGTATGTTTGATGATTTGTTCAAGGTGTGAGAAGAAATATAATCCGCGTAGAACACAATTACTTGCGCCAGATCAAAGATGCCATTCGCCCTGTTTTACCGTCTCGTCGGTATGAAAAAAACATTTCTGGCTGACTCACTGTACAGTGCTCACCCCCACTAATCGTTTTAACTCCAGTTTGCCGTAATTGGAGCTGTGCAATGGCATATATATCGAGAAGGTATTTGTTTATTTTTAATGCTGAAAAAGCTTGTTCATACTCAACTGATTGCTCAATAAAGCTAGCTTTCACCTCAGCACCCACTTCAAACTGCTGTGCGCCAATTGCAGGCCCTAGCCACGCAATAATATCTGAGGCTGGGAATGAAAAATTAGACACTGTGTTCGCAATAATACCCGCATTTAATCCCCGCCATCCGCCATGTATTGCGGCAATCTCATTGCCACATTGGGTACTAAGTAAAATAGGTAAGCAATCGGCTGTCATGATAGCAAGAGGCTGATTCTGTACGCGTGTAAAAAGCGCATCCCCCGTTAAAGTGGTTTTATAATCAAAATGCTCATCTACAATGACCACATCACTGCTATGTACTTGATTTAACCATATAGGGCTTGCAGGTAAGTAATCTGTCGTTAGTACTTGTCGATTTTGTTTTACATGTTGCTGATTGTCACCTACATGAAGCCCCAAGTTTAAACTTGCAAAAGGGGCATCAGAAAAACCACCCTCTCGCGTTGTGCTCAGTGCACCAATGTTATTTGGCGCATGCCATGTAGGTGTCAAATGCATCACTAAATATCGATATTAGGATTAGCTTTTGTGTCTTCACGCAAAGCATGCGTCATAGCAACCATGTCATCAGGGATTGGCGCTTGCCACGTCATCATTTCACCCGTAATTGGGTGCGCAATACTAAGTTTTACAGCGTGAAGCGCTTGACGGTTAAATGCTCTGAGCATTTCAAATAACTCAGGTGTTGCACCTTTAGGTGGGCGAGGACGTCCGCCATATGAGCGGTCACCAATAAGTGGATGATTAATAAACGCCATATGCACACGAATTTGGTGTGTACGCCCTGTTTCTAAGCGTAAACGTAAACGAGTATGCGCACGGAATTTTTCAGCTACACGGTAATGCGTGATAGCAGGCTTGCCTTGCTCATGCACGGCCATGTGCGTGCGTTGAGTTGGGTGACGACCAATTGGCTTTTCAACCATACCACCAGCGGTCATTGTCCCATTACAGATTGCTTCATATTCACGTGTAAAGTTTTCACGCTTTTGCAACGCCGTCACTAAGTGTGTTTGAGCTGGAATTGTTTTAGCCACCACCATCAAGCCTGTCGTGTCTTTATCTAGACGATGCACAATACCTGCACGTGGGACATTGATGATTTCTGGGAAATGATGCAATAGCGCATTTAACACCGTGCCATCTGGATTACCTGCCCCAGGATGTACGACTAAGCCCATTGGTTTGTTGATGACCAAAATATCATCATCTTCATAAACAATGTTTAATTTTATATCTTGCGCTTCATATTCTCTTGGCGCTTCAATGCTGGTTTCAACGTTTACCATTTCGCCACCAAGCAGTTTCTCTCTTGGTGTGTTGAATATTTCACCATCTACGGTGATTTTATCATCCAAAATCCACGTTTTTATGCGTGAACGTGAATAATCAGGGAACAATTGCGCCAATATTTGGTCTAGACGTTTACCGCCTAACTCAGTTGGCACCTCGGCTTGAAGTGAAATTTGTTCTGACATTAGTAACTTTACCCAATTTACCAGTGCAAGCTGTGCTCGACTGGGTTAGAATCGCTTTTAGTAAAAGCATTTATATAATAAGTATAGTTTACTCGGTTTTACCCACTTGGCCTAGCCGAAGACATCGAAGGTAACAAATAAAATGATAAATAGAATAGGTAAACGTGCATTCGCCATCGTTTTTACAATTTCATTACTTGGTTTAGGGGCATGTTCATCAGCTCCGGATCAAGAAGATATACAACGCGTTCCTAATAAGTCTGCACAAGCGCTTTATGAAGATGCTAAACAAACGCTGGATTCTGGTTTATATGCACGAGCAATTGAGTTACTAAGCGCCATTGATTCTCGCTACCCATTTGGCCCAATGTCAAAGCAAGTACAAATGGATTTAGTGTTTGCTCATTATCAAGCAGGTAATACTGAGCAAGCACTTGCAACAATTGATCGTTTTATTCGATTAAATCCAAACCATAAAGACTTGGATTACATGTACTACATGCGCGGTCTGGTGAATATCAAAGCGGACGAAAATGCATTCCAAGAATATTTTGGTGTTGACAGAGCTGACCGCGATGCCAAGCGTACACGAGTAGCCTTTACTGATTTATCAACATTAGTAAATCGCTTTCCTGACAGCAGCTACGCGCCTGAAGCAAAAAGACGTTTAGTTTGGTTATTAAATAAAATGGCCCGTTATGAACTAAAAGTGGCTGACTATTACTATGAGCGTGAAGCCTACCTCGCTGCTGCAAATAGAGGTAAATACGTTGTTGAACATTATTCTCAAAGTAGTTATTTGAACCAAGCACTCGAGATGATGGAAAAAAGCTATGAAAAACTTGGCTTACCAGAGCTTAGTAAGCACGCTAAACTAACACGTGAATTAAACCAGAAGAAATAATACTCTTCTTACACAGCGCCTCTAAAAGGGGCGTTGTGTAATCCAATGTTAAGCTTGTGCCTGCTTTTCTCTTTCTACTAATGCCTCACATCCCTTCGTATTACGTCTTCGTTTGTGCCTGACGTATCAACAAAATACCCTCACTGCCAAAAGTGACTACTCCACATGATAGACTCTAATGTATTGATATTAAGACACAAATATATTTATCCGTCTTCAGCCGGAGACTTTTAGCGATAACAAGGCGAATTTACGCGTCAATAGCTGGTCTATTGCAAGTAAATTCAACGCCGTTAGCGTTGAAAATAGCCGCTGGAGATAGATGTATTATCCAGAGTTCAGATTATTTAACTCAAGTAGATGCTCTAGGGGCTGAAAACAAAAAAGGTTGCCAATGTGGCAACCTTTTTAAACTTTTAACCGATTTACCTACGCTTTACGCCACGTAGTTTTACCAGCAGAGTCTTCAAGCACAACACCGAGTGCATTGAGTGCATCGCGAGCTTCATCCGCAGCAGCCCAATCTTTATTGGTACGAGCATCGTTGCGCTTAACAATTAACGCTTCTATTTGGGCAACTTCTTCATCAGCTTGGCCACCTTGTAAAAATGTTTCTGGGGCTTGCTGAGCTACGCCAAGCACTTCTCCAAGACAACGTAAAACATAAGCAATTTTACCTGCTTGATCAGCATCTGAGCTTTTAACCCGATTAAGCTCTTTTGCTAGCTCAAATAAAACAGGTAGTGCTTCAGGCGTGTTAAAGTCATCGTTCATTGCTTTTCTGAACTTAGCGACATACTCGTTACTTTCAAGCTCACATACAATAGGCTCAACACCACGCAGTGCTGTGTAAATACGTTCAAGCGAAGAGCGTGCTTGATCTAAATTCTCTTGCGAGTAATTTAGCTGGCTACGGTAATGACCTGAGATCAAAAAGTAACGTACCGATTCAGCATCGTACTCTTTAAGTACATCACGTACGGTGAAAAAATTATCTAATGATTTAGACATCTTTTCTTTGTTTACCTGCACCATACCAGTGTGGATCCACGTATTTACGTATTTACCATTATTGGCACAGCATGATTGCGCGATTTCGTTTTCATGATGCGGAAACTGCAAGTCTGACCCGCCACCGTGAATATCAAAATGCTCGCCTAAATGCTTAGAGCTCATTGCCGAACATTCGATGTGCCAACCAGGGCGACCCTCGCCCCAAGGTGACGACCACGAAGGCTCACCTGCTTTGGCTTTTTTCCACAATACAAAATCAAGTGGATCATCTTTATCTTGTGCAACTTCAACGCGTGAACCAGCCTGTAGCATTGTTAAATCTTGTTGTGAAAGCGCACCGTATTGCTCAAACGTCGATACGTCAAACAATACATCGCCATCCGCAGCAACATAAGCATGGCCTTTTGCAATTAAACGCTCAACCATTTCGATGATCTCGTCCATGTGGCCTGTTACCGTTGGTTCGATATCAGGACGCAACATATTTAAACTATCAAAGTCTTCATGCATAGCAACTGTCATACGAGTGGTTAAGTCATTAATAGCTTCACCGTTTTCATTCGCACGCTTAATAATTTTATCATCTACATCGGTAATATTACGCACATATTTTAAATCATAACCAATGTGGCGAAGGTAGCGCACGATAACGTCAAAACCGACAAATGTACGAGCATGGCCAATGTGACAGTAATCATAAATGGTGATACCACACACATACATGTCGATTTTTCCTTCGACCATAGGTTTAAACTGCTCTTTTTGACGCGTGAGTGTGTTGTATATATTTACCATTTATTTTAAGTCCTTGACTGTTTACTTGATTGGCTATGTTACCACTTGAAAAGCCCCTGCTCTAGCGCTTTATCAAATCAATAAGCACTTTGTTAATCTTAGCTAACTAAGATAAAATAGTGCTAAATAAATCAGCTAATAGGAAACCTCATGGTTGTTCTACACACAAATTTTGGTGATATCACCATAAACATGCACAAAGAAGATGCTCCGAATACTGTTAAGAACTTTTTGCAGTACGCGAATGCAGGCTTTTACGACGGCACAATCTTTCACCGTGTAATTGATGGTTTCATGGTTCAAGGTGGTGGTTTTGAGCCAGGTATGACACAAAAAGAAGTACATGACCCTATTCAAAACGAAGCAAACAATGGCCTTTCAAATAAAAAAGGCACATTGGCTATGGCACGTACGCCGGATCCACATTCAGCGACAGCTCAGTTTTTCATTAACGTGAACGACAATGATTTTTTAAACTTTAGCAGCGAAACTTCACAAGGTTGGGGTTACTGCGTGTTTGCTGAAGTTGTTGAAGGCATGGATGTAGTTGAGAAAATCAAGTCAGTTGCAACTGGCAGCTCTGGTTTCCACCAAGATGTACCACTTGATGATGTTATTATCAAAAGCGTAACTGTAGACTAAGTTAAGCTTACACCCAAACCACCTAAAAGTGCATAACTCGCATCATGAGGTGGTTTGGATATATTATAAAAGCGGGTGAAATCATCCGCTTTTTATTTATTAAGATCCTGCACTCGAGTCAAAATGCGCCAAACTTACTTTATAGCCGACCTACACTTATCTGAGAGCCGCCCAGATATCACCGCTGCTTTTTACCAGTTTTTAGATAGCCACATTGTTAATAAAGATGTCGATGCTTTGTATATTTTGGGTGATTTTTTTGAAGTGTGGGTAGGCGATGATTATGTCACGCAATTATCCACAGACGTCGCTGCAAGGCTCAAGCGGGTAAGCAATAACGGCACGTCGGTGTTTTTTATTCATGGGAATCGTGACTTTATCATGCGTGATGGCTACGCTAAAAAAGCCGGTATGACTATACTCGATGAACAAACGGTGATTGATTTATATGGCACACCTACTGTCATATTGCATGGCGATGAAATGTGTACTCAAGATATTGAATACCAAAAATTTCGTAAAAAGGGTCGAGGCTGGTGGTGGCCACGTTTAATGCTGGCACTACCCTTGTGGTATCGCCGAAGTGTGGCAAAAAAAGCACGCGAAAAATCAAAGCAAAACCAAGCCGGAAAATCATTAGACATCCTCGATGTGACCGAAGAAGCCGTGCTGAATGTTTTTGCCAAACATCAGGTGAATAATATGATCCACGGACATACTCACCGCCCCGATGTACATCACTATAAAGCACATGGTGAAGCCCTTACTCGCACAGTCCTGGGCGATTGGTACACGCAAGGGTCATACTTAGTTGTGACACCTGAGTCTCAAAAGCTCATGTCGACTCCTTTTTAAGTGGACAAACAATTAGCTTCTTCCTAAATCTGGCATAGTAATCGTGAATTGGGTTTTATAGAAGTCCTCAGTCTGTGGGTCCGAATCTAATGTTATTTCACCGTGCAATACCTCAGTAACCCATTGATGTACCATATATAAACCTAAACCTGTGTTCCCATTCCCTCGAGCTGTTGTATAAAAAGGTTCAAAGATATTACTTTTTACATCATCACTAATACCACACCCGCTATCAGAAACTGTAAGCCTTATAGCTTCACCATTATATTGCTCGACTTTAATGTTTATTGCGCCCGATTGAAATTCGTCGAATGCATGATTCATCGCATTCATAACTAAATTTTCAATAACTTGCGAAATAATACCTGGGCGGCTGGCAATATGTTTATCTGTTAAAAGTTGGGTACTAATTTTCACAGAAGAAGTTTTTAACCGTGAGTTTAATGAAAGGAGCAATTCTTTTATTAGTTTATCAAAATCACACAACTCAACTTCATCACTGTGACGTTCTATAGCCATTTTTTTAAAACTTTTAACAAGAACAGCTGTTTTTTCTAAGTTCGTTTTAGCGAGTACTAAATTCTCATTAAAGCTAAACATTGTTTCGTCTAGCATTGACTTGGTTAACCCTTTTTCTACTGCTTTGCTTAACTTTTTTAATGCTAAATCTGCGTTAGATATTGAAATTAATGCACCACCAATAGGCGTATTCATTTCATGTGCAACACCTGCAACAAGAAGACCTAATGAAGAAAGTTTACGTGCCTCAATTAAACTTCCTTGCAATGCTAATTGCCGTTTAAGTGTCTTATCTAACTGACGATTCACAATTGCGAGTTCGACTTTGTCAACATGCAGTTTATTAGACAGAGTTAATAATTTATTTTGGTATTTATGGTCACGATAAATCAAACCAAAACTAACCAAACTTAACAATAAACCAACTATAGCCGTTAATTGAACTGCAAAGCGCTTCTCATTATTAATTAAACCATTTGGACTGCTCAATAGAATGATTATTTCTATATTCGCATCACTGATATTGTTTTTACTTTCTGGTATTGAATGCATAGTAAAACGGCGATATGTAAACAACGTATTATCGATTAAGGTGGAATTTATGCCTGTTTGACCCTGTGTCATCGTACTCCAAAGTTCAGGAGACCGAATGGCTAACGTATTGTTTGGTTTGTTATACATAAACCCCCACTCTAACGCAGGGTCTTTATTTAAAAGCCAAAAACCATCTTGATTTAAAATACTTACTTGAGCCATTTTTTTGTTAAACGTTTGTATTTCTCTAAACAAGTAATCGAGGTTAAAATTCACGACTATCAGGCCATCAATAAGGTACTCGTTCCTATTTGTTCTGTATGTTACGCGAATTGTGGGCTCATGCGGCTTAACTATTTTTCCTCGTTCAATATTTAAGTCAACCTGTGAAGTGAATGTGTTTGGTGCTTCAACTTGCATGCCTTGGATAAAATAATACCTATTTTTTTTATTCTGCAAGAAGCGCTGTTTAACAATTGTGTTTTTATCCTGACTGATATCAACCCTAAAGCGCTCTTGGCCTTGCGAGTCAATCCACCTTACTTGAGAAATATTTTTTGTAGCTGCTGCAAAGTTTAAAAAATACTCATTGATGCGAGGCCTTTTCTCATAAATTGTTGATAACGCCTCAGATCCATTTTTTTTTAAAACTGAACCCTGCCCGAGTATTTTTGTCAATTTTTCAATGCTGCTTATTTCTCTCGTAAGGCTATTACTTATAAATGTGAGCTTTTCATCTTGTATCGCATTAAGTTCATTTATTTCACTTTGATAAACCTGCGAATAAATCAACCACATAATTAATAGGTTAATAAACGCGCTAAACAAAGACTTTAATATTAAACCTTTATTTGACGCTGTAAGTGTAGGATCAGTGTTATTCATGTTTGTCGGTATAACGATTTAACCAAATCAGTAAGTCATCCATAAATTGGGGCTTTGAAAAATAATAACCTTGCGCAGTTTCGCATCCTTGTTCGAGTAACCAGCTAGCCTCGAATTCATTTTCAACTCCCTCCGCAATAACAAGAAAATTATATTGCTCCGCTAAAGAGAGGATCATTTTAATCATATACTGGTTATTTTTGTTAGACTCGAGGTTAGTAACAAAGTACTGATCAATTTTTATTGATGTAGAAGGTATTTCGTTTATATGTGCCAACGATGAATACCCAGTCCCAAAATCATCAATACTAACTTTCAAGCCTAAGGCTTTAAATCGCTCTAACGTTTCTTTTATCAAACCATAGTTACTTATCGCCTGCGTCTCTGTAACCTCGATTTCGAGCTGTGAAGGAGAAATTCCATGCGCGTCAATTTTTGACTTTACCTGATTAAAATAATCTGGGTTAACTAAATCGTACGAAGAGGCATTAAACGCTACAGGTAAATTAAAGCCGTGACTATTTAACACTTTGATACTTTGTAGTACTTTTTCAAAAATGACATTGTCGAGCTCATTAATCAAACCAGCGGTCTCGGCAAGCTCTATAAATTCATCTGGGCGCACAAACGAGCCGTCAGCCAATTGCCACCTTGCTAAAGCTTCAAAACCAACCGGTGTTAACGATGATAAACTCATTTTTGGCTGCAATGCCACTTCTAAACTTTTAGTGCCAATAGCCGTTCTGAGTTGCGCCATTAACTGATAACGCCTCGCTATTGCTTGTGTTTTTTCTTTGGTGTGTTTGATGTAGTGAACTTGATTTGACTTTATAGTTAAACTTGACTCAGCCAAATTAATAATTTTATCTGGTGATAATCCAATCACTGAACTCAGCTCAAGCTCCAAAGTACTAACATCTATAAATTGCTTTACGTTTTCAATTTCATATTGTTGTTTGCTTTGAAACAGTTTGACACCTTCGGCGATATCAAAATCATCGCTGACTAACAGGCCAAATGCTCTGTTACTAATAAGCGCAATACGAGGCGCTTCTTGCGCGAAAACTGATGTAATACTGTCGTGCACTAATTTAATAAGTTTATTACAAAACTCATGACCAAATGTGAATGACTTTTCATCAAACTGATAAATATCAAAAAGCAATAATCGGGTTTTCAAGCGCTCGCGCGAGTTCATGTTTTTTATTTCTCGCATTAACCAATTTCGATTTTTTAAGTTAAGTGTGACATCGGTATAGGCAAGCTCAGTTAGACGGTTCAACAATGATATATTTGAAAAGCCAGTATTAACATTTTCACTAAACACTTTTAGCAAATACTCATGTTGTTCATTGATGGTGTTGTTTGATTTTACTATAGTGATGTAATCAACTTCCCCCTCTGCTGGGGCACCAAAGAAAAACACACTGTGATGTTTGGCAAAAACATGTTGGCGACGCTCAATTGCAGATTGAAAGTCTTGGTAAATCTCTTCAGATAAAGTATTTTCATGAAGCGTCCCCTTAGCCCCTCTGAAACAACCTTGAGTAGAAAGTATTGTTGCTTTGCAATCAATAGAAGAATTGCTAGAACAAAAAATGCCGCCTCCTTGTGTAATATTTAAAATATTACTAATTTCTTCAAGTACAGCATATGAAAATGAAGCCATATCATGCTTACTATTAATACTACGGGACGCATCTAATACTAGCTGCAAGCCTTGTTTGGCTGATTTTATCTGAGAAATATACTCCTAAGTACGCATATTACTGTTTACGATTGATTGTAATTTTTCAACAGTAATGTCTGATTTATTCCAATACTCATCTATGTCGAGCACTTTCATTACTTCAGCCTCGGGAGCAAAACCAGGTTGTCCTGTCAACAGGACAATTCTCATTTCAGCATTACCAATGATTTCTCTTATTGTATTGACCAAGCGTAAACCAGAGTCATCATCTTCCATCACTACATCAATAAAAATTAAAGCAATATCGGGATGCATACTTAACGCAAGGGCAGCTTGTGACACGGAGTTTGCCGTCAGTAATTCAAACTTATAGCCGTCCTTAACATTTAGAACTTTTAAGCTGTTTATTAACGCATTTTGATAATCTAAATCATCTTCAACGCTTAAAATTTTCCATATCTTTAAGTCTTTATCTACTGCTTTTTCTTCTTCAGCAAATAAAAACAATCCATCTTTATCGCTCATACTTTTCACCAAAATTAAACAAAGGAGTAAACCTTATAAATCCAAGCCACCTCAAAATACAGAGCCCAGCGTTGCACAGGAATTAAAATCAAAGCGTTACTTTTCAACAATGGCCATCCCTTTTTAGAAGGAACAGCGATGGGAGTAAGTACCTTTGAAACGCCCTGCGGGTTGGTTTAAAAGCGATGTATACTGCGTTATTGATTTTAACAAAGTAACAACCATTACCTTGGCTACATCGATTTTTAATTCCAATGACCCTCACATCTTGAGGAGGCTTTGGTATAAATAAATCTCAATAATTGAATTAAATACCCGATTAGAGAACACCCTGAATTAACACTAGAAGAGAGATGGTAAAGAGTCCAATTTGTTTCAGAAATAAAATGGATATTGGCAATAAATGTGTTTTATTTTGGTAAGTTATATAGTAATTGTTAACGCCAAAGAGCCGCTATATGTGGCGCTCAAACAGCAAGCCCAAGAAAAAAAATAAAAAATTTAAAAAAAATCAAAAAAATGTATTAAATAATCATGGATTGAATGGAAGAAGAAATATTTATAAAACTTAAAAGGTAAGTGCCCTAATACACAAAACAAGGAGATATCGAGTGTATTAGGAAGCCGCTCATGTCTTATTGATTAATTTAGTGCTTGGTGTTTAGTGTATTTTTAGGTGGGTAATCCACTATGAAACTTAAATTCCTCATCAGGGCTAGAGATAAGCTCAGCTTCTAGATTACCAAAAAATTCAACCCGTTCCGTAATATTAAACTGTGCAATTTCTTGCGCTAAGGCTAAGTAATCTTGATAATGGCGCGCCTCAGAACGCAGGAGCGAAATATAAAAATCACCTAGACGTTTATCAACATGTGGGGCAAGTTTTGCAAACCGTTCACATGAGCGGGCCTCAATATATGCACCTACTATCAGTTTATCCACTAACGCGTCTGGTTCAAAGGTTTTAACGTGGCGTAACATACCTTTGGCGTAACGGCACGGCGTAATACTTTTATATTCAACGCCATACTCATCCATAATTTCAAGTACCTGATAAAAATGATGTAGCTCTTCTTTTATCAGCATCACCATTTTATCAATTAAGTCTTGCCCATAAGGTGAGTTAGATTTAGGAATAATAGACTTCGTTAGTTTATTTTTGGATGCTAAATCACGCCAATTTCCTTCACGCTTGTAAATAAGCGTTTCAAACGGTTTAAGCCATTCAAGCAGAGCATCACCACTTTCCTTGTCTACTGCGTATTTTCTTATTAAAAACATTGCGCTTTGCGCGGCTTTTAACTCACAAATTAAGTGATCGATCAGAATTATAGGTAGGTTTTCTTTTTTAGTTGCTTTATCGATCCAACCATTTGGCGTTTCACAGTTTAAAAAGTCGTTGATTGGTTGCAAAAGTTCGCTATGTGGCACAGTTGGAATTGCTCATAAAATAGAATAATAGAAACCGTATATTACCATGGAACACCGACAAAAATAAATCAGCTCAACCTCTACTAATGTCTAATACACCTTAGCAAATGGCACTTTCTTGACAAGGTCGAATTACTGAACCATAACTTAATATAAGCTGTATAAAAATAAAACAGTAAATTTATCCTTTTAAGGGGCACGCAATGATTTTAAACCATTTATGGGGCATTTATGCTCACCCACTTGAAGAGTGGCAAACGATAGACAACCGTCATGAAAGCCTAACCTATAGCCTTTCTCATATCCTGCTTATTGCATTATTTCCATCTGCAATGGGGTATTACTCTTCAGTGTATCTAGGCTGGAGCATTGGCGCCGGAAACCCTGTTTTCCTCACGCATGACAGTGCACTTTTAATTGCGATCGCCATGTATGCCGCATTAATTATAGGTGTTTTTGCACTTGCCTATTTATCTCATTGGATGGCGGTTACGTTCGGGGCAAAGCCCACTTTCACTCAAACACTCGAGCTTGCAGCTTATACTTCAACGCCGGTGTTTATGTCTGCACTAGCAGCGTTTATACCTGAGTTGTGGTTCGTAGTATGCGCAGGCATGGTCGCATTAGCATACTCTGTCTATTTGCTTTACACTGGCGTACCGATTTTAATGCACATTCCCGAAGAAAGGGGATTCATCTACGCAAGTTCAGTTGTTACATGCGGCTTGATTCTATTGGTAATTATTTTAGCAGTCACAGCTATGTTGTGGACAAATGGCATTATTGACCCAGCATTTACATAAATGTTGTTCTTGAGCTGAGATAGGCAATTTTAGAAGTAGAAAACAGGCGTAAAGAAGTTATTAAATGTGTTTCGTTATTTTCCTTTCCTATGCAAAAAAGGAGCTAAATTAGCTCCTTTTTTTTTGCGCTTGCAAATTCAGTTAATCTGAACCGTTTTCTTCTTGGTTATGTAATTCTAACCCTGAAGACATTGCGCTTTCTCGCGTTGATTTAGCGGAGTCATTACGCAGTCTATCAATACGATTAAGGTAATCTTGATCGATGCCACCAGTAATGTATTGACCATCAAATACTGAAGTTTCAAACCGGCTAATTTCTGGATTTTCTTGGCGAACTGCGGCAATTAAGTCATCGAGTGATTGGAAGATTAAACCATCAGAGCCAATGCTAGCGTTAATGTCTTCTACTTCACGACCATGAGCAATAAGCTCAGCAGCAGATGGCATATCAATACCATACACGTTCGGGAAGCGAATTTCAGGTGCAGCTGAGGCAAAGTAAACATTCTTAGCGCCTGATTCACGAGCCATTTCAACGATTTGAGCTGAAGTAGTACCACGCACAATTGAGTCGTCAACTAATAGAACATTTTTACCTTTGAACTCACGATCAATAGCATTCAGCTTTTGGCGCACTGACTTTTTACGCATTTCTTGGCCTGGCATAATAAAAGTACGACCAATATATCGGTTTTTCACAAAGCCTTGACGGTAAGGTAATTCAAGTACGCGGGCTATCTCAAGCGCTACATCGCACGATGTTTCAGGGATAGGAATAACCACATCGATGTCTTTATCAGCCCAGTCACGGGCTATTTTTTCACCTAACTTAGTGCCCATGTTTACGCGCGTTGCATACACTGACATACGGTCTATATTTGAATCTGGGCGAGCAAAGTAAACAAACTCAAAGATACACGGTGAATAAGAGGCTTTTTCAGCACAAGCTTGAGAATAAAACTCACCCGCTTCGGTTACGTAAATTGCTTCGCCTGGTGCTACATCGCGTACAAACTCAAAACCATCAGTTTTTAGTGCTACACTCTCTGAAGCGAACATGTACTCTGTACCGTTTGCAGTTTCTCGCTTACCAAATACGAGTGGACGAATGCCATTTGGGTCACGAAATGCGAGCACACCATGGCCAATTACCATTGCGATGGCTGCATAGCCACCTTGTACTTTGCTAATAACCTCAGTGACAGCAGTGAACACATCTTCAGCATCAAGCTTCAGTTTGTCAGCTTTGCTTAACTCATGAGCCATGATGTTAAGTAAAATTTCAGAATCTGATGTCGTGTTAACGTGACGGCGTGCCTCAGAGAATAATTGTTCTTTAAGCTGCTCTGCATTGGTTAAGTTACCATTATGAGCTAAGGCGATACCAAACGGTGAGTTAACGTAAAAAGGTTGTGCTTCTGACGAGCTAGACGAGCCAGCTGTTGGGTAGCGTACATGGCCGATACCAATAGTCCCTTGTAAGCGCTTCATATGACGAGTGTGAAAAACATCTTTCACTAAGCCATTCGCTTTACGTAAACTAAACGTGTTGTTCTCTATGGTAATGATGCCCGCAGCATCTTGACCACGGTGTTGCAAAACAGTTAAGCCATCATATATCGCCTGATTTACAGGAGATGTTCCGACTATTCCAACGATACCGCACATGCAATTTTTCCTCGGTGATTAACGGTTGACCGAATTTAAAAAGCTTGAATTGTTTTCGAGGTACGAAAAGAACCACTCAACAACAAAGCCAAATTCTGGGATCAAAATAGAATTACCCCACCAATGCGTATTTGGCGCACCGGTAAAAGCATCAAGAAAGAAGAGTAACGCGCTCACGACCAACACGCCACGCAGTGCACCAAACACAATGCCAAAGACACGGTCGGTGCCAGATAAGCCTGTACGTTGTACAAGTTCACCTAAGAGGTAGTTTAACATTCCGCCTAACAATAGCGTCGCAAAGAATAATATGGCAATGGCCGCTGCATTTCTTAAAAGGGGTTCAGAAATACTGGTTAGGAAAGAGGCTAAATATTGGTAAAATAAACTAGAAATGATAAAAGCGCCGGCCCATACGGCTAAAGACATTGCTTCTTTAATAAAGCCACGAATTAAACCTATGATAGTAGACAGTGCAATAATGCCAAGAATGGCGTAATCAACCCAGATCATAATAACCAACTAGTCGTTAATTTGGGGCGCATTCTATAAGACAACCCGCCCAATTGCCAGATCATTTTGTTACTTCGAATTGCGTAACTTTGCCGTTTAACTTTGTAAGTTCTTTTAATTCAGGTAGTTTGCTTTGAAGTTGCGCTTTATCTAGCGATGGACCAACAAAAACTTTGGTTAAAGTACCGTTTGGAGTTTTAACTGGACGAGTAAAGGTTTTAAAACCATTTGCCTTAAGTTTAGCTTGAAGAGATTTAACATTCGCTGCATGAGAAAAGCTGCCTAGCTGGATAACATAGGCCATTTTGGTCAGGTTCTCTTCTGGCTGACGAACAGGCTCTGGGGCTTGCTCAACCTGTTTTTGAGTATTAATCGCCGGAGTTGAATGTGTGTTTACTGGCCCATTGCTATCCGTTGTTGCTGTAACGAACTCAGGCTCTGCGGTTATAACTTCAGGCGTCTTGTCTGCTTTACTGTCACTGAGTAATGCATCATCATTTGAAATATCTTCAACGACTTGCATTTTTGGTTGCTCAGCATTGGCAAACGAGTCATCTATTGTTTCTTGCAAATCAATAGTTTTGAACTCAGGACGTTCAGGTATGGCCTTAAACCCTTCTTGGTAATGCACCTTCTCACCATCCAATATATTTGGAATAAATATGATAGCTGCAATCACTACAATGCTGGTGCCGACTAAACGATTTATGAAGCCTGAGTTCACTGTGTATCTCTCTATTTTTTCCAATATTGAATTGCTGCTGCAACCGTAAAAAATGAACCAAAAACAATGAGCACTGAACGCTCATCCATTTTTGGGAGTAGAGCATTTAGCGCGCTTTCAACATTCTTGTATTGCGCCAGTGGTGCATGAGATTTTACATTATTCATTGCATTGGCTAAGTTTTCTACTGTATCGCCTCTAAAGCAATCAAGACCAGCTAAATGCCATTGGTCTATAACAGGGCTTACTTCATTTAAAACAGCTACTTTATCTTTATCTTTAAGCATAGCGACTAACGCATGAACTTTAAAGCCTTGATCTGCTAAGTGCTTTAATTTTTTGGTCAAGTAACGTGCTGATTCAGGATTATGTGCAACATCAGTATAAACCAAAGGCGATGAACTTAGCCTCTGAAAGCGCCCTTCGACCACTAGATTACTTAAACATTTATTGATTACATCTTTGCTAGGCAATAAATCAAGCACAGCGAGTGTAGTCAATGCAGTGGCTGCATTTTGACAAGGAATACTTGGCTTCACAAACTCATAATCAAATTCACTAAATTGCCAAGTAAAGCTGCTTTGATGCTCTTTAAATACAAAATCCTTACCAGAAAGATACATATCCGCCGCAACTTCTGTGCCGTAATCAGTCACAGTATGAGGTATATTTAAATCCCCAACGATAGCTGGCGTATCAACCCTAAAGATGCCCGCTTTATCGTAGCCAACTAATTCACGGGTATCGCCAAGGTACTCTTTGTGGTCTAAATCTATTGTGGTTATAACACTTGCATAAGGAGTGACGATATTTGTAGCGTCAAAACGGCCACCGAGCCCCACTTCAAGTAGTACGTAATCCACGCTATGGCGTTTAAATATCGCCAACGCACCTAAGGTGCCATATTCGAAGTACGTTAATGGTGTTTCACCACGGCCCTGCTCTAACAAGTCAAATGCATCAACGTGAAATTGATCATCAAGCTCAGCGCCATTAATGCGAACACGTTCATTGTAGTGAATTAAATGCGGAGAAGCATACGTGCCCACACTGTGCCCTTGAGCCAACAAGAGTGACTCTAAACAACGTGCTGTAGTACCTTTGCCGTTTGTGCCGCCAATCAGAATAATTTTACTTGAGGTGTCTAATAAACCAATGTTGCTGGCAACATCGGCTACGCGCTCGAGCCCCATAGCTATATTTGCAGGGTGAACACTTTCTAAATAACAAAGCCAATCATCAAGGCTTGATGATTGGCTAGGAATATTTTTTGTCATAGCGTGTAATCAGTTAAGCTGAAATTTACGCTACTCTATGCTCTTGTTCAGTAGAAGGCAAGTTCATAAATTTAGCCAGTACGCGAGCTAGCGTATCACGCATCTCACGACGGTCTACAATCATGTCAATTGCACCATGCTCGAGTAGGAATTCACTGCGTTGAAAACCATCCGGTAAGGTTTCACGTACTGTTTGCTCGATAACACGTGGTCCAGCAAAACCAATTAACGCTTTTGGCTCAGCCACATTGATATCACCTAACATTGCTAATGACGCCGATACACCACCCATTGTAGGGTCGGTCATCACCGAAATAAACGGCAAGCCTTTTTCACTCATTTTAGCAAGTGCAGCACTGGTTTTGGCCATTTGCATTAACGACATAAGCGCCTCTTGCATACGTGCACCACCTGAGGCAGAAAAACAAATAAGCGGCATGTTGTGCTCTAAACATTGGTCAACAGCATCTACAAAACGCGCGCCAACAACCGACGCCATTGAGCCACCCATAAATGAGAACTCAAATGCAACAGCAGCAACAGGAATACCTTTTAATCGACCTTTCATCGCAACTAAGGCGTCTTTTTCGCCACTTGATTTTTGCGCTGCGCTAATGCGGTCTGAATACTTTTTAGAATCTTTGAACTTTAAAACATCTTTTGGTTCGTGCTCGGTACCTAGCTCTTGACGATCTGCATCATCAAGAAAGTGCTCTAAACGTTTACGTCCACTCACCCGCATGTGATGATCACATTTAGGACATACATTCAGTGATTTTTCTAACTCTGCTTTATATAAAATCGAATCACAATCTGTACATTTTGCCCAAACCCCTTCAGGGATCTCTTTACGGCCAGAAGATTTTGTCGTTTTAGGTAAGATTTTTTCTAACCAACTCATTTGCAACTCTCTTAATACTGTTCTGTGTCGCTTCCTGCCCGAATATACAGGCAGACAATTTTTTCAATTAAAACATGAATTACACGCCGACGGTATAAAAAACTGGTCTTAGTAGTGAAATGACCTTGACTTCTGGCGGCTTAGAAATTCTTTATTTATCCGAATCTGCTAAAAATAAAGGGCCCAGCGTTGTTGATGGGATCTCAAACTGCGCAGGATAATCAACATCAACAAGATATAAACCCGCCGCTTTAGCCGTTGCACTGGCTTTTGCGCGCTCTTTTAAATCAAGTAGCTCTTTAAGCCATACCGGCTTGTGCTTATGTAATCCAATATCCATTAAACACCCTGTAATATTTCGCACCATGTGATGTAGAAAAGCATTCGCTTTTATATCAATAATCACATAGTCGCCTTGGCGTTTAACAGATAAGTGATGAATAGTTCTATTTGCTGTGTTTGCTTGACAATGCAGCGCACGGAACGATGTAAAATCGTGCTCACCAATTAAATACTGACAGGCTTCTTGCATTTGAACTTCGTCTAATGGGTGATAAAAATGCGTGACACCTTCATTCATAATCGCCCCGCGGTAAGCGAAGTTATAAATAACGTAGCGGTAACGCCTTGCTGTTGCGCTAAAGCGAGCATGAAAATCTTCGCTGACAGGTTTCGCAAATCGAATAGCAATATCTTTTGGTAGGAGTGTGTTCATTCCCATTGTAAAGGCAACCATTTCTCGGTCAGCCTCAGTATCAAAATGTACCACTTGACCCGTGCCATGAACGCCCGCATCGGTGCGTCCTGCACAAACAATTTCAACTGGGTGATTACAAATACGCGAAAGCGCTGTTTCTACTTCTTGTTGTACACTGTTAACGTGCGATTGACGCTGCCAACCACTGTATCGTGCGCCGTTGTATTCAACCCCAAGTGCTACTCGCATAATGACTGCTTTACCTACTGTGCTAATGAACGAGGCATTTTATGCTATATAGCAATCTAATAAAAGTGACACTATACAAATAAACTAATCGCCACACCTTTCATTTAAAAGGTGTAATAAAAAAGGGCCTAAACGTGAGTTCAGACCCTTTGTTTATATAAAACACTATTAGCCTAATTTAGCCTTCAAACTCTGCGCTTCTTGCTGCACTTCTTCAGGGCCATTCGCTATAACATCTTCAATAGCATCAAGCGCTGAGTCCATATCGTCTATTTCAATGTATGCGCGCGCTAAATCAAGCTTGGCAGAGTAGCCTCCGCTCTCTAAATCTACATCAGTCGGGTTTTCTCCCGCCAATAATGCATCATATTCACTTAGCCCCACATCCATATCAATGTCGTCATAAGGTTCGTGTTCAGGGCTTGCATCATCACTTTGTTCTATCAAGGCATCAATATCTACAAATTCGTCATCAACAGGATCAAGGGTGCTTTGAGAGCTTTCTAACTCACTTGCTGGCGTGTCAGTTAACCCATTCAGCTCTGTTAGGTCCTCATTAAGCAACGCATCAAAGTCAACATCAAAATCATCACTGTCTTCAATGTTTAAAGGCTCAGGCTCCGCTAACTCACTGAGTAAAGAATCAAAATCAGTTTGAGTAAGATCGGCCATAAAGTCATCATCAAGTTCATCGTCTGATAAACTTGTTTCATCAATACTGCTTTCTAACTCTGTAGCAACGTCATCGTTAGCTATCTGGCCAAGGGCCTCTTCATTGATATCATCAAGTTGACTGTCAAACACTGGCTCTTGCTTTTCATCATCAACCAGTAATTCATCCCCAATCAAGGGCTCGTCATCAAAATCTTGCTCTAATGTGTCAGAGTTTTCATTTGCGGACATAGCTTCAGCTAAGTCTTGCTCAGCTTGACTTAATTGTAATTCAGCATCATCAACAGCTTCATCTTGCGCGAATGCGTCTAATTCATTGCTCTGGCTTGAATCATCAATTAAAGAATCTATTTCATTTTCATCATTGAGGTCAACATCCACTGTTTCATTGACTTCTGGAGTAATTGTTTGCTCAAGCTCTGAACTTGACTCTGGAATATCAAGCTCATCTTCCAATGGTTCATTGCTAATAAAGTCATCTTCAATTAACTGTTCGTCATCAAAATCATGTTCTAAATTATCAATTTCTTGACCGCCAGCCATCGCATTTGCAAGATCTTGCTCTGTTTGACTTAGTGGAAGTTCTGCCTCATTTTGAGGTGAATCCATATCGTCATAGTCAAGCTCAAGCTCTGGGTATTCTTCAAGCTCTTGACTAGGAGTTATATCTTCAGTTTCAGGTGATTCATCTTCAGCTGCTAAATCAATATCTGATGAAATTCCCTCTTCGTCGAGTGGGTCATCCCCTAAATCTATTTCAACTTCTTCAATATCATCATTAAGATCATCTGTAGAAGACCACTGTGGATCAGCAACATAATCGTCTTCTTGTTGCAGTTCATTTAGTAATTCATCAACACTTTTTAAAGCAGGATCATCATATTCATCCAGAAGGTCTTCTTCATCCATAATAACGTTTGAGTCATCACCCTCTGGTAATTCAGACAACTCAGATTCTGCCTCAAGCTCTGGCTCTTCTGCAAGTTCAGGCTCTGCTTCAAGCTCTGGCTCTGCTTCAAGTTCAGGCTCTTCCTCAAGCTCTGGCTCTTCTGCAAGTTCTGGCTCTGCTTCAGGCTCAAGTTCTTCCTCAAGCTCTGGCTCTGCTTCAAGTTCAGGCTCTGCTTCAGGCTCTGGCTCTGCTTCAAGCTCTGGCTCTGCTTCAAATTCAGGTTTTACTTCAAGTTCAGGCTCTTCCTCAAGCTCTGGCTCTTCTGCAAGTTCTGGTTCTGCTTCAAGTTCAGGCACTTCCTCAAGCTCTGGCTCTTCTGCAAGTTCTGGTTCTTCCTCAAGCTCAGGCTCCGCTTCAAGCTCTGGCTCTGCTTCAAGCTCTGGCTCTGCTGCAAGTTCAGGCTCTTCTTCAAGCTCAGGCTCTTCTTCAAGCTCTGGCTCTGCTTCAAGCTCTGGCTCTGCTTCAGGCTCAGGTTCTTCTTCAAGCTCTGGTTCTTCCTCAAGTTCTGGTTCTGCTTCAAGTTCAGGTTCTACTTCAAGTTCAGGTTCTACTTCAAGTTCAGGTTCTACTTCAAGTTCAGGCTCTGCTTCAGGCTCTTCTGCAAGCTCTGGTTCTGCTTCAGGCTCAGGTTCTTCCTCAAGCTCAGGTTCTGCTTCAAGTTCAGGCTCTTCTGCAAGCTCTGGCTCTGCTTCAAGCTCAGGTTCTGCTTCAAGTTCTTCTAAATCTGGTTCATCAGTGAGGGACGACGCTATATTTTCTACATCATCAACGTTTAACTCATCTTCAACAGCTGACAAGTCCTCCATTGAATCTGACAACGCTTCATCAAGTTCTGAGTCATGCTCATTCGCTGTTTGTTGCGCTTCTTGATTTGATTGAGGTTGTTCGTTTGTTGCAGCATCATCGATTAAACCTTCGATATCATCTAAATCAAACTCATCTTCTTCTTCAACTAATTCAGTTGGCTGTTCAGCATCATCAATGAGCGAGTCGATATCATCTAAATCAAATTCGTCCTCTTCTTCAACTAATTCAGTTGGCTGTTCAGCATCATCAATGAGCGAGTCGATATCATCTAAATCAAATTCGTCCTCTTCTTCAACCAATTCAGCTGGCTGCTCGGGCTGTGCATTGCTTTGCTCAGCATCATCAATGAGCGAGTCGATATCGTCTAAATCAAATTCGTCGTCTTCTTCAACCAACTCAGTTGGCTGCTCGGATTCAGCATCGGTTTGTGCAGCATCATCAATGAGCGAGTCAATATCGGTCTCTTATACACATCT